>SFOK01000011.1 GCA_004552395.1 Bacteroidales bacterium | reverse complement strand
ATGCAAAACAAGGGTTTTATCGGAACGATAGCTGTCTTGCTGATCCTTATCTGTGCATTCTACATTTCGTTCTCGTTCATCACGAAGCGATATGAGAAGGAGGCGGATGAGTATGCCATAGCAATGTCGAAGACTTCCGACACTACTAACAAATTGTACAAAGATTCGAGGAAGGCGTTTGTGGACTCACTGGACCAGGAGAACGTCTATCTCGGCTACACTTATGCCCAGGTAAAGAAGATGGAGATCGGCTTAGGTCTCGACCTGAAGGGCGGTATGAATCTGGTGCTCGAGGTGCCTGTGACCGACATGCTCCGCAGGTTTGCCAAGCCCGAACAGCTTGAGAAAGTGAACGCCGCCATCAAGGCAGTGCTTCCCGACGGCGAGTTCAAGAGCTCGGTGAAGCCTTCGGAAGCCAAGTTCATGACAGAATTCGCCAATCAGTTCCCCGAGGGTAAGATGGCGGAGCTTTTCCAGCGCAACGGCGAGTTCCTGGAGAAGATCAATAAGAAATCGACCAACGCACAGGTCGTGGATCTGCTCAACCAGCAGATAGACCGTCAGGTTGACGACGCGTTCAACGTGTTCCGCAACCGTATCGATAAATTCGGTGTATCCTCGCCCAATATCCAGAAGATCGACGGCAAGCGCGGTCAGATCCTGCTGGAGCTTCCGGGCGTGAAGGAACCCGAGCAGATGACACACTTTCTGCAGTCGAGCGCCAATCTGGAGTTCTACGAGGTATACAATCTGGACGAGATCAACACCGACATCCAGGCCCTCGACTCCCAGTATGCGGCAGCCAACGGCGGCAAGAAGACTCTGAGCAACTACTTTGTGGCGCAGGGCGGCGGCCCGGTTGTAGGCTATGTGCAGCGCTCCGATACAGCGGCTGTGAACGCCATAATCAACAGCGACCTGGCCCGCGAGATCCTTCCCGCCGACCTGAAGCTGCGCTGGAGCAACAAGGCTACAGACCGCGAGTTCCAGGGCAAGAACCAGAAGGGAAGCAAGAACTCGATCTTCGAGCTTGTGGCCCTGAAGGGTGAGCCCCGTCTGGAGGGCGATGCCGTGACATCGGCGAACTCGGAGCACGACAATATGCGCGGTAATGTGGTGAACATGCGCATGAGCGACAAGGGCGCACAGGAGTGGGCCATTGTGACGAAAGACAACATAGGCCGTTCGATAGCCATTGTGCTCGACGACAATGTTTATTCCTATCCTACAGTCAACGCCCAGATCACCGGCGGCAACTCGGAGATCACAGGTAACTTCACTCCCGAGGAGGCCAACGATCTGGCCAACCTGCTCAAGTCGGGTAAGATGGATGCCAAAGTGCGTGTGGTAAGTTCTCAGGTTATCGGCCCGTCGCTGGGTGCGCAGGCAATCCAGAAAGGCTTCGTATCGTTTATAGTGGCACTCGTGCTGCTGATGGTCTTCATGGTGGCCTTCTACGGTATCATACCGGGTCTGGTGGCCAATGTGGGAATCATGCTCAACCTGTACTTTACGTTCGGTATCCTGGCGTCGCTTCAGGCCGTGCTGACACTGTCCGGTATCGCCGGTATCGTGCTGGCCATGGGTATGGCGGTGGATGCCAACGTGCTTATCTTTGAACGCACGAAAGAGGAGCTACGCGCCGGCAAGAAGCTGCGCTCGGCAATCGCCGACGGTTACAGCAACGCCTTCTCGGCTATCTTCGACGGTAACCTCACATCGATTATCACCGGTGTGATCCTGCTCGTGTTCGGTTCAGGTCCTATCAAGGGCTTCGCCACCACACTGATCATAGGTCTTGTATGCTCGTTCTTCACCGCGATCTTCCTGACCCGCATCGGTTTCGAGTGGCTCACAGCGAAGGGCCGCAACCAGAACATGACGTTCACAACACCGATTTCGCGCAAGTTCACATCGAAGAAGGAATTCAATTTCATAGGCGCTTCGAAGAAAGCGTTCATCGTCTGGGGCATCCTGATTGTCTGCGGTGTCGCATCGCTCTTCGTGCGCGGACTTAACCAGGGTATCGACTTCTCCGGCGGCCGCAACTATGTGGTGGCATTCCAGAAGAGTGTCGACACCGAGACTATCAAACAGAATCTGGGCAAGGTGCTTCAGGATGCAGCCACCAAGGCCGGCATCTCCGAGCCAGTGGCGCTGAGTGTGATCAACGTGGACAACGATCAGAAGGTGCGTATCTCGACCAACTACAAGATCGCCGACGACGGTGAGGATGTGGAGGAAGAGATTGCAGGTCTGCTCTACAAGGGTCTGCAGAAAGAGCTTACCGGCAAAGACGGCAAGGTGCTTCCCGAGGACGATTTCCGCGTAAGCAACGAGACGACTGGTATCGTATCGATCGAGAAAGTGGGACCGTCGGTGGCCAACGATATGCGTGAAGGCGCCGTCTACGCAGTGCTTCTCGCTGTAGTCTGCATGTTCCTCTACATCCTGATCCGATTCCGCAACGTGGCCTTCTCAGTGGGCGCCGTATCGGCCGTGGCACTGACCGCGTTCATGATCATAGCGTTCTATTCGGTATGCTGGGGCTTCTTCCCGTTCTCTATGGAGGTGGACCAGTCGTTCATAGCGGCCGTGCTGACAATCATCGGTTATCAGATCAACGATACCGTGGTGGTATTCGACCGTGTGCGCGAGACCTTGCGCAACTTCCCGAAGGAGGACAAAAAGACGGTATTCAACAATGCGCTTAACGCCACACTGACCCGTACGGTGATGACATCAGTATCGACACTGCTCGTGCTGCTCTGCATCTTCATCCTCGGCGGCGATGTGATCCGTTCGTTCACCTTCGCCATGATCTTCGGTGTGGCAATCGGTACATTCTGCTCGCTGTTCTTCGCTACACCGATCGCCTACAAGATTCTTACTCGCAAGAAAGGCGACAAGAAGAGCAAGAAACTCGCCACAGCAGTTGCCGGTGAGCGTCTTCGCCGATAAAGAATGAATATCATAACTGAAAGATAAAGAGGTTGGGGACCGGATTTCTTCATGAGTTCCCGACCTTTTTCTGCCAAATCAGACGGGGGGTAAGAAAGCCCGAAAACCGTAATGGCGTTTCATCTGTTGTATAATATACCGGGGGAATTCCCGGCACCAACAGACAAACATAACTAAAACATATATCACAATGAAATTCAGCAAAATTTTCGTAGCTTTAGGGCTTTCGGCCACTCTCGTACTGGGCGGCTGCAACATGAGTAAGACAGGCAAAGGCGCGCTGATCGGCGGTGGCGGCGGCGCCGGTGTAGGCGCAGGTATCGGCGCACTGATCGGCGGCGGCAAAGGAGCTGCCATCGGCGCAGGCGTAGGTTCAGTCGTAGGTGCAGGTGTTGGCGCTCTCATTGGCAACAAGATGGACAAGCAGCAGAAGCAGCTCGAGGCGCAGCTCAAGGACGCTCAGGTAGAGCAGACCACCGACTCCAACGGACTGCAGGCCATCAAGGTCACCTTCCCCGGCGGTATCCTCTTCCCCACAGGCAAGTGGACGCTCAACAACAGCGCTCAGTCAGAGCTTTCCAACTTCGCCGTATCGCTGAAGCAGAATCCCCTCACCGACGTCAAAGTGATCGGCTATACCGACAATACAGGCGGCTACGCTGTGAATGAGAAAGTATCCACCAACCGTGCCGACGCCGTGAAGACCTATCTCGTCAACAGCGGTGTGGCAGGCACTCGTATCGAGGCCCAGGGCGTCCCCATGGCCGATTATGTGGCAAGCAACGACACCGAGGCCGGCCGCGCACAGAACCGTCGCGTCGAGGTCTACATCTATGCAAGCCAGCAGATGATTCAGGAGGCCGAGAACGGCACACTCAAGTAATCCACCGTCCGGAACCCCCCGATCGGCGCCATGCGGTGTATTCGACCATATTTGCGCACTAAATCGGATAAATAGAACAATAAATCCGTGCTCCGCAAACCCTCGGAGTGCGGATTTATTCGTATCTTTGCGCGGATAGAAATGATGAGAAGAGAATCCGACATATCATCAAGACTGAGACTCGCGGCGTTCGCCGTGCTGCTGATCGCGGCATCCGGATGCTTCGCCGCCTTCGCCCAGATCATGGGCAACGACAAATCGCTAACGGATTCCCTGCGCATGGAGTTCGACAACACCCCCTATTTCACACTCTTCCACGACAATTACTTCGCCGTTGGCACCGACCCGTTCCACAAGATCACCAAGAACAATTCCGATGTGAAATTCCAGGTCTCGATAGCGCAGAGGCTCACCAAATCCACGCTCCCCGGCCACACCTTCCTCTTCCTGGCCTTCACGCAGCAGGTGATGTGGGATGTGTTCAAGAACTCCATGCCGATGCACGATTTCACCTTTAATCCCGGCATCGGTGTCAGCAAGCCGCTCTTCTCGAAAGACCGCTATATAGGCAAAGCCACTCTGATGTTAGAGCACATGAGCAACGGCCGCGACTCCACCGCCTCGCGCTCCTGGAATCGAATCACCCTGGGCACCATAATTATGATCGACGACATGCTTGCTGTCGACGGCAAGTTCTGGATTCCGATCGTCGACGGCGAGAACAACCGCGACATCCTGAAATACACCGGTCTATTCTCCGGCGGCTTTCAGGTCACCTCGCGCGACAAGAAATGGGGCGGCGCCTTACACCTGACCAAACGCAAGACCTGGCACATGTCGTTCAACATCTCGGCACAGCTCTTCTGGCGCCCGTGGAAACAGGCCAACCAGTACTTCTTCATAGATTGGTACAACGGCTACGGGGAGAACCTGCTCGACTACAATCAGTGGCACAACCGCATCCGCGTCGGGCTGCTTATCCGTCCGAAATTCTTCTCCGAATTCTGACCCTTGCTGCCAAGGGCGCAAGCTGCCGGGTAAGCTCCCTAAGGGCTATGAAGTCCTTAAAGACCCTAATCTCACTTCAAAGCGAATTCCGGCAGAAAAATGAAGGCAGGAAATCGGCCGCGAGGCAGATTCTTTTTGCCAAGTCGGATGAATTATATATCTTTGCAATTATGAATCGGAATATTAGTGAGCTCGCCGGTCTGTTAGGCGGCCGACACATACTTCCCTCCCCCCAGGCTCCTGTCCGCGAACTGCTTACAGATTCGCGATCACTGACCACGGAGCCATCTTCAGCATTGTTTTTCGCACTGAGCACCCGCACCAACGACGGCCACCGCTTCCTTGAGGCTATGCGCAGCGAGGGGGTGCGCAATTTTGTGGTGAGCCGGCTCCCGTTCCCCTCGCCCGAAGCCGCCCCCGAGGAGTGGAAAGAGTGCAACTTCATAGTCGTGGACGACGTGCTTGAGGCGCTCCAGAAGCTCGGCGGCGAAGCCCGCGGACGCAGCGCCGCCACAGTCGTGGCCATCACCGGCAGCCAGGGCAAGACCACCCTGAAAGAGTACCTCTTCCAGGCCCTTGAGCCGCTGCAGCAGGTGAGCCGCAGTCCGCGCAGTTTTAACTCGCAGATAGGCGTGCCCCTGTCGCTGGCCCGCATCGATGCCGGCACACAGACGGCGCTCATCGAGGCCGGCATTTCGCGTCCCGGCGAGATGCGCCGCCTCTCAGAGATCATACGTCCCGACATAGCGGTGATCACCAACATAGGCGCCGAGCACGACGACGGATTCACCTCGCGCGAGGAGAAAGCCCGCGAGAAAGCCCTGATAGCCGCCGGAGCCAAAGCGCTCGTCTACAACGCCGACGACGGGCTCTCGGCCTACGCCGCCTCCGTGGCCGAGAAGATATCCCCCGACACCAAGCTGATACGTATCTCGCGCACCGACCGCGAAGCCGACCTGTTCGTGGAGAGCACAGAGGCCGCCCCCGGAGGCACCCTCATCAGCTACCGTGTCGGACCCCGAGCCGCCGAGACAGCCTTTGTGCCGTTCACGTCGCCCCACGACATAGAGGACTGCATCGAGGCTATCGCCGTGATGCTCCTGCTCGGCAAAGAGCCCGGCCTCATATCATGGCGCCTCAAAGACCTAAAGCCCGTGAGCACGCGTCTCAACGTGGCCGACGGTGTGAACGGCTGCCAGCTCATATCCGACGAATTTACCTCCGACCTGGCCTCGCTGCGCACCGCTCTCGACTTCATGAAACGCCGCCCCACCGACGGCGGCATGACCCGCACACTGATCCTGAGCGATCTGCACCACGAGTCGGCCGAGACCGAGACCGGCGACCTCTACGAAGAGATAGCCGCCCTCGCCAAAGGGGCAGGCATAGACCGCTTCATCGGCATAGGCAAGGCGCTGCAGGCCCACAGCTCCGCATTTCCCGCCGGGTCGCTCTTCTTTCCCACCGTCGAGGAGATGATGGCTCAGGTCTCCACCTCCGATTTCTCGCGCGAGCTGATACTGCTCAAAGGGTCGGCCGAGTCAGGCTTCGCAGCCCTGAGAGAGAACCTCGAGGCTCGTACCCACGAGACAGTGCTCGAGGTGAACCTCGATGCTATAGTCAAGAATTTCAACTACTTCCGCTCGTTCCTCCCCGCCGGATGCGGCCTTGTGGCCATGGTCAAGGCGTCGGGCTACGGCGCCGGAAGCTACGAGATAGCCAAGACACTCCAGGACCACGGCGCCGCCTATCTGGCTGTGGCCGTGCTCGATGAAGGCATCGACCTACGCCGAGCCGGTATCACCATGCCTATCATGGTCATGAACCCCAAGGTGGTGAATTACAAGGCTATGTTCGAGAACCGTCTCGAGCCCGAGATCTACTGTTTCGACATGCTCGCCGATGTGATCCGCGAGGCCCGCAAGAACGGCCTGCGCGATTACCCCGTGCATATCAAGCTCGACACCGGCATGCACCGCATGGGCTTCAACGAAGATGAGCTCCCGCAGCTCGTGGAGCGCCTCAAAGAGACCGACGCCATACGTCCCGCCACCATGTTCTCGCATCTGGCCACCGCCGACTGCCCCGACATGAACGAATACACCGAGCTGCAGCTCGACCGTTTCGAGCGTTACACCGGCTATATCCTGGCGCACTATCCCAAGCCGATCAAGCGCCACATACTCAACTCGGCCGGTATCCTGCGGTTCCCCGAGCATCACTACGACTTCGCCCGACTCGGCATAGGGCTCTACGGTGTCAACACCCTGCCTCCCGAGATGGAGAAACCGCTTGAGACTGTCTCGACACTGCGCACTGTGGTGATAGCCGTCAAGGAGCGCAAGGCCGGCGAGACGATAGGCTACGGCCGCCGCGGCGTACTCACGCGCGACTCGCGCATAGCCACCATACCTATCGGATATGCCGACGGCATGAACCGACATTTCGGCAACGGCCACAGCCGTGTGCTCGTGAACGGTCAGGCGGCGCCCACCATAGGCAATATCTGCATGGACGCCTGCATGATCGATGTCACCGGCATAGACTGCAAGCCCGGCGACTCGGTGGAGATCTTCGGCCCCAATATCCCCGTGCAGGAGCTGGCCGACATACTCGACACTATCCCCTACGAGGTGCTGACCTCCGTCTCGCCCCGTGTCAAGAGGGTCTATTACCGCGAATAAAGGACCTTCCGCGGGATAATTTGATTCACAGTTACTTACTATTCAAAAGATATGAAGATACGCAGTTATATGGTCTTGGTCGCCTGCCTGCTCACCTTTGCAGGCACTCTACAGAGTTGCGACAAGCTGAAAGAGCATTTTTCCGACTCCCGCGGCCGCTCTCGTGACCGCGACCGCGACGCCGATGAGGATTCCGACGACCCCGATGCCGATGACCGCTCTGCCCGCGAGCGCGGAAGCTCCGATGCTCCCGACGCGGAGTTTAAAGATATACCGGCCGACGCCCCGCAGCAGAACCGGAAAGGCGACGGTCCGTTCTACGGTGTGGGCACAATCGACACATTCCCGTACTCGCTCGATATCACGATCGCCGACGGGAAGGTGAGCGGTACATTCTGGAATATCCTCTACGACATAAAGCTCCCGGCTTCAGGCACCTTCACCAACGACGGCATGCTGCGCCTCGACCTTGGCAGCGGCAGCTCGCTCTCGCATCTGCAGATGCACACCGACGACGGCTACAACTTTACCGGCGTGTGGGGCAAGAAGAAGAAGCGGGTCACACTCAGACTACGCCCCGGCTCGCGCAGCACCTCTCCCGGCAGTTACTCCGGACAGAAGATCACCATCAAGGGCGGCGGCATGACCACCCACGCCCTGCTTGTCGACAATTCCGACGGCACATTCTTCTATTTCCCCAATCAGCCGGCCGGTAACCGTCTCCCCATGGAGGTGGACTATTCCAATGACACCTACACACTTTACAGCCCCAACGACAGATCCTGGCTCGCCACAATCCGCCGCAACGGCTCCACCGGCACGATCGAAAATTCGTCGGGCAAATGCTTCGACGTCACGTTCAATTAACCCGCCGGGCCGCACCTGAGCCCTTAAAATTTACTTAAATGAAACTGACGAAACATATCATAGCGATCGCCGTGATCGCGGTGCTGTTCCTGCAGCTCGCGGCCTCGTGCAGCAAAGATGAGGATAAGGTCCCCTCGGCGGCCGATCTGCTCGCCACCGTCCCGGCGCGCTCCGCAGCCGCGGGTTGCATCGCCACGGATCAGCTTCTGAGTCTTGTCGACGCCCGCGAGCAGGGCGGAAAGATCACCTGCTGCCCGGAGCTGACTCAGTTCGCTGCCCGCCACGACGCGCAGAAGTCTGTTAACGCTATCCTATCAGCCGCGTTCTGCACCTCGGAGCGCATGGTCTTCTTCGTCTACAACGACAAGCTCTGGCTCACGGCCGGAATAGCCGACGATGCCAAGTTCGACGCCCTGGCCAAGGAGCTGAAAGCCACTTCCCACGAGGCCCCCTACGCCGATGTGAAGAAGGCGCTCTCCGATGCCGGCATGGACGACCGCGACCCGGGCACGATCACCATCTATACGCTCCCCGACGGTCAGGGCGGTTTCCTGCGCCGCGGCAGGCAGCTGTGGCTCTGCCTCGACCCTGAGACCATGCGCGCCGAGCCTGCCCTTCGCGAGGTGGTGGAGTTCGCCGCCATGGAGCGCGAAGAGAGCTATCTCGAGGACGCCTCCACACGCAAAGCCGCCTCTGAACTCGCCGCCGCCGATGCTCCGGCGCTGCTCATGTACGCCAAGATATCCTCTGCTCTCGGCACACTGGGGCGCCTTGTGTCCTCCGTAGGAGATTACGCCGGATATGCTACCATAGGCATGGCCACCCTCTATTCCTCGCCCTCGTTCATGCGCCTGCAGGCCGACGTATCCGATGCCGACCTCACGCTCGAGACCTCGGTGCTCGATCAGGAGTTCGTCCCCTGCGGGTTCAACCTCCCCGCCGGGAAGGTGAGTGCCAAGGTGCTTCAGAGCGTCTCCTTCAAAGGGGGCGACCGCTACGCCGCCCTCGCATTGCCGCCCGCGTTTGTGGAGAAGGTCACAGCTATAGTCGGCGCCGGTATACCCGATGACCTCGCCGCCTCGCTCCGCGCCATCGACGGCACGGCGGCCGTATGCCTCGGCTCCGGCAACACTACGAAACTCGCCGTGGAGACAGCTCCCGGCGCTTCGGCCACCGCTCTTCAGCCTCTGCTCGCCCTCGCGGCGCCTGTGCGCGGGCTCCGGCTCTGCAAAGAGGGCAATGTGGCGCTCGCCGGTACATCCGGCACCGCACCGCTTCAGGCTCTCCCGCAGTTCGCCAAGGAGCTGACCGGCTCTGTTGCCGGCGTGGCCGCCAACCTGCATCTCCTCAACCCCGGCAAGTGGGGCGAAGGCGCCTACTCGCTTATCACCCTTGTGCCGCAGGGCAAAAGTGTGATGCTCCGCTTCCGTATCCACGCAGCGAACCCTCTGCGGAATCTGCTCCGCGAGCCGACCAAGAGTCCGGAGGCGGCGGTAAATAAGAGGTAATCAAACCAATATCAATATTCACATTAAACATTTCTTATGCTTAAAAAATTTAAACTTATCTCGCTGCTCGCAGTGGCCCTCGTGCTGGTGCCCGCTCTGACATCGTGCGGCGGAAAGAAGCAAGGCGATGTGCTGTCGGTTGTCCCCGCCGACGCACCCGTTATCCTCTATGGTAACTGCACCGAGACTCTCCAGCAGCTTGGTATCGAAAAGAACAAGATCAACGACCCGATGAAGTCGATGCTCGAAGAGGCCGGCGCCGATATCAGCGAACTCGAGGAGAAGATGCCCGACGTCGATATGTTCACCAAAGATGCCGTTGCTTTCATCGACGGTCACGACTTCTGGATTGTGGCCGCTCTCGACGATGCGGGCAAGTTCAAAAAATTCGCTGAGGAGAACGATGCCGATATCACTAAGGAAGACGGCGTTGAGATGCTCGAATTGAAAGATGCCAAGGCTATCCTCAAGGACGACTTCATCTTCTTCTGCATGGATATGGACAAGGGTGAATTCGTGGCCGATGCCGATGATGTGAAGAAACTCCTCGACCTGGGCGACGAATCGTTTGTCAAGAACGAAAAGACAAGCGGCCTGGCCAAGAAGATCATAGAGGATAAGCCTCTCTTCTACGGTCTTGTCAACCTCAAGAAGCTCAAATCAATTGTCGACGACAGCGATTACGATCAGGCTCTCGCAGCCCTCGGCCTCGTCATCGAGGACGTAAACTATGTATCGGGTCAGTTCCGCCTCACTGCCGACGGCATGGAGGCTGAGGCCATGTTCCTCGACTCGAAACTGCAGCCCGCCAAGAGCAACATACCTTTAGGCACCATCAAGGCTTCCGACCTCAAGTATGCAGGCGTGCCCGATCCCGTTTACTGCGCTGGCGTGGCACTCACTTCCAAGACTATCTCCGCAGTGCTTGACTTCGCCGGTCAGTTCGGCGCCATGGATCCCGAAATACATCAGATTCTTTCCGGTATCGACGGCACAGCCGGCCTTGTGGGCAGCCTGAACGCAGGTCCCAACACCCTGGCCATGATGCTGACCTGCACCGACAACGAAAGCGCTACCACCTTCGGCCAGATGCTTGCAGGAACATCACGCGACATGGAGGCCAAGACAAGCGGCAATGTGCTGCGTATCACAGAGAAGAACGGCCCCTCGGCCACGTCGGCTCCCTCGTTTGCTTCCGAGATCGACGGATGTGTGGCCGGCGGTGTGTTTGACTTCACCGCTTTCGCCAAAGAAGCCGGTCTCTCCGGCGAGGATGCCAAGCTCGGCACCCTGGCTGTGATGCTCAAATCCGAGAACGGCGCTCCCGTGCTCCGCGCTGTCTGGAATGTGAAAGACCCGATCAAGACACTGCTTAAGATAGCTGAGAACGCCGATCGTCTCGACGACGCCACCGAGCGCTTCTACGAGAGCACCACAATCATGACTAAAAACAGCTACTACGATTACGACACCAACGTGTACTACGACGAATACGCCGAGTATGCAGTGGTAGACTCCGTAGCTTACTAATATCATATCGAAGGGACCGGTGTGCCGAAAGCGGCGCTCCGGCCCTTACCCTTTTTAATATGCAGATAGATACAATTTCCCTGAAGCGGACGCTCCCGCGTGTCTTTGTCAACGAGCAGATACCCCCGTCGGAGATCTGGAAGAAGGACGTCTCCTTCAGCCGCGGCCACAACTATGTGATCGAGGCCGCCAGCGGCACCGGCAAATCGTCGCTCTGCGCCTATATCTACGGCAACCGCCGCGACTACGAGGGCGAGATACTCTTCAACGGGACTGACATAGGCTCGCTCCGCCCCGAAGAGTGGCAGGAGCTGCGCCGCACTCAGCTCGCTTATCTACCGCAGGAACTCGACCTCTTCCCGGAGCTCACAGCCCTGCAGAACATACGGCTGAAAAACTCTCTCACCGGCCATGTGGCGGACGATAAGATCCTGCACTGGCTCAAGGAACTCGGCATCGATTCCCGCGCCGATTATCCGGTAGGACGCATGTCGATCGGCCAGCAGCAGCGTGTCGCTATCATACGCTGCGTCTGCCAGCCTTTCTCCTTCCTCATTATCGACGAACCGGTCAGCCACCTCGACGAGCAAAATAACCGCATAGCGGCCTCCATAATCATGGAGGAGGCCCGCAGCCAGGGCGCCGCCGTGATAGCCACCTCGGTCGGCAACCGCATCGGCATACCTGTCGACACACTTCTCAAGCTATGAAAAAGATTATCTGGAAACTTCTCCGCAAGAATATATCCAACACTCAGCTGGCAGGATTCCTGCTCGCCAATATAGCCGGTCTGGCCATCGTGATCCTCGGCCTCCAGTTCTTCGAGGACGCCCGTCCTATCTGGGAAGATGAGGACAGCTTCATCCGCAAGGATTATATGGTCATAAACAAGAAGGTGACTTCGGGTACCACCTGGGGCAACCGCTCCGTGGGCTTCTCGCAGAAGGAGATCGCCGACCTCGAATCGCAGCCCTGGGTCCGCCGCGTCGGCCGCTTCACTTCGGCTGACTACCGCCTCTACGCCTCCATGGGCGCCTCGGGCCGCAACATGTCCACTTACCTCTTCTTCGAGTCGATACCCTCCGACTTCATCGACGTCAAGGATGCCGACTGGAGCTTCAAACCGGGCGACAGGACCGTCCCTATCATCATATCCAAAGACTACCTGAGCCTCTATAACTTCGGCTTCTCAGGCACCGTCGGCATGCCGCAGCTGTCGGAAAACACCCTCTCGAGTGTGCCGCTCGGCATCTCCATACGTCCTGACGACGGCCGTCCCCGCGTGGACCTGCAGGGACGCATCGTGGGCTACTCCAACCGCCTCAACACTATCCTTGTGCCAGAGGAATTCATGGAGTGGAGCAACCGCACCTACGGCTCCGGCAAGCCCCAGGAATCGTCGCGCCTGATACTCGACATATCCTCGCCCGGCGACGTGAAGATAAAGCAGTATATGGATGCCCACGACTACGAGATAGCCGGCGACAAAGGGAATTCCACCGCATCGTATCTGGTCAACGTCATCACGGTAGTGATCCTCTCCGTCGGTGTGGTAATCACCCTGCTGAGCTTCTTCATACTGCTGCTCACCATATCGCTGCTCATACAGAAGAACGCCCGCAAGATGCACTCGCTCATCATGCTCGGTGTGAGCCTCAAGGATGTGGCCCGCCCCTATGGACGCCTTGTCATCACCGTGACGTCCGTCTCGTATCTGCTTTCCGCCGCCGCCATGTTCCTCTTCCGCAACCTGTACCTGATGAAGTTCCGGGCTATGGGCGTGGCACCCGCACAGCCCTGGCTCGCTCTCGGCACCGGCCTGCTGCTCACCGCCCTCATCTCCCTCTTCGCCATCCTCCTGATCCGCCGCAAAGTCCGCAACTCCTTCTACACCGTCTAACCCGGGGCGCCCTCCCTATCCGGACCTCAAAAATATACGGACGCAAGGCTCATGCCGTGCGTCCGGTATTGTATATGGCGGATTGTCAAATTCGGCTCTGTGCCGCTGAGCTTATTTCAGCGCTTCTGTGGCCACGCGGATGCGGCGCATAGCCTCGCGGATATTGTCCTCGGATGTGGCGTAGCTCAGGCGGATATACCCGGGCGCGGAGAAGGCCGAGCCTTTCACTGTGGCCACATGTGCCTCCTCGAGCAGATACATGGCGTAGTCGTTGTCGTCGCGGATCTCGCGGTCGCCGAAGCGCTTGCCGAGAAGCTGCGATATGTCGGGGAAGAGGTAGAAGGCGCCTTCGGGACGGTTGATCTTCCAGCCGGGTATCTGTGCGGCTAATTCGAGCACCAGATCGCGGCGGCGCTCAAACTCGCGGCGCATGGTCTCCACACACTCCTGAGGGCCGTCATAGGCGGCTTCTGCGGCCTTCATGGCTATGGATGAGACTCCCGACGTATACTGGCCCTGGAGCTTGCTGACGGCCTTGGTAATGGCCGTAGGAGCCGCTGTGTATCCGATTCGCCATCCGGTCATGGCATATGCCTTGGAGACACCGTTGATGATCACGGTGCGGTCCTTCATCCCTTCGCAATGATAGATGCTCGACACCTTCTTGCCGTCGAATACTATATGCTCGTAGATCTCGTCGGAGAGCACCACTACGTCAGGGAAGTCGCGGAGCACGGCCGCGAGGGCCTCGAGCTCCTCGGCTGAATAGATCGAGCCGGTCGGGTTCGAAGGCGAGTTGAGCATGAGCAGACGTGTGCGGGGCGTCAGGGCGGCGCGCAGGGCCTCGGGCTGTATCTTGAAGTCGTTGTCGATGCCGGTGAAGACTGTGACGGGAACACCGCAGGCTATCTTGACAATCTCTACATAGCTCACCCAGGCGGGAACGGGGATAAGCACCTCGTCGCCGGGGTTGATGAGCGACATCACCACATTGGCGAGTTCATGCTTGGCGCCGTTGCCGACCACTATCTGCTCGGGCGTGAACTCCATGCCGCTGTTGCGCTTCAGATTCTCGCAGATCACTTTGCGCAGCGACAGGTAGCCGGGCACTGGTGCATAGTGAGTGTAGTTCTCGTCGATGGCACGTTTGGCCGCCTCCTTGATATGCTCGGGAGTGTTGAAATCGGGCTCTCCGATGCTCATGTTGATCACATCGACGCCTGCGGCCCGCAGCTCGGCGCTCTTTTGCGACATGGCCAGTGTGGCCGATGGTTGCAGACTTTGTACTCGTTGGGATATGTTATACATGGATATTGAGATTTAATTATTTCTAAACTGTTGAATATCAGAGTGTAATCTTTTTTAATTCCGATTAACCGGAGCGGCTGAGGCTCAAGTAGCCGATAGGCCGAGGGCTGGAGAGTAGAGGGCCGCAAACCGAGTGGCTGCGGGAGCCGGGGTCAGTCGTCGCCCGGGGCTATGTATGTCATATCGC
This sequence comes from Bacteroidales bacterium, assembly GCA_004552395.1. Lineage (GTDB taxonomy): Bacteria > Bacteroidota > Bacteroidia > Bacteroidales > Muribaculaceae > Lepagella. The sequence goes on along the minus strand of SFOK01000011.1, from coordinate 29,342 downwards.
GCATCTGGCGGTACTCTTCCCATTCGGGGTCTTTCTCGGCGTAGAGCCGGAGCGGGAGCAACTCGAAGGGGGCAAGCGCCCGGTTGAGCACCGAATTGAATATGCGCGTGTTCTTGGTGTAGACGATCCAGTTGCGCTCCCCGTCGCCGGTGTAGATACCGGTGAGCACACACGCTTTTTCCTTCTTCAGAGCGTCGCGCAGGGCGTCGTCAACCTTCTCCATCAGCGCGGCTGTCTCCTCCGAAGGCATGCCGTCGGGGGCGGCTTCGTAAAGCCAGGTGATCTCCACTCGGTCGCAGTATTTGCCCGAGGCTATCACCTCGTCCATACCGTCGCGGCCGGTCACCATCACCGGTCGGCCTGTCTCCTCGCTCTGCGTGGGCGAGGTCCACCATTCGTCGGGCATCTTCATGGCTCAGTGTATTGTGACGAGCGTGGCGCCGAATCCGTATTCGCGGAATGAGGCGTCCTGCAGGTCGGCTTTCGGATATTCGCGGCGCAGTCGCTGCCAGAGACGGTTGCGGAGCACACCGTCGCCCTTGCCGTGGATGAAGACTATTTTCTGGCCTATGCGTCGGGCATTCTCCTTCATGGTGCTCATGGCCGTGTCGAGCTGCAGCTCGAGCATTGCGGCTGAGTCCATGCCGGCTGTGGTGTCCACAAGCTCGCCTATATGAAGGTCCACCTCGATGAGAGGCAGGAGTTTGTTCGGGTTGGCGCTGTCGTCGGCCTGCTTGCCGTGGCTGCGGCCGTGGCCTGTTTCCTTACGGCTGCGGGCATTGTCGTTGCGGTATTTCTCTCGGAGCTGACTCACATCGGCGCCTGTGGCTTCGGCCAGTCGCTTCGGCTCTATGCGCGGCTCGCCCACCGGCAGATCGTCGCGCACAAGCGGAAATTCCAGCACAGGGGAGTCGAAATATATGCCGGGCCGGAAGCAGTGGAACTTATAGAACTTGGTGAGGTCGGGGCGCAGCTTCACACTCATCGGGGCTTTGAGCGTGAACGCTTTATCCTTCTTGTAGGCTACCATCTGCACGGCTATCTGCTCCAGCCGAGGGAGCTCCTCTTTGGTGTAGTTGGCCAGATCCACAAGCATATTCGGCTCCACCTCGCCCTCGTAAGCCACACTCCAACCACGCTCGTCGTGGCCGCGGGTCAGGTATGTGAATTTGAGGAAATAGTTGGAATCGTTCACGAGCACGGCGGCGAAATCCGCTGTGCCGAGCTTCTTTATGTCCGAAGGTTCGAAAGCGAGCACAGCGTTGATCTTCTCGCCGTGGGCTGTCTCTTCCACCGGGAGAGGCGCCGGCTCTTCGACCGTGGCGGCTATCTCCTTGGTCAGCTTGGCGGCCTCGCGCTCTTCGCGTTCGCGCGCTTTGACGGCATCCACAGCTTTCTGGTCAAACATCAGCCGGGCCGAGTTGCCGTAATCCTCGGCGCTCTTGTGGCCGGCCGGAAGCACCACCACGAGCTCCTTGATCATCATCGGTGTCTCGAAGCCGTCGGCGTCGGTGACGTAAGCTATCTGGCCGTCGATACGGCTCACTTTGCCTCCGCCCACATCGTTAAGAAATCTTACTGTATCTCCAATTTTCATAGTCTCTCTCAGAGTTTGTCGGCGTCTGGTGGCATCCGGCCTGAACGGCATCCGGTCTGTTGGGCCTATACCCTGATCGACATCATGCCTGATCGGTCGACGGTCTCCCTCGCCGTGGAAATGCAAAGATAACAAAAATCCTCCGCATAGGCAACCCTTAGCGACACTCGACGCTCGACGCTCGACACTCGGCAGCTGCGGGGTCAGAAATCGTAGCCGAGCGTGAAGGTCCAGGCTTTATGGTTTCCGCCCTCGATGCCGTTTTTGTAGACATCGCCCGTACCGGCCTGATAATGAATGCCGAAATAGTAATGGTCGGCATATCTGATTCCGGCGCCCATTTTGAAGCTGAGCACAAATTTTTTGCGGATGTCGAAATATCCGTCATCGTAAGGGATTGTGAGGCCGGTTTCGTTCTCGAAGGTTCCCTTGTCGGAGCCGCCTATACCGAAGCCGAACTGCGGACCGGCATCGATGCTCACCTTCAGCGAGTTGGCCGGATTGATGCGAAACGAGGCCAGCAGCGGTATGTTGAACCAGTAGCTGCGGGTGTATGGCTCCGGCTCTCGAAGAAGAATCCCGGCTGTATGGCAAAGAAATCGCGGAAATTCAGGTCCACAACCACTCCGGCGTCGAAGCCCGTGCCCCAACTGTCGAGGTTGACGCTCTTCGAGGGCGAGGTCTGGTTCGATGTGTTCAAACCCACTCTGACACCGTATGTTATCAGTTTGTCGGGCATACTCGTGTCGATGAAGTCGCTGCCCTCAGCTGTGAACACTGTGAAGGCGCTCAAAAGGGCAATTCCTATTCCGCTTATTTTCAGGATCATAATTTTCTGTTAATTAATCTAAAATTTCCCGGCACAACCGGAGGCTTGCTACATTCCCGGCGCAACCGGAGCTGCGAAGAAGGTATCGGGGGTTAGCGGACTATCAGCATCGCGTCGCCGTAAGCTCCGAATGCGTATTTTTTCTTCACCGCCTCATCGTAGGCGCTCATGATCAGGTCATAGCCTCCGAATGCTGCAACCATCATAAGCATCGTGCTGTAAGGCATGTGGAAGTTGGTGACCATATGAGTGCACACCGAAAACTCGTAGGGAGGGAAGATAAATTTGTTGGTCCAACCCTTGAACGGCATCAGATGACCTTCCATGCAGACTGAGCTTGCAAGACCACGCAGCACATCGGTACCCACGGCGCAGACATTGGAGCCACGGTCTTTGGCTGCGTTGACGGTATCCACAAGCTCGCCCGTCACCTCCATATCCTCGGAGTCCATACGGTGCTTGGTGAGGTCCTCCACATCGATGTCTCGGAAGTTGCCGCAGCCGGAGTGGAGAGTGAGGAAAGCACTCGTAACGCCCTTTATCTCAAGGCGTTTGAGCAGCTCGCGGCTGAAATGCAGACCGGCGGCCGGGGCCACAACAGCTCCCTCTTTCTCGGCGAATATGCACTGATAGCGCTCCTCGTCCTCAGGCTCCGGATCGCGCTTTATATAGTCGGGGAGGGGAGTCTGGCCCAGGGCGTAGAGAGCGGCCTTGAACTCGTCGTGCGGGCCGTCGTAGAGGAAGCGGAGAGTGCGTCCGCGCGCTGTCGTATTGTCGATTACTTCGGCTACCATGGACTCGTCCTCGCCGAAGTAAAGCTTGTTGCCAATGCGGATTTTGCGTGCCGGCTCCACGAGCACGTCCCAGAACTTATTGTCGCTGTTGAGCTCACGGAGAAGGAACACTTCGATGCGGGCGCCGGTTTTTTCCTTGGAACCGAGCACCTTGGCCGGGAAAACGCGCGTATTATTAAAGACCATCACGTCGCCATCGTCAAAATAATTCAGAATATCTTTGAATTGAAGATGCTCGATCTCCCCTGTTTGCGCGTGAACAACCATCAGGCGACACTCGTCGCGATGCTTGGAAGGATACTGGGCTATGAGCTCTTCAGGCAACTTGAATTTGAAGTTTGATAATTTCATGTGACTTTTTACAGGTCTACGGTAATATTATGAGATGTCTTGAATTTAGTTTTTTTAACAGTACGTGCCGTCGCCGCGTCCAGGATCATCATCTGTTTCCGGCAGAGGGCGGTCTGCGGGCCGGTGGCTTTCAGGAGTCCAAAATATGCATTTTGGACTCCTCCCTTTTTTCCGGCTGAGGACGGTCTGCGGGCCTCTTTTCCGGCAGAGGATGCTCCGCGAGCCATTCGTCGGGCAGGGAAAGCTCGGCTGAGCCGATGATCTCGAGCGCCTCGTCGATACTCAGCGCCTGACCCATGCCTTCGGCGGAGGATTCGGGGGCAGAGAAGCGGCCGACGCGGATGCGGCGTAGGGCTGTGAGATGAGCGCCGCAGCCGAGGTCCTCGCCAATGTCGCGGGCGAGAGCGCGGATATATGTGCCTTTGCTGCAGACCACTCTTATTGTGGCTTCGGGTGCAGCGAAGGAGATAAGTTCTATCTCGGGGATGCTCACCGCTTTAGATTTGAGCTCCACCTCTTTGCCTTTGCGGGCGAATTTGTAGGCCCGTTTGCCGTCGATCTTTACGGCGGAATAGACGGGAGGAACCTGAAGGATCTGTCCTCGGAAACGGCCCAGGGCTTCCCGAACCTGCTCTTCGGTGATATGCTGCCAGGGACGGCGGGAGTCGATCTCCGTCTCCAGATCGAAGCTCGGGGTTGTGGCGCCGAGCTTCAAAGTGGCTATATATTCTTTCTCGCCTGACTGAAGCTCATCGATCAGCTTGGTGGCTTTTCCGGTGCAGATAATCAGCACACCGGTGGCCAAAGGGTCGAGCGTCCCGGCGTGGCCTACCTTGAACTTGCGCACACCGAGGCGGCGCTGTATGGCTCCGCGCAGACGTTTCACGGCGTCGAAGGAGGTCCACCGCAGCGGTTTGTCGACGGCGAACACTTCGCCGCTCACAAAGTCGAGTTTTCTGTCGGGCTGCATTGTCATCAGGCGGCTAAGATGCAAACGATTCCGATTATGAGACAGTAGACGGCGAACCAGATCAGTTTGCCTTTCTTCACGAGCGCAATCATCCATTTGCAGGCGGCGCAGCCCACGAGGAATGCGGCCACAAAGCCTATGATCATGGCTGTGGCGCCGACGCCTGCTCCGGCTGTGGCGCCGGCGGCAGGCGATATCATCTTGGCCAGGTCGAGCAGCGTCTCGCCTATGATGGGGAGAATCACCATGATGAAGGAGAACTGGGCCACTTCGCTGCGACGGTCGCCGAGCAGTATGCCTGTGGCTATGGTGGTGCCTGAGCGGCTGAGGCCGGGCAGCACGGCGAGTGCCTGTCCGCAGCCGATCACGAAGGCATCGACCCAGCTTATCTTATGCCCGGCTGTGTCGGGTTTCACCTTGCCTGTGGAGCGGTTGAAGCTCGAGAAATAAGCGAACGCAAGCAGACAGGCTGTGGCGTTGAGGCAGATGCCCACCACAGTGAGTCCCTCGCCAAACACTTCTTCAACTGTATCCTTGAAGAAGAGGCCGACAATGCCGACCGGTATGCAGCTGAGGAGTATCTTCCACACATAGCGCGAGTCTTCGGTGTTGCGCATGGAGAAGAAAGCTTTGACGAGCCGCTTGAAGAGAGGAAGCAGTATCACGATAGTGCTCAGCACGGTAGCGAAATGCACTATGATATCGAACTGGAGAGCCTGGTCCGCGGGGAGGTCTACACCGAGCAGATCGCGGAAGATAGCCAGATGTCCGCTCGAGCTCACGGGCAGATACTCCGTGGCGCCCTGCACTATACCTAATATGAGAGCTGACAGCCAATCCATGAGTTACTTCTTGATTTTCGGAGTGTAGATGATAGCGAAAGCCATGGCCACAAAGCCGAGGAAAGCGAGTCCCGGGCCGAGCACGATGCGGCGGAAGCTGTAGATATCCTCGTTGAAATGCGCCGGGTCATTGTTGGCCGAGCCGGTCATCAGCAGGAATCCGACCACAATCAGGAGCAGCGAGATGCCCATATAGAGGAAATTTTTCTTCACGAAAGGCTTCCGGTCCGGAGTCTCGGCAACGAGACCGAGGTCGGCCTGATCCTGTTTTTTAGAAGGGTTATTGTTCATCGGTTTAGAGTGGCGTTGCGGCTGCCCTGAAGAGGAGCGGGGCCGCGACGGATTTTATCGGTGTTTGAAAAGTGTGAGTTATCGGAAAAGGTCATCGTAATCGCGGCGCAGGAATCGGGTGGTGGAGATCCAGGCCGAGAGACCGCATACCAGCAGGCCGCAGATGTAGAGCGCGCCGACTACGATCAGGATACCGGCCGTGTCCACATAAGTGAACAGCTCCGGAAATTCGTTCTCCTTCAGCAGGTAGAGCACCGCGGCTATGATTCCGGAAGCGAGAGTGGCCGCTATGAGCGCCGAAAGCAGATTGTTGCGAATGAAGGGGCGGCGAATGAAGCCGTCGGTGGCGCCGACAAGCTGCATGGTGTGTATGGTGAATCGCCGCGAGTAGATGGTTAGGAGCACGGTGTTGTTGATCAGCACAAAGGATATGAGGATCATCACAAGAGCCGTGATGCCGAGCACGAGGAAGGCGTGGCCGAAGAAGCTGTTCATGCCCGAGACCGTCTGCGGGTCGGGCGGGATCACCTCGGCGACACCCGGCAGTGCCTTAAGCTCTTTCTCGACTTTCTTGAGCTGCTGAGCCGAGCCGTACTCCTCTTTGAGACGGAATTCTATCTCAGGCGAAAGGAAATTGTAGCCGGCCACAGCCTCGAGGTCCTCGCCCGTCTGCTCATTCCAGTCGGCGAGTGCCTCGGCTTTGGTGACGACCCTGCAGTCGAGGACGAACGGGCACGACGCGATCCGGCGCGACACAGCCTGCGCCATGCCGTCGGACACACTGTCGGCCATCACAATATTCACCTGCTGTTGTTCGCGGATCTGCCGCGCCGCATTGCGGGCCGCCACGCCAAGGATACCTATGGCGCCAACGAGCAGCAGAAGCAGAGTCACACTCACGATTGTGGTCAGATGCGCCGCCAGATAGGATATTTTTACCTCCTTTGTCTTTTTCATTTCTGACAGTTGCTACGGCGTTTCGCGAGCGCCGCGGAGCAAACCGACTGCAAAGATAATACATCAACACCCCCTTTGTCAAGTATTTAGGCGAAAAACAGACGAAAATCAAGGCCTGAAGCCTCATTTACCCCGTTTGTGCGCACCCAAATCCCGGAATTCGCGCAGCGGCGAACGGGGTTGGAGCGGGGCCGGAAGGGATCATGAGGAAGAATAGGGCCAATAAGGAGATTAGGGGAATGGCGGGAGATTTGGGAAATGGCGGGGATTTTGAATTGTGGAAATTATTTGCTATCTTTGCACAAAATTCAGAAGGGACTTTCCGCAGGGAAGGACCCGCGAAGATGAAGCCCAGGTTCGCGACGGCTGAGAGCCGGCGTCCCGGGATGGGTGATTCCTCCGGAAGGGGGATGGTCCCGTGAATGGAATGTTAGGTCCGCTACGGCCGGGAGCCGGCGGCTCAGGAAGAGTCTTTCCCCATGAAGGGAGAAAAGATTCTTTCACTTTTTTACTATTTATATAAGTAATTCTCGGAAATTAGATAATATTAACTTTAACCGTAAGTCAAGTAACTGCTTATGAAATTTTGAAGCCTTTTGAGTGCTTTTTTTCGCTTTCGTTCAGTTGCTTAGAACACGCTAAGCTCCTTCGCTCAATAAAAAATCATATCAAAATCCGATCAAAATTTCTATAAGCTAATTTCTTCGACTTACTTATAACTTTTAAAACGCTAAATATCATGGCAGTTTACCTTACAAAGGAAGGCTACGACAAGAAAATGAAGGAGCTCGCGGAGCTTGAAGCTCAGCGTCCCGCAATCAAGCACGCCATAGCCGAGGCCCGCGACAAAGGCGACCTCTCCGAAAATGCCGAATACGATGCAGCCAAGGAGGCTCAGGGTCTTCTGGAGATGAAGATCGCCCAGACCAAGGAGATCATCGCTTCGGCCCGTATCATCGACGATTCCAAGCTCAACACAGAGATTGTGCAGCTTCTCAACACTGTGACTATCAAGAATACAGCCAATGGCATGACTATGAAATATACGATCGTCACCGAGAACGAGGCTAATCTCCGCGAGCACAAGATAGCCAGCAACACACCGATAGCTCAGGGCCTTTTAGGCCACAAGATCGGCGAGGTTGTGCCCATCAAGGCTCCGGCGGGTGTGATGAACTTCGAGATTGTGAAAATTGAAATCTGAAAACCGAGTGCCTTATGACTATTTTCAGCAGAATAATAGCGGGCGAGATACCCTGCTACAAGGTGGCCGAGAACGATGAGTTCTTCGCTTTCCTCGACATCAACCCGGTGAACTGGGGCCATACGCTCGTGGTGCCGAAACGTGAGGAGGATTATATCTTCTCGCTCTCCGACGAGGAGCTTTCCCGCATGATGATCTTCGCCAAGCGGGTGGCCAAAGCTCTGAAGGATACCATAGACTGTCGCAAGGTCGGTGTGGCGGTGATCGGTCTGGAAGTGCCTCATGCGCATATCCACCTTGTGCCTATGCAGACTGAGGGCGACATGAACTTCTCTCACAAGATTTCCGACCCCGATCCCGAGCGCATGAAAGCTATAGCCAAGGCGGCTTCCGAAGCCTTCAAAGCCTGACGCGCATCTGCCTGACAAGAGAATCCCTTTTACACTGAATAATCACAACCGAACGTAATATTACAACCGATAGTAATATCACACAACCAGAAGCACACACAGAGATACCATGGATAATTTCGTGTTCTATTCACCCACAGAATTCGTATTCGGCCGCGGCACACAGATCCGCACAGGCGAGCTTACGTGCAAATACGGCGGCCGCAAGGTGATGATAGTCAGCGGCGGCAGCCATGCCGAGAAGAGCGGTCTGCTCTCCGAGGTCCGCGAGAGTCTCACGGCAGCGGGCATTGAGTTCACAGAGCTGAAAGGTATAGCTCCCAACCCTATGGCGGAGCCCGTCTACACCGGCATAGAGCTTGCCCGGCGTGAGAAAGTGGATTTCATGCTTGCGGTAGGCGGAGGCAGTGTAGTCGACACAGCCAAGGCTATAGCTCTCGGCGTCCCCTACGACGGCGATTTTTGGGATTTCTACAGCAACAAGGCGGTGCCTTCGACGGCTCTTCCCGTCGGTGTGGTGCTCACCATCCCGGCAGCAGGCAGCGAGGGGAGCGGCAACTCGGTGATCACCAAGATAGATGAGCTTGGACGCCACAAAATATCGGTGCGCTATCCCATGGTGCTACGTCCGCGTTTCGCAGTGATGAATCCGGAGCTGACACTGACGCTTCCGTGGTTCCAGACGGCCTGCGGCATTGTGGATATGCTCGCACATATCTTCGAGCGCTATTTCTCCAACACGCCTGACTGCGCGGTCACCGACTCTGTGGCCGAAGGTGTCATGCGGGCTGTCATAGCCGAGGCCAGAACCCTTACGGGCAACCCCGACAATTATCAGGCCCGCGCCAATGTGATGTGGGCCGGCACACTCGCCCACAACGGTCTCTGCGGCTGCGGCAAGGTTGAGGACTGGGCATCGCACCGCCTGGAGCACGAGCTTTCGGCCTTCTACGATGTGGCTCACGGAGCCGGTCTCGCTGTGATGATACCGGCCTGGATGAGCTTCGTGGCCGAGAAGAATCCCGGCAAGGTGGAGCAGTTCGCCACTAAAGTGATGGGAGTGGACGCCGCGGACAAGACGGCAGCCGGGGTGTGCAAGGAAGGCATAGCGCGACTTCTCGGATTCTATAAAGAACTCGGCATGGTCACATCTATCCGTGAGCTGATCGGACGCGAGCCCGATATAGCTGCGCTCACGGAGTCGCTCCATGGCAACATAGGCGACACACTCGGAGCGTATGTGCCGCTGTCGATGAATGACTGCGCCGAGATATACCGTCGCGCACTCTGAGGCGGAATTCCCGGGACGAGGGAGCACCGGAGGTGCATCTCCGCGATAGGGGATTAGGTCGCCAACATAAGGATATTACTTGCCCTCGGGAGCTTTCTTGCTTTCGGGGGCTGTTTTTTCGGCGGCCTCGGGAGCGGGGGCTTCCGAGACGATGATCTCAGTAGTGCCTTCGTCGAGGTTCTGCACCTTCTGCGAGCTTGTGTCGGGCAGGTCGACAACCTTTATTGAACCGCGGTATTCTTCGGTCATCTCGGCTGCCTCCTGGCGGGCGTTCTCAATCTGTTCCTTGTTGGCCTGCGATTTGCCGCCACATGAAGTCAGCACGGCTGCCATTACCGCTGCTGCGGCTATATAAGTGTATTTCATCTTATTCTGTAAGTTAAGTTATAATCTGACGCCGGGAGAGCTTTGCGAATCCCGACAGCAAAGCCGGGTTTCGGAAAGCTGCGGTGAATCAGTGTTTCTTCAGTATGTCGAGGAGATCTTCGGCCTTGTCGCCGAAAGCGCCGAGCTTTTCCTTCACCTCTTTCTTGCTTATCACCTCTTTGGCTTTGCCAATCATTTCCTGGCCTTTGGGGCTGTCTTTGAAGTCCTGAGCTTTCTCAAAGAGATCCCCGGCCTTGTCTTTCAGTTCTGAAAAATCCATATCTCTGAGTATTTGAGTTATTATCGTTTTAAAGTTAACTCTGCTTTTCTGCTGCGGCAGATTCTCCGCTTTCCGGCGTGAAACGCGGGAAGGCATCGATCATGGAGCCCGGCGTGATGTTGAGAATCTCGACGCCGCGTTTCCGGGCCCACGGCGCGATGAGATGATACGATTCGAACGCCACACAGAGGCTCCGCAGTATGTCGTGGAGGCGGTAGCCGGCATATTCGGCGGCCACACGCGCGTGTTCCTCCTTGCCGTCGGAATAGAAATGCGGCTGCACGCTCACCACACGGTTCTGCTCATCGACATCGAGCGTCTTGCTCCAGGAGTGGTCCGCTCCTGCCAGATATATCTTGCCGTAGCCCAGACGCACGGCAACCATGATGGAGGCTATGAGCACGTTGCGCGGGCGCGGCATGGCCAATCCGGCATCGTAGAGCGCATGGCGCAGCCAGCGGAACCCTTCGCCCGGCGTGAGGTTGAAGAAACGCACATTGAGGCCCTTGAGCAGCGGGTTGTGGCGTTCGCGGCACGGTACATGTAGAGTCATCCCGTCGGCCGCTCGGTGCAGATTCTCCCAGAGGCGGGCCACATTGCTGTCGGTCTGTGCGCCGCGGAAGAAATGCGGGTCGGCGAGCACATAATGCTTCGGCTTAAGGGCGAAAAATTCGGGCGTATTGGCGGCGAAATTCACGGCCAGGAGGTCGCGGGCGGCCAAAAAACCGCCCTGCTCGCCGATAGTCTGCTTGAGCGAGGGGCCGTTGCCGAGAATCACAAGCTCGCGTTCCTGGGGCTTCCCGGCTTTCGACGGGCGACGCGAACGGATGCACACCTTGGCTACGGTCGCGGCCGACTTGCCGAGAGCGCTCATGAAATCCGCTGTCTTTTGAAGAATAGAAGCCATAGTGCCGAGTGTGTCAGTGATGGTCGAAGAGGCGCAGATACCGTTTCAGAAGCCGCAGACGGCTCACACGGTATCCGTTGTTGCGCAGTGACATATATTTCTCGCCCAGGGTATAGTAGAGCCTGTTGCGCCATTTGCACGATATCCCCCCGGTGCGCATGGCCACAAGGTCCGACGCCACATACACGCTTTTGGCTCCCGCCTTGAGCAGGGTGCGCACAAGCCAATCGAAGTCGCCGGCTATGCCGTAGTTCTGGTCGTAGAGTCCCACGGTGGCGAAGAGCTCCCGGCGGGCCAGTATGGTGGGGTGGGGCGGCATGAAGCCGTCGAGGAGCGACTCGGTGCGGAAGCGTGCCGCGCAATAGTTGCGCACACGTTTGCCGCGGGAGTCGACATAATGCAGGTCGCCGTAGGCGAGGTCCGCTCCGGCCTTGGAGAGAGCGTCGTGAAGCATAGAGAGCGAGTCGGACCGCTGCCAGAGGTCGCCGGCATGCATTGTGGCCACAAGCTCGCCCGTGGCAGCCTCTATGCCCAGATTCAGGGCCTTGTAGACACCGTCGGAGCCACCTTCGATCAGTCTCACCGGATAGGAGGCCCCGGGTGCGTATTCCTCCACGTAGCTGATCAGCTCCGGGTCGTGACCGGCCGAGACAATGATATGTTCCAACTCCACTCCGCGCTGCGACAGCAGGCTCGAAGCGGACTTCCGGAGACCTTCCGGATCATCCTTCACGGGAGTGATGACGCTGATTATCATCCTTTCAAATATACGTATGCGCTCACCAGCCCTGCGGCCAGCATCACGCAGTAAGTTACACAGTAGACGAGAGCCTTCCTTCGGCTCAAGAGGCGCTCGCGCACGCACCGGGAAAACTGCATCGCCATAGGGACCGCCAGAGGTACCAGAGGGAGCAGATATCGCGCCACGGTGCCTCCGGAGTAATAAGCCATGCCCAGGTAGCAGACCGCGAACCAGATGGCCCAGCGCTCCATGTCGCCCCCCTTGCGGCGGCGGAAGGCGCAGAGGATCAGATAGCCGAGAGCGGCGCCCCCGATCAGATACCATGCCCAGTTGATATGGGCTATCCACACGAACTTGCCCAGGCTTGTGTCGCGCGTATAGTTCCAGGGGAAGGGCGGGAAATATTGAGCGGCGGCAGCGAGCGGTATCTTGACGATACGTTCGGCCGGGGGAGCCTGGAAATAGCCCGGTATAAGCTCTGCGTAGCGCTCCACGGTCTGGTAGCCCGCCATGCCCTGGGCGAACTCAGCGGGAGCACCTCCGGCGACACGTTCCACCGGGTCGTTCTGCCTCCAGTGGCGGCCTCCGGCTATTATAGCCGCGCTGACGAGGAGCATGTAGATGCCGTAGCAGTATAGTCTGCGGTATCGCTGCGGAGCCTTGCGGCAGAACCGGGCGCAGACGGCGCAGATACCGACAATGAGGAACCATCCCATAGGGCCTTTCAGAAGCATCAGGAGCAGACCGCCGGCCGCGCCGCAGACCACGAGCGCTGTGTCGAAACGCTCCTTGAGCAGCTTGGCGGCCGCTATGCCGCAGAGCGCGAAGCCGAACGCCACGCCCGCATCCTTCTGAAATATGGAGCCGTACCAGGCCAGGGAGCCGACGCAGGCCACAGACAGCGCGCCCCGGAAGGCGGCCTCTTTGGCCCGCCTGGGGAAGAATATGGCGCAGAGATAGCCTGTGGCGGCCACGGTGCCGAAAGCGAACAGCAGGTTGGCCAGCAGCGGCACAGCCACATTGCAGCCGAAGATCTTCATCAGAGTGCCGGAGAGCACTATATATCCGTTGGCCGCGTAGGGCGAGAGTTGTCCCGTGGCCATATATTCCTCGGCGTAGAGCCAGTCGCGAGTGGCGTCGGTCCAGTCGCCGAGGTCAGGGTCGAGCCATGTGCCCGGGAAAGAGCAGTAGCCCGACAGGTTGAGTCCAATACCGAGTCCTGTCAGCGCCGCGAAAGCGCAGAGCAGATAGCCCAGGCGAAGACTCCACACCCGGTGCAGCAGCAGTCTGGCCAGCAGCAGGGCGGCTCCGGCGCAGAGGGCATAGCCCACCAGAAACCCGGCCACATGGTCGAGTCTCTGCGAGCCCGCAGCCTCGACGGGCATACGGAAAGCGAGCACCGTAGCTGCGGCCACGACGATCCACGACCCTATGAAGGCCATCTGAAGGCGCATACGGTCGCTTCCGTTCGTTTTCCCGGGTATGAACCCCGATTTCAGCATACGCAGCTGCCCGGTTTGAGGGGTCCTTCGGGAGTGATGAGAGTGAGCGAGCCGTCGGGATTCTCAGCGCTGAGAAGCATACCGCGGCTCTCGATACCTTTCAGCTTGCGCGGCGGGAAGTTGGCTATGAAGCAGACGGTCTTGCCCACCAGCTCCTCGGGCTTATAATATTTGGCTATACCGCTCACGATGGTGCGGCCGCCCATACCGTCGTCGATCTTGAAGCTGAGCAGCTTGTCGGCTTTCTTCACCTTGGCGCACTCCAGCACCTTTCCGATGCGTATGTCGAGCTTCTCGAAATCCTCGAAGGCTGTCTCCTCCTTCTGAGCGGGAGCTTTCCAGGCGTCGATCACATTCTTCTTCTGAGCCTCTTTCAGCTTCCGGATCTGGGCCTCGACCACAGAGTCCTCAACTTTCTCAAAGAGGAGACCCGGGTCGTTGATCTTCTCGCCGGCCGGGAGCAGGTCGGTGGCTCCGAGCATATCCCAGGTGGCGTCCTTAAGGACGAGAGCCTTCTGCAGCTTCGCGCTCATGAACGGCATGAACGGCTCGAAAGCTATGGAGAGCACGGCGCAGAGCTGAAGCGCGGTGTTGAGAACGGTGGCGGTGCGGACCATGTCGGTCTTGGCAATCTTCCAGGGCTCCGTCTCCTGCAGATAGCGGTTGCCGGCGCGGGCCATATCCATGGCGTCCTTTAGTGCGTCGCGGAAGTGGAAATTCTCCAGTTTGTCGGTGAGGGAATCCTTGAGGGCGGCTATCTCCTTCCAGAGACCGGTCTCGGTGTCGGTGAGCTCGCCGGTGGCGGGCACCACAGAGTTGAAGAACTTGGCGTCGAGCACAATTGCGCGGTTCACGAAGTTACCCAGAATGGCCACAAGCTCCGAATTATTGTGGGTCTGGAAATCTTTCCAGGTGAAATTGTTGTCCTTGGTCTCAGGCGCGTTGGCAGTGAGCACATAGCGCAGGGCGTCCTGCTTGCCCGGGAGCTCGCGGAGATACTCGTGCAGCCAGACGGCCCAGTTTTTCGAGGTGGATATCTTGTTGTCCTCCAGGTTCATGAATTCGTTGGCTGGCACATTGTCGGGGAGGTTGTAGCTCCCCTCGGCCTTCAGCATGGCCGGGAATACGATGCAGTGGAACACTATATTGTCCTTGCCGATGAAATGTATCATTCGGGTCTCGGGATCCTTCCACCATTTCTCCCAGCTGTCGGGAAGCAGCTCGCGGGTGTTGGAGATATATCCGATCGGGGCGTCGAACCATACGTACATCACCTTGCCCTCGGTGCCCTCGATAGGCAGAGGCACGCCCCAGTCGAGGTCGCGGCTCACGGCGCGGGGCTGCAGCCCCATCTCGAGCCACGATTTGCACTGGCCGTAGACGTTGGGGCGCCACTCTTTGTGGCCGTTGAGTATCCAGTCGCTCAGGAAACCCTGCCACTTGTCGAGCGGCAGATACCAGTGCTTCGTCTCGCGGAGCACCGGGACATTGCCTGTGATGGCCGAGCGCGGGTTGATAAGGTCGGTGGCGTTGAGCGACGTGCCGCACTTCTCGCACTGGTCGCCGTAAGCGCCCTCGGCCCCGCAGTGAGGGCAGGTGCCGGTCACATAGCGGTCTGCCAGGAACTGGTTGGCCTCCTCGTCGTAGAGCTGCATCGAGGTCTTCTCTACAAATTCGCCCTTGTCGTAGAGCGTCTTGAAGAACTCAGTGGCGGTCTCGGTGTGTATCTGCGAAGTGGTGCGGCTGTAGATGTCGAACGAGATGCCGAGCTCGCGGAACGACTCCTTGATGATGTTGTGGTAGCGGTCCACGATATCCTGAGGCGTCACACCCTCCTTCTTGGCCTTGATTGTGATAGGCACGCCGTGCTCGTCGGAGCCGCCTATGAGCAGCACCTCCTCGCCCTTGAGGCGTTTGAAACGTGCGTAGATGTCGGCCGGCACGTAGACGCCGGCGAGATGGCCGATGTGCACAGGCCCGTTGGCGTAGGGGAGTGCCGTGGTTATAAGTGTCCTTTTGTAGTTCATGGGAATATCTGTAAGCTTAGAGTCCGTTGCACAAAATTTGTTAACGTCAGGGTCGCAGCAGTGCGTCAGATTCGGTGTTGTGAGCGATTGGGCATAGCGGGCTATGTGATTGAGCCACAGCACCGAATCTGGCGTGCTGATGCGAGTCCTTTTGCTTTTTTTGCATCTCTTCTTTGCTTAAGTACGTTTTACAAATTTTCAGAACAGACTCTGATTTTAGTTTAAATTTCTTTCGGTTCGGCACCTTTCCGGTGAATTTCTTCGAGTTTCATCAGTCACGATGCCCGCATCGCTCCTTCTTCAACTCGGGGAAATTTCCTCGAAAACTCGCCGCCCTGCCGTTAACAAATTTTGTGCAACGGGCTCTTACATGCGCGGCGACTTGAACCGCAGCTGCGGTTTAAAGTGCAAAGTTACCTATTTTTTTTGAATAATGAGGATTTATCGGTACTTTTGCACTCATGGCAAACGACGACAAACCCCTGCGCATAGACCTGCAGGCCATTGTGAGAGAGCGGCTTTCGCCCGCAAAACGGCGCTTCGTGCCCCGCGCGCTTGTGCGCGGGCTGGAGCGGCTCGTGCATCAGGACGACCTCAACGGCATCCTGGAGCGCACTTATCCCAAGGAGGGCTCCGAGTTCGCCCGGGCGGCCCTGGACGACCTTCAGATCAAAGTAAACGTGAAAGGACGCGAGAATATCCCCGCCGACGGCAGGCTCATCTTCGCCTCCAATCACCCGCTCGGTGGCCTGGACGGCATCACACTCATAGCCGTTCTGGGCGAGATCTACGGCGACGAGCGGCTCCGCTTCCCCGTCAACGACCTGCTGCTCAACGTCCGCCCGCTGCGGAAAGTCTTCCTCTCCGTCAACAAGCTCGGACGCCAGGCCCGCTCCGCCTCGCGCGCCCTGAACGACGCCTACGCTTCAGACGACAAACAGATGCTCATCTTCCCCGCCGGGCTCTGCTCGCGCAAGGGGAAAGGCGGACGCATAGCCGACCTGATGTGGCAGAAATCGTTCGTAGCCAAAGCGATAGAAAACCGCCGCGACATAGTGCCCGTCACATTCGTGGGGCGCAACACGAACCGCTTCTACAACACCGCGCGCTGGCGGCGGCGGCTCCGTATCGGCATCAACATAGAGCAAGTGCTGCTTCCCGGCGAGCTCTGCAAAGCCCGCGGCAAAGAGTTCACCATCATCTTCCACAAGCCGATCCCCTGGCAGTCGCTGACAGAAGAGAACAAGAAGCCGGCGGAGTTAGCGGCAGCTATCCGCGACCTTGTGCTCGCTTCCTACCCCTATTAAAAACTTTAAGGCACAGGGCCTTAGCAATGATCAAGACCCTATCCTGCAAATTTTGCAGGATGGGGTCTTGGCTGGTTTTCGCTGACGCGTCGCGTCGCGGCTCTTATCGAACCATCACGGTTTGGGGAGCGCGGTTCTGGTCGGTGGTCACTATGTAGGCGCCGGGAGCCAGAGTGATTATCTCACCGCCGTAGACCGCGGCCATCGTAGCCACGGTGCGTCCGCTCAGGTCGTAGACGCGCAGGTTAGTGTGGCGCCACTCAGCGTTGTCGGCGTCGGGCGAACCCAGCACGATACGTATGCCGCCCTCGACGTAAGCCACGCCGAGAGGGAGCGCCTCGCGGACGCCGCTGAGGCCGGTGCTGTTCACCATGATCATGTTCGACTCGGGCGATTCGAAGCCCAGACGCACGCTCTGCACCGTGTAGCTCTCGGCCACGCCCGGTTCGCGTCCGTCGATCTCCAGGCAGTTGGTCTCGGCCACAAGACGTGTGGTCACTGTATTGCCCGGCACGTAGCGTGTGCGGTTCACAATCCAGTAGTCGGCCACTTCCCCTTCCGGCGGCATGTTCCAGTTGGCCAGATACTGGTTGTCGGTGATGTCGGTGGCCGGAGTAGCCACGGGTGCTGTCAGCTCCGGCACGGGGAAGGCCTGGCCGTGGATCGAGACGTTGAAGGTGGTCCCGTCGGGGAAGCCGCCGTCGTAGAGCGTGATGGCTGCGGTGTGCTCGCCGGTGGCTGTGGGCGAATAGCGCACGGTCAACTTGTAGCCCCCCTCGGAATTGATCTGCGAGGCGGGTATCTGGTTGCCCTGGAGGGTGGGGAGGGTGAACATCTTGCGATCTGTGCCGGTGACGCGCACAGACAGCGACGAGCGCATGTTCACGCCGTTGACGAGCAGCTCCACATCCTGGCTCTTGCCCACGGCCACTTCGCCGAAGTCGAGCGACGAGCCGTCGATGGGCGCGAAGAGCTCCGGCTTGCCGGTGATAGGCGGTGTGACGCTTCCGCCCTGCTCCTTGATGTAGAAAGTCTCGGTGGTGCGTGTGCCCCAGATATACTCGGCCAGCTCAGGGAAGTCGATATACGGGTTGCGGTTGCCCTGGATCAGATACACCGCTTCGTTGCGGTCAATCTCCTTCTGGCTTACCGGGTCCTTGCGTGCCCAGTCCAGGAGCATCTCGTAGGCCCACGGCTTGAGCGTGGGGTAGGTGCCGTTCTGGAGCATGTAGGTGTATTTCCACGTAAAGTCCTGATAGCAGGTGGCCATGTAGAAGTAAGTGCGCGCGAAGTCGCCCTTGTATTCGTCGGCGGGCTCAAACACCTGCGAGGCGCCTCCGCCCTGGCCCGAATATGCGTAGCCGACCTTGCTCACACCGTTGTCGAAATTCGGTGTCTGCACTTCGCCGAGAGGGTAGTTGCTCTTGGCCATGTTGGCGTCGCTTTCCGACGGATACAGATGGTTCAGGTCCGTGTAGGCGTCGTTCTGCTCGCCTCCCCACCACGATTTGGGCAGCGAGTGCTCACGGTTCATGCCCCGCCAGCCGTCGCGAACCAGAAACACAATGTCGGAATACATCTCCCACCAGCGGCGGTTGCCGTCGTAAAGCTCCGGATATACATCCGTCTTGGGGAATTGCTGCGGGAAGAGCGAGTTGTAGGTGACCACGGTGTGAGGCCTTATCACTTCGCACGCGGCGTTTTTGAGGGCCTCTTTCTTCTTGCCGTCCATGCGGGCGTAGTAGTTCGACGGCACGGCCGCTTCGGTCGCCGTCGCGATGCCAAGAAGGAGCGCTGCCGTCAGGAGTATGCGTCTGATCATTGCTGTAAGATTTTCAGGGGTAGTGAGGCAGGGTATTCGCCCGGTCGGCGGGGCCTGCCTGAGTGAGTAAGTTTGAAAAGAGGCGCGGCGTCCCGTGGCAGAGAAGGAGCCGCGCCTTGTGGGGTGAGCGGTCGGGAAACCTTCCTCCTGAGAGAAAACGCCTCCCGGCTCGGGATAGTTTATTCAATCACTTTGTACTCGCTGATATTCTTGATACCGCGGGTAGCGAAGTAGCGGGTGATGTCGCCTTTCACCTTCACGTGCTTCAGATAGATGCCGGGGTTCTTGCCAAGGCCGAGCTTGTCGCGCAGGTCGCCTGCCGGGATAGCGCAGGGCACCGATACGGATGTGCTGGCGGCGTCGGCTGTGGCGCCGAGTATGAAGTTCGTGTTCTTGAAGTCCTCGGCGGGAGTGTTGTTGAAGTTGGCGCCGGTAGCCCATGTCATGCCGTTGATCCAGCCTACGACATAACCCTCGATCCATACGCCGGTAGCGTCCGTGGTGCTTGAGATCACGTAAGCCACATCATAGGGAGTATCCTCGGAGCCTTCGCCTGTGCCGCCGGGGTTGTCGCCGCCGCCCGGATTGTCACCGCCGCCTGTCGATACACTCTTGCCGGCCAGTACGTTGTCCACACACCATGTGGCGTAGTTGGCGTCGGAGGTGGCTTTGTAGCGGAAGCCGATGTAGATCACACCGCTGAAGGAGCTCAGGTCGAGACTGCCTGACTTGACCCAGCTTGAGTAGCCGCTGGCGGGTGCTGTGGCTATCTCGGGATTCAGCTTCGTCATGGTGGCGCTGGTCGGGTCGGCGCTTGTCATCACATAGACCTCGAATTGCGAGGTTGTGGAGCCGTAGCCGTTGACCTGAGTCTCAAACGAGAATACTTTCTCCTTCATCTGAGCCACATCCAGAGCCGGGGTGATCAGCCATGAGTCGAAGGGAGCTGTGCCCTTGTAGCCGGTCATGGCGGCGTAATTGTTGCTCGAGAAGGTAGTCACATACCATGCCTTGTTGCCCTCGACCTTGAGGTTTGTCCAGCCCTGCGGGATTGAAGTGGAGGCGTTGAAGTTCTCGTCGAGCTCAGCCAGTCCGGTCTCAGTGGGGCGTGTGGTGCCCTCGATCTCATAGTCGGAGGTCGTGCCGCCGTTGTTCAGAAGGCCGTTGGTGCCCAGATAAGAGTCGAACTGACCTGTGACGAGGATCTTCTTGCCGTAGTTGCCGGGGTTGTCGGCCAGATTGCCGTATTTGCGGAAGTCAGAGCCCTGGGGCAGCACGGCTACCAGACACTCCTTGTAGTCCTTGCAGTCTGCTGTGGGGCCGATCACGAGAGTGTTGTCCATCTCGGCGTCGGCGCTCCAGATGATCTTGTCGTTGGAGTCGATGTCGGTCACACCGGCCTTGACGCTGCCCACGATGTAGCCGCTTACCCATCCGGTCTTGCCCTGACCCTGGGCCTCGATAGCCTCAGCAACGGTGTAGGGATCGCTCTTCTGGCCCTTGGAGTCGAACATGCAGTCCTCGGCCGAACGGAGCAGAAGCTGCCATGTGCCGTTGAAGTAAGAGAGGATACCGAGCACATCGCCTGTGCCGGCGGGAAGCATCTGCGAGCGGAACGATGAGTAGTTCGAGTTGCGCACTATGATGGAGTTCCCCTTCGAGTCGAGCAGGGTGCGGTTCGTGGTGGCGTCGGCCTCAGAGAATGTGGCCTTGCCGCCCTCCTCGAAGTGCACGCCGCGAAGCATCACGAGCTGGCTCTGATACTGGCGCACACCCGCGGGCTGCGAGGGAAGGTTGCCCAGATCGATCTCCATGGCATACATGGTGTCGGCCGGCTTCGCTGCGTCGGGCTTCACGTAGGTGACCTGCGGATCGGGGAACTTGTTGAGCTCTGTGTGCTCCTGGAAGAGATTATAGTCCATGAACGATACCTGCGGGGTGCCGTTGAACTCGCCGTAGCCGCCCACCTGCTGCAGACCGGCATATTTGCCAAAGCCCAGGTCGGTGAGGTTGATCACGAGTTCCTGACCCACACGGTACGTGTTGTTCATGCCCGTGGCGTTGATCGAGAAGGTGAGTGCGCCTGTCTCATCCTGTATCACGAGCGACTTGTAGATGTTGCCCGTGGCGTCCGACGATACCACACGGCCGTGGATGATCACATCCTCGCCGGCGTCGGTCTTGCCGACGGTCTCGTAATAGTTCAGGTCGTCCTTCCAGTAGCGGGCCTTGAGCTCCTCTATGGTCGTGTTCGCCTTGAGGGTGGCCTCCGGCTCCGGCAGAGGGGGAAGGTCAAAATCGTTTTGACACGAGCTCAGGCTTGCGCCTGCAAGCAGTGCCAGGGAAGCGATGCTGAGATACTTGTTGATGGAATTCATATATGGTGTATGTCTTGTTTGTACTTGTTTGTGAATCCTGTTCGGCTTTTTAGGACTGCTCCCTTAGAAGCGGATGCCGACGTTGAAATATATCTTGATACCCTGCGCATAGGTGATGCGGTTCGCCCACTTGTCCACATTGAACGTCTTGTAGTCGAAGCGGTTCTGCTGCTGGCCGAATGTCATTATGTCGCGGTTGTTGAGGATGTTGGTCACATTCAGGTTGAAGTTCACCGAGCCGAAATTGGTGTAGAGCACCTTGCCTATCGAGGCGTTGAGCACGAAGGCGTTGTTCAGCTTGTCCTGACGGGTGATCTCTTTCAGCTTGTGCATGATAGCCTCCTCGGTGTCGCCGGCCGATACTATGCCGTCCATCTTGATGTGGCGCATCGGCGAGAGGAACATGTAGCCGTCGCCCATCCAGGAGCCGTTGATGCCGAAGAACCACATGCCGGGAGCCGCCCAGTCCAGACCTATGCTGTACGCCTGCTGCGGTGCGCCGCCAAGATAGTAGTTTTTCAGATATACGGTGGCTTCGGTGTCGGGATAAAGACCGTTCTCGTAGGAGCGGTTCGCCGTCGGACGATTCTTGTACTGCGCTTTCGAGTAGGTGCCCACGGCCGACAGGGTCAGCGAAGGTGTGATCTGGTAAGCCAGACCGAGCTCCACGCCTGTGTACTGGCGGTCAAGGTCGGTCATGATGCAGGTGGAGTTGGTCGAGAGCTCGTCATCGTAGTAGAGCGTGTACTCCATGCCGTTGAAGGTCTTGGTCCAGTAGCCGGTCAGAGAGCCGCGGAAACGCGACCAGTTCCATACGTAGGAGATGTCGCCCGAAAGATACTGTTCCGACTGCAGGTGGTCCACTGTGTTGTCCTTGATGCGGGCGTTGATGTAGGCCTTGTCGTAGGAGGGTGCCTTTGTGCCGGCTGCCACGTGACCTACTATGTAGTTGCGGCCGTCGATCTTATATGTGGCTCCGGCCTTGAAGCCGGCGTTCTCGAAGCTGTGGCGCGAGCCTTTGCCCAGCGAGTTCTCGGGCGCGCGGCCGTTGAGCATGTTGCCGTCGCGATAGAAGCTCGTGTACGATACGTTGAAGCCGTAGTTCACGTCCCAGTGGCGCAGCTTGAGCTGATTCTGTATCCAGAGCTGGGTGGTGAAGTAGCGTATGTTGTAGTCGTAGCCGATGATGTCCCCCTTGCCGGCCTTGCGGTTCGGGTTGTTGAGGTCGTTCTGCAGCTTCGGATCCGATGTGTCGAAGTCGCGCTCGTAGAAGGTCTCGATGTCGTACCAGAACTCGCCGCCGAGCAGGTCGTAGACTGTCTTGTAGAAATGTGAGTTGGTATAGTTCACCGAAACGCCGCCCTGAAGGGTCATGTAGTCGTTAAGACGCTGGTTCAGTGTGGAGCTCAGCATCCACGACGATGTGTTCGTGTGGCGCGCCGAGAGTATGTAGCTCGACTGGCCCACAAGCGCCGGGTTGCGGTCGAACGATTCACGGTTCATGCGGTTGGCGTAATAGATCGAACCCCAGTTGATCTGTGTCACGTCGGGATTCTTCGAACGCCAGAGGCTCTGCTCGAAATTGTAGATGCCGAGCTGATAGTCGTAGAGTGCCGGTTCGGTCTCGGGATCGGCTGTCGGAGCCATGTAGGAGGGGAGATATTTGTAATAGTCCGGTCGCGGATCGGTCGAGTTGGACGTACGGTCAAACGATGTGTTGGCGTAGCGGTTCTGGCGGAAACCCACTGCCGTGTTGAGCGATGTGTTCATGCTCGGTTTCCAGAGCCAGTTCAGTATCACGGAAGGATCGAATGTGTTGCGGATTCTCGACGAACGCTTCTTGCCGTCCCACCAGCCCCAGGCGGGGTTGTAGGTGTTGGAGCCTACAAGGTCGAACGCTTCCTGATATGAATACGACTGGCCTGCGCTCTGTGTCGGTGCGCCCCAGAGGGTCAGGTTAAGTGAGTGCTTGTCGTTGAATACCTTCTGCACTGAAAGCATCATGCCCAGCGAGTTGTAGAACGTGCCGTCTACCACACCCTCTTTCGAATAGCGGCCCAGGACGGATGCCACGAAGGCCCATCCGTGCTCGTTGAGACCCGAAGCATACTGGAAGCCGGCGCGGAACATATAGTTCGAGTTGGTGAATGTGGCCATACCGCGGAAACCCGGTGCGAATTCCGATGCGTAGGTGGTGTAGTTGGTGGCGCCGCCAAGGTCGCCGTAGCCGAAGTTCACCGACTCGGTGCCTATGCCCACGGTGCGGTTGCGGAACGCTGTCGATGTCATGCCGCCAAGGCCGCTGAAGTTGAAGCGGCCCGAACGCGGATCGTTGAACTTCACGCCGTTAACATACCCTTCCTGCATCTCGGTGTTGTAGCCGCGTATGCGGAAATACATCGGCTGGAAGTTGTAGTTGGCTTTCTGATAATAGATGTCGTCGGTAGCGCCCTGGATGGTGCCGATCGACTGATTGGAGCTCTCGTCATCGAGAATCTGTAGCTCGTCAAACACGAGATCGGGGTCGAAGTCATTCGTGTCGTAGTCTGACGCCGTCAGGCGCAGCTCACCGATATTCTTGACCATACCGCCCACTATCTCCACATCCTGATAAAAGTCTGTGTAACCGTTGGCAATCACCTCGATCACATCGGTCCCGACCTGTGCATTGGAGATCGTGAACACACCCTGGGCGTCGGTGATGACAAGTATGCCCTGATCGCGAAGCATCACGTTGGCGTTGGCCACCGGCTGCGATGTCGAGGCATCCACCACGGTGCCCTTAAGGCCGGTCGCCGCCAACGATGGCAGCGCGAAGGCGAGGCAGAGTAGAAGAATCAGTTTTTGTCGCATATAGGTTGATTTTTAGTTTTTCTTAGTTTTATAGCAGTTCGGACTTCCGGCATTGCGGCTTTGCTGCCTTCCGGCCTTCAGACCTTTCCGATCCTGCGGTCATTCGGCTTTCTGAAATATTTAGCCGCGCTTGGACGCCCTGACTGGCCGGAGAGATCAGAGATCCTTGCGCAGGAAGATCTCTGTGGGGAAATGGTCGGAATATCCGCCTATGAAAGCGCCCTCGGAGAAGGTGCGGAAAGGATAACCTTTGTATTTGCCCTCCTGTTGCTTGAGGAACTCGTCGTTGCGCACTATCGCGCCGGTGTAGTGCAGACCCGAGGCGGGATTGTTCACAAGATTATAGTTAACCACAATCTGGTCGAAGAGATCCCAGCGTCCGCGGTATATGTAAGAGCCGATACCCTTGTCGAGAAGCTGCCAGAAGGGGTTGAAGAACTCTCCGGCCTCCACATCCTTCTGCTCCTTCTTGGCGCGAAGCACATCCGTGAGACTCTTGTTCGTGGGGCTGTCGTTGAGGTCGCCCATCACTATGATACCCATGTTGGGGTCGATCTGAAGCAGCGAATCGGCTATGGAGCGCGTCAGGCTCGCTGCAGCCTCGCGAAGATACGACGACTGCTCTGTGCCGCCGCGGCGCGATGGCCAATGATTCACGATCACAGCCACACGCTCGCCGCCCAGAAGACCTACCACACACATCTGGTCGCGGGTGCGGAAGCGGGGCAGGGAATCTATCTTGAGCCGGTGGTTGGTGACTCGAAGCACACGGAAGAACTTCGGATTGTAGAGCAGCGAGACGTCTATACCGCGGGCATCGGGCGAATCGTGGTGCACAATCTTATAGTTGAGATCCTTGATCTGGGGATCGTTGACCAGATCCTCGAGCACCGTGCGGTTCTCAACTTCACTCACTCCGATGATGGCCGGTCCCTGAGGGGTCGTCTTGGTTTTCATCCGCGAAATCGCATAAGCCATGTTATGGATTTTCTTGCGGAATTTGGCTCCGTTCCAGGCGTTTCTGCCCTGAGGCGAGAACTCCAGATCGTACTTGCCGTTGTTGTTGATGGTGTCGAAGAGGTTCTCCAGATTGTAGAAGGCCACGCCATAGACAACACTTTTCTTCGACTGCTTCGGCTGCGCGCCGGCTCCGAAAGCGGAGCACGCAAGCAGACAGATTAGAGCCAGAGGAAAAAGGAGGTCTTTTCTGTTCATGATATTTTTAAAGGTATATTTATTCAAAACTCTGAATGGTCACAAAGAGTAAACATTGCATTGCGGGCAAAGCGCAGTGTTTAGGTTGCGAATTTAACTATTTTTTAGGAAACCACAGCTATGATTCGACCTATTTTTCGCTGAATTTTTCTCCCCTCCCCGATTTTTTCGCTTTCCCCCCTCTTGCAGAGCCTCCACTCACCCAATTCTCGTGTCCGGCCTCGGCCGGGTCACAGCGCGCCCTGCTCTATGAGTGTGGCTATGCGCTCTATGATAGCGTCCTCGTGATTCTTCTCGGGCTCATATTTCACCTTCAGGTTCATGCCGAAAAATCGCCCGAATGTCTGCCAGAACCCGGCACGGAAGCTGCCTAAGAACGCCTTCACTATGTTGTAGCCCGACTGGTTCGTCTCACGGCCGATCAGCTTCAGAAGAACCTTGCCCTGGCGCTTCGTAAAACCTTTTATCACAGGCTTGTAGCGGTTGAAGATATCTCTCTCCAACGTCTTGAGGTGCTTGTCGCGCAGCTTTTGGTCGGGGATGGTCTGTATATACTCGTAAGTCTCTACAAGTGTGGAGAATGCGAACTTGGCGTAGGGGAGGGTCTTGCGCACATCGCGCACGGTCCGCCAGTAGAATTCCTCCTCCTTCTTGTTCTTGAATTTCAGCGGCGAATAGACGTAAAACGGATTGAAAATCGTGTAGCGGCAAGTGTCGCCGTATTCGTCGACATCGTGGTAATAGCCTCTGATAAACTTCACTTTCATTTGCGGCTCGTCAGGAAACTCGGCCTCGGGGTCGTAGAGATTCTGTGCCCCGCATCGGAAAGCACAGGTCAGTATCGCCGCAGCTGCTATGAATAGAAGTCTTATTTTCATGCTTTCGTTTCGAGGAGTGAGTCGGTTTTGAGGAGTGATTCGGACCCGGAGCCCGAGTCAGGCATGGAGGGCGATCCGGTCTCTGAGTTGAATCTGAGGAGGGTGAAGACGGACTCTGTGCCGCCGTAGAAGAGCAGATGCAGTATCGAGATCTCGGGCGAGGGGAGCGCTACGGTGCGTCCTTTGGCGGCCGCGGGGTCGGGCAGCGAACGCAGGCCCTCTATAGCCTCGTCGAGCCGCATCGAGTCGCAGACGGCCCGGTGCAGCTCGCGGCAGAGTGTGCCGAGCAGGTCGTAGCGCCGCTCGTATATGGCCCGGAAACGGTCCTCCATGTAGTGGAAATAGGGGGCTGACCCGTAGGCGGAGGTGATGGTCTGCCAGTGAGTGTGGCGCCATCCGCCGTGCTCGGAGAGCTGCAGCTCCTCGTAGCGTCGCGGCGAGATGATCCGCCGCCCGCCCTCTATCGGCACAGAGAGTTGACGCAGACCGAATGGAGCGAGCACCTCGGTACGGTTGAAATGCGCCGGCAGGCGCGGCGCCCTCTCTTTGCCCTCAAGGAGCGCGGAGACGTAGGCGGCATACCATCGCACCGAAGCGAGATATGGTATCGGACTCTCTGTCATCTCTTATTTATCCGGGTTGGCTTCATGCAGCATACGGTTCCAGCGGATGCCTCCCTTGAAGAGCGGCTTGTCGGAATCGAACGAGATCAGAACGCGCCACGGTGTGCCTATCACATGATCCTCGGGCACAAAGCCCCAGTAGCGGGAGTCGGCCGAGTTGTCGCGGTTGTCGCCCATCATCCAGTAGTAATCCAACTTGAAGGTGTAATACTCTGTCTGCTTGCCGTTTATATAGATTTTGCCGTCGGGGGTTACATCCACCTTGTTCCCTTCGTATGTTTCGATGGCGCGGCGGTATATCGGGAGGTTGTTTGCGGTGAGATGCAGTGTGTAGCCCTGTTTAGGTATCCAGAACTCGCCCATATTCTCCTGTGTCCACCCGATCCGGTCGGATAGCGGGAAGATGCCGGCCACATGCTCGCCGTAGCTGCTCACACGCTCTATCTTGCCGGCTACCTGCGGCAGACGCGCCGTCGCGGCTGCCATATCGCTCGTGAGCGGCAGTTCGTAGATCTTGTTCTCGAACAGCGGCGACTCGGTAAGCATCGGTATGTCGGCCGCGCTCACTCCGATGCTCTCCCATTCCTCGGGACTGATCGGAGCATTGACGGGAACTATATAGTTATGCTGCACATTCTCAGGCTCTTTCAGCGGCTTGCCGTTGATGTAGATGATATCGTTGACTATCTTGAAACGCTCGCCGGGCAGACCCACAACTCGCTTCACGAAGTTCTCACGACGGTCCACGGGCCTCCGGATCAGTTCGCCGAACATCTCCGGATGCTCCTTGATGAAACGGCGTCCGTCGGTGATCCCGGCCTGCGGGTCGGATTCGAGCATCTGCACCAGATGATAATAGTCGGGGTCGCGGTCGGTGCGTTTCGTCAGCACGGAGTCTTCCATAGGCGCGTTGAACACCACGATATCGTAGCGCTCCACATTGCGCAGACCCGGAAGACGGTGATATTCAAGCTGTATGAGGTCGGAATAGCTCTTGCCTCCCCAGGGGAAAGTGTGCTGCGCGAGCGGGAAATGTATCGGCGTCTGGGGTACTCGCGGACCGTAGACGGCCTTGTTCACCCATAGATAATCGCCTACAAGAAGCGTCTTCTCGAGCGACGATGACGGTATCTTGTATTGCTGACCCACAAACGCAAACAGGAAATAGACCAGGATCAGCGCATACACAATGGCATCGACCCACCCCATGAGTGTCCGCACTATCTTGTGGGGCGAATGTTTCCACCATGAGAACGGTATGTAGCCGGTGATGTAGATGTCAAACAGCAGCGGAAGCACAATCAGCAGCCAGAGGTTGCCAAGCCAGATGCAGAATAGCGTCCATACAAGCGCCACGAGCGAAAAACGTATCCATCGCGTGACCTTCACTTGTTCTATCCTCTGCTTGAAATCCTCCTCGGAAAAAGGTTTCGCCGCCGTCTTTCCACCGGGAGCCGGTGAGGGCTTGGATCCGGGAGCCGGAGCGGAGTTGCCGGGAGCCGGTGCCTGGGCGGTTTTGTCGCCAGCAGAAGCTGAGGATTTATCTTTCAGGTCTTTATCTTTGTCAGGTGTCATATTGTCGGTCTTCGGTAGGTGGGTTTGTGATCAGCTGCTTTCAGATGAAGCAGCTCGGAAATTCGGGGAGGAAAGAGGGTCAGAAGTCGGTCATTATTGACTGTATCCGGTTCGGTTTTGACCGGATCCGGAGTCGATTTTGGCCGGGTCAGAACAGGTTCTTGAGCATATCCTGCATATCGTAGAGCTGTCCCTTGGGCTGAGCGGTGATCCATTCAGCGGCTACCACGGCGCCTTCGGCAAATCCGTCGCGCGAGAAAGCCTGATGTTCTATGGCTATGCGGTCCACATCGCCGGTCCAGCTGACGCGGTGATAGCCCGGATTGTCGCCCTCGCGAGAATATCTTATGTCGACGGTCCCCGCCTGCGGAGCAGATCCGCGCTCCGTCTCGGCCCATCGGTCGTAGCGGTCGGTATGGTCGATAATTTCCTCAGCTAAAGCTATCGCCGTGCCCGACGGGTGGTCTATCTTAGCCGTGTGATGTATCTCCTCGACCTCGGCACGGTAAGCCGGAAAACGGTTCATGATGCGTGCCAGCATACGGTTGAGCGCCTTGGTGATGTTAACACCGACCGAGAAATTGGCCGACATGATCAGCGAGACATCTTTGGCGGCTGCCACCGAGGCCACTTCGCAGCGAGTCTCATCGTTGAGCCAACCGGTCGTGCCCGACACGACCGGTATGCCGCGTTCCAGACAGTTGAGTATGTTGCCCGGCGCACACGAGCCCACAGAAAATTCTATGGCCACATCCGCGCTGCGGAACGCCTCCGAGTCGAAATCCTGCTGATTATCCTTGTCGATGCGGGCCACAACCTCGTGCCCGCGACGGAGCGCGAACTTCTCCACTGTGTGGCCCATCTTGCCATATCCTACAATTGCGATCTTCATCTTGCGCTGTTTTTGCTTCACCTTCGCTGACCCATCCAGCCATCGCCATCTCGGCCTTTCCCTCGCGGCAGCATCGCCCCTTTCAGTGGCTGTTGCCTTGGCGGGCTTGTGCGGTCAGCTTCAACCTGCAAAGTTAGCTAAAAATCCACTCCCCCGCGTAATTAGAATGTTAATATCTCTAAAATCCGGATCACATCCGACCTGTCCGACCTGTCCGACCCGTCTGACTTGTCCGACCCGTCCGACCCGTCGGGGAATAAAAGCAAGGAGGCTTCCCGCCTTGCCGAAAGGGGGGAAGCCAATTAGGTTTTGCCTGTGTTAGTTATTCTTGGAATTATGAATGAGTGGGCGAAGATGGATTCGAACCACCGAAGGTATAAACCAGCAGATTTACAGTCTGCCCCATTTGGCCACTCTGGTATTCGCCCTTGCCGAATCG
>SFOK01000094.1 GCA_004552395.1 Bacteroidales bacterium | reverse complement strand
ACGCTGATTATCATTCACTTCGAGAGTAAAGTTTTTTTCATAATTGGCAAAGCGAGTTGCCCGAGAGGGTAGCTCGTTTTGTTTGTCGCGTTCATCTTTTCTGACCCACCCGGCTGGTGTCGGCCGTCAGCCATACAAACCTTCCTCCGTTCTCCGCTTGCTGCCTACATCCTTCCAAGCCCGAGCATCGTTGGTCGAGGCTCTGCTTCGCTCCACTTCGACTAACGACCGCTGCGGCCTTCGGGTCGAGAGATTGCCGCCTCCGTCTCCATTATCGCTTCCTCCCGACACCGCTCCTGCGTCACGGTGTCGGGCGCGTTTGTCTGCGCATACGGTCATAAACTCTCTTTGACGGCTACACTCCCGCTTTTCGCCGCCACCACTCCTACGTCGTGGTGTTGGCCCGCTCCCGTTTCGCTGTCAACTCGGAAACCTCCGCTTGCTTTTTCCGGCTCGTCGAGGCCAGTGCGCTGCACTCATTCCTCCGGTCGGCGCGAGCTGTCGGCTTCCTCGTTCCTCCCACCCGATAGAGGACTGATGAACGCATGGTTATTCGCCGGTGGCACTTGCAATATTATTCGCCGAGGGCAGGGATGTAGGCGGCTGTGTTATCGACCCCACCCGGAATGTGGTTGTCGCAATGGCTTTTGACCGCTCATTACGCTCTCAATTTCCGCGCCCACAGTCATTGCCAACTCCGAGCATCGCTGTTCACGGCTGCGCTTCTCTCCGCTGTGAATAGCGACCGCTGTGGACTTCGGGGCGATAGATTGTGCTCTCCACTCGCTACGACCTCCGCAACTTCCCTCGCTCGCTGCGGGTTTGCTACGGCTCCGCTCCCTACGATTACAAACTATCTTTGACGGCTGCACTCTCGCTTACACCGACACCTCCGGCAAGCCTACGGTGTCGGCCCGCTTCCGTTCCGCTGTCAACCCGAAACCACATCTTGCTTTTCCGAGTCGTCAACGCCGGTGCGCTCCGTGTCGCTCTCCATTCACCCCTGAGCCATACTGACAGCCACGTTCCTCCCACCCATAAAGGAAGCAGCCGCCTTCATCCCAAGCCCACGGCATTGACCCCGCCCCCGAGCCCCGATGGTCGGTGCGACGCTGCACTTACTCCACTGCGGCAGACTGACAACCGCTTATGTCAACACCGCGCTTTCCACGGCACGGAGGGGTCGGCAAACTCTCAAACCGCAAGCGGATTTTAGAGATTGCCTGTCGCTTCGTTGCACTACACGACACCCCTCTGTGCTGTGAGCGCCAAGTCGCCAACGCTCCTTTGTCAGTCTCACCTCCGTTACGCGCAACATCGTCATCACCGCCCATCGCCACGTTCAGCCCCTCGACTTGTTAAATCTGCGTCAAGGGAGAGCGGTGCTGTCGTATGCGCTGAAATTCGCAAGCGGAATTTCCACGCACACGGCAGCAATTTTACCGCGCAATGGGGGTGGCGGTCTGCATATTCCGAGGGGGCGAGAGGGGGCGAGGCGAAAAGAAGGCGTAGGGCGGTGGGGGGTCTTCACTGACGGTGGCGGGGGCGTAAACGCCCCCTGCACCCCCTAAGTCGCTCATACTTCGCTACTTGAAATTTTCAACTCAGGGAGTTGTGAAAATTTCTTTGGAAAATAGCGTTAAAAAGTGTTAAACCCATTTTCCGAGCCAAGCGGTATTATGCTGACTGGCAGCATAATCATTTTCGACGCTCGCCGTTCCAAGTGTCTTTTAACGGCTCGCGATTTTCGCTGAAATTTGCTCAACACTCACAAATTTCAGATTTTCCGATGGCAAACTATACCACTACCGCCAATGTCGTTCTCTCCGTGAACGGCAAACAGGCTCAAAAGGTGCTCGCGACCCTCGAACAAGACGCGCAGCGCCTCGAAAAGCAGATAGCCAAGGCCGCGACTGCCGGCGACAAGGCTACTATGCGGAAGTTACAGCGTGAACTGCGGCAGACGCAAAAGGCCATTGACCAGATCAAGGGCTCGGCCGCATCGGTCGACAATGTTCTGCGCCGCCTTGACTCGGCTTCTCCCAAGGAGCTGAACCGCACTTTGCGGACGCTCCAAACGCAACTGAACGGTATCCAACGCGGCTCCGCCGCATGGGATAACCACGTTGCCAAGATTAAGGCGGTCAAGGCGGAAATCGCCAGGCTAAACGCCACAATGGCGACCCAGCGCTCGCTGTGGGACCGCATGAACATTTGGCTCAACAACTGTCAGACCGCCATTCTTGGCATCGCCGCAGCCATTACGGGCCTCGTAATGGCCGGACGAAAGGCGGTCAACGCCTTCGCCGAGATGGACGAGGAACTTGCCAATACCCGAAAGTACACGGGAATGTCTGTCGATGATGTCAACCGGCTCAACGAGGCGTTCAAGCGCATGGACACGCGCACACCTCGCGAGAAGCTGAACGAACTCGCCCAGGAGGCCGGACGTCTCGGCAAGAATACCTTGGAGTCCGTTCAGGGATACGTCGAGGCCGCCGACATCATCAATGTGGCGCTCGTCGACCTTGGCGAAGGTGCCACACAGACCATCGCCAAGCTCACCAACATCTTCGGCGTTGAAGAAATGCTCGGTACAAAGGAGGCCATGCTTGCCGTCGGCTCGACTGTCAATGTGCTGTCGCAGAACTGTACCGCCTCGAAACCTTATCTCGTCGAGTTCGCTCAGCGCATGGCCGGTATCGGCTCGCAGGCGGGCCTCACCATCCCGCAGATTTTGGCTTTCGGTGCCGTGCTCGATGCCAACGGTCAGAAAGTGGAGATGTCGGCGACCGCTATCCAAAAGGTCATTATGAACCTCGCCAACAAGAACCAGGAGTTTGCAGCCCGTCTCGGTCTTGATGCCTCCAAGCTCAACGAGACGTTGAAGCACTCGGCCAAGGACGGTCTGCTGATGTTCCTCGAAGCCTTGCAGAAGATGGGTCAGGACGTGGGATTCGAGAATGCCACGCTCACGCTCGCACCTGCCTTCAAGGACATGGGCCTCGATGCGGCGCGTGTGTCGCAGGTGCTCTCCACACTTGCCATGCACCTCGACGAGGTGAAGTGGCAGATGGGCGAGGCCGACAAGGCTTTCAACGAGGCTTCTTCGGCTACACACGAATATGAAATCTTCAACAACACCGCACAGGCCGCCATCGACAAGGCGCGCAAGCGCGTGGGCGAACTTGCTATCGAACTCGGAGAAAAACTTTACCCTATTATGAAGCATATCTATACTTCATCGGGTATTTTCCTCCGTGTTCTCAATGTGCTTGTCGACTTCTTCATCAAGTACCGCCGTGAGATTGTGACGCTGACGGCAGTAATCGTTGGCTATAATGCCGTTATGTTGATTTATAATGCCCGCACCGCAATGGCGACAAGGGCCACAGCCCTTTTCCACGGCACTCTCAAAGTGCTTCGTCAGCTCATTCCGGCTCTCCGCTTGCTGTTCACTCCGCTCATCAATACCATTCAGTATTTTACCAACGGCCTCGAAGTAAACTACACAATGCAGCAGCGCTGGCGCAAGTCGATGGAGGCGATGAAGTTTTCAAACTGGGTAGGGCTTATCCTTGCTGTGGCCGGTGCGGTTTATGCTGTCGGCAGCCGCATGAAAGAGGCAGCCGAGGAAGCTGAACGCGCCCGCAAGGAAGCCGAGGAATACAAGAAGAAACTTACCGACCTCGACGAGGCTTCGTCGCAATACTCCGCCAAGGAGATTGACCGCCTCGATGCTCTCTACAAGGCCGCGACCGATGAAGCCAAGTCTACCGAGGAACGCAAGAAAGCCGCCGAACGTCTGCAAGCATTATATCCCGACTATTTCAAAAATATGTCGGTGGAGGAAATAATGCTCGGCAAGACCAAGACCGCCTACGACCAACTCCGCAACTCCATCATCGAAGTGGCCCGCGCCCGTGCCGCCGCCGCAAAGATTGAGGAAAACGAGAAGGAGTTGCTGACCCTCGAACAGCAGGCTCCGGGGCTGAAAGCCACCCGCGACCGTGACAAAGCCACGCATGATGCCGCTGTCCGTGAGTGGGAAAACGCTCGGCAGATGGAAAGCTACAACTCCTATTCCAACTCTACCGATGCCGCTGTAGGTCAGGCAGTCAACGTAGCGCCTTACGCCAGTAGGGTTGCCTCGACAGGGCAGACCTACAACGCATCGGAAGCTGCTTATCAATCCAACCTCTCGAAGCAACGCCAGCTCAACGAGGCTAACGAATTTCTCCGGCAGAAATATAATATTTCCGCCGAGGCTCTTATGGAGCCTGAGACCCCCGATATGCCCGTTGTGCCTACCGTGCCGCCGGGTGGCGACGGCAGCGGGGCGGGTACCGTCGACAGATTCGCCGCCGAAAAGGAGTGGCGGGAGCAAGAGGAGGCATCGGCACGCATCAGTTACGCCACCGGCGAAACTGACTACATCGCCTACACTCGCCGAATGGACGAGATTGCAGTCGAGTTCAGCGAGCGTCAGCTTAAACATACCGACCTCACGGAAACAGAGCGTCTGAAAATCACCGCTGAATGGCGCGAGGCTCAAAAGAAGCAACAGGAGCACTTCGATGCTGAAAGCCTCGAAGCGGAAAATAACCGCTACAATGCCGCTATGGCTGCTCTCAAACAGCAGTATATTGACGGTGCCATATCCAAGGAAACATACGACCTCAAAACCGAGGAAGCCGAAATCGAGCATCAGAAGAAACTTGTGGCGGCTACCAAGGCCGGTACCAGGGAACGGCTTCAAGCCGAGCAACAGTTACAGTCCTTGCTGATCGCGCAGATGCAGCGCAAACAGCAAGAACGTGAAGCGCTCGAAGCCAAGTATGCCAACATGAAAAAGGAATACTTCGGTGACAATCCTCAGGAGGCTCAGGCCAAGTATGATGCCGACTTCGCTCTGCTGAAAGTGGTCTACGACCGCGAGCTTGCCGCCGCCGGTAACAACGCCGCTGAAAAACTACGCATCGAGGAAGCCTTCGAGAAAGCGAAGCTCGCCCTCAAAAAGAAGTACGGGCTTCTCGCCGAAGAAGATACCCGCAACGCTATGGAAAAGGGTGTCGCCAAATCAGCCGAATGGCTGAACTCGGACGGCGGCAAGGCTCTGATCGGTGCCATGAGCACGATAACGTCGGGCATGGCGGCTGTGTTCTCGCAGCTTTCTTCCATCGTTCAGGCTGAACTCGAAATACAGACCGCCGCCATAACCAAGCGTTATGATACCGAGATTGCCGCTGCCGAGGGCAACACTTACAAGGTCAAGAAACTCGAAAAGCAGAAGGAGGCCGAAATTGCCAAGGCAAAGAACGAGGCCAACCGCAAGATGTTCGCCATGCAGGTTATTCAGGCCGTGGCGCAGACAGCAACCAACGCCCTTAATGCCTACGGCTCGGCTGCTGCCGTGCCCGTTGTCGGCTATATCCTGGCGCCCATCGCGGCGGCTATGGCCGTTGCCGCAGGTGCAATTCAGATTGCAGCCATCAAGAAGCAGCAACAGGCTTCGGAGGCGCAGGGCTACTCGGAGGGCGGTTTTACCCCTCCCGGTCGCAAGGACGAAGCCGTTGGCGTGGTCCATGCCGGCGAATGGGTCGCCTCGCAAAAGCTCGTCAACAATCCGCAGACCCGCCCCTTGTTGGAAGCCCTCGATTATGCCCAGCGCACCAACACTATCGGATCGCTCACCGCAGCCGATGTGTCACGGAGCATCACTGCCCCTATGGTGCTTGCCTCTCAACCTGCCGCCGCGCACGTGGTCGTTCAGTCTGCGCCTCCCACTGTCGTTGTCGAGCAGAACAGCGAGTACGCCGCAACGATGCGCCAACTCGCCGACAGACTGAACGAACCCTTTGTTACCGTGAACACCGTAACCGGTGATCACGGCATACAGCGGGCCCAGGAGGAATACGACCGTCTCATGCGAAACAAATCTCCCAAATCACGCAAGTAAATGGAAATCAGAATCAATGGTTTGCTCGCCATGCTCAAAAAGGGCACTTCGTTTGAATATGTTGCCGAAAACAGGCTCTTTTCAGGAAGTGATGGCTACACTTTATCCATCACCTTTCCGCTGCGCCATTGTGCGCAGAACCTCGCTATCTTCGGCAACATCAACCGTCAGGATGTGATTGCCGGTAAGGTGATTTTCGACTGCGAGATACGCGACCGCAACTTCTACAAGTTCGGCTCAATCACCATTACCGAAATCAACGATGCCGAGGTCAAGACGCAATTTCTTGAAGGCCGGTCGGAGCAAAACTTCGACATGACCTTTGACAAGGTCTATATCAATGAATTGTCGCTTGGCTCGCCCAAAGTTACCAACCCGGCCTCGCTCTCTCCGTCGCAAGCCTGGGACCCGGTAACACAGCAGTTCGAGTCGGTGGCGCTGCCGTGGTGGAACGACTCGTCGGAGGGCTTGCCCCACAACTTCGCCGATTATGTCGATGGCCGCTACCAGTGGGCCGAGAAGACACGCGACCTCACTTGGCAGCCTTACTTGCTCTACATCACAAAGAAGATTTGTGACGATAGAGGCTACACCTACGACTTCTCCAAGTGGGAGGAAAAGGAGGAATACAAGTACCTGCTCATCTGCAACACGCTTCCCGGTGCATGGGACGTGCCCGAGTATGCCCGTGCGCTCCCTCATTGGACTGTCGCCGAATACTTCGAGAAGCTTGAACTTTTCCTCGGCGGTGAGTTTACCATCGACCATCGAGGTAGACATATCAGTTTTGCTTTTACGCAGCAAATTCTTCAGGATGCCGGTTCGGTCAGGCTTGACCGCGTCATCGACGAGCATACCGTCGAGGTAAAGGTCGAGGACGAGCAATGCGACTATATCGAGGCAAAGAATATTGTCTACAAGGACTGCGATCATCAAATGTGGAAGTATTACTCGTGCGACTGGTTCATCAAGTCATGGGGCAGAAGCGCCGTGGTCTATGACACTCTCGACCAACTGCTGGCGGCTAACAAATGGCTCGCCACTTGGAACGGCAACTCCATGCGTGGCTCCAACCTTAACAAGGTGCTCTATGCCAAGAACCTTGACATGTACTTCGTTATCCGCACTGTCGACCGCACCTTCGTTCAGACCGATGTTTTCGGCCACAACCGCTACAATTACAAGTGTATATTGCAGCCGGTCAACTTGTTTGGCGGTCGAATCGTTGACGATACCACACCGAAGATAAATATGGCTTCTGCCTGTTCCTCTCCTTCTCGGGCTTCTCGGAGTCGAGCGGCGGCTATCGCTCCGATTTTGACTATGATGCCTTCCAAAGGACCGGCGCACAGTCATTGGTGATGGCCGGTGAAAGTGAGGGCAAATCCGAGTACTACGATTGTATCTACATCGGATTTTGGGATGGCGCTATCAGTCCGGGCGGCAAGCTGCAACATCCCTATGTCGAGGACGTTGTCATTGCCGAGGACTGGAACAGCTACTTTCTCCCTCACTTCTCTCTGCGCATCAACAACAATCTGAGCAATCCCCACCGCATAGTCCACAAGATAGACCCCAAGAAGAAGACTACCTTTAAGTTTCTCTCCGACAACATCCCCGATGTCCGCGCTCCCTTCTACATCAAGGGCAAGCGCTATGTCTGCGAAAAAATAACTGCGACATTCACCGAAAATGGAATGTCGCAGCTACTCAAAGGTATCTTCTATCCGATTGTAGACTGACCTCCTAAATAGGACACAAGTCAGGACACTTTTTAGGACAGATTGTAGGACACTTTCTATCGCTTGTCGTAGAGAACGTAATCAAGGACTTTGCGGTTGGCTTCGTCTACTTTGCGCATGTCGAACTCAATGTAGATTGAGGTGACGTCATGCTGATTGTGGCCAAGAGCAGCCTCTATCGTATCTCGCGGAATGTCGAGCGAGGCAGCTATTGTTGCCCATGTGTGACGCGCCCAATAGCTTGTAAGTTCCTTGATTACGATGCCGTCATCGCGCTTGTTGAGCAGGTCCTTAATCTTTGGCAATGCGTATGCCATGCGATTGTAGAACATGCGGTAGTTCTTCTTACCTTCCACGAAGTTAAGAAGATAGCCCTGGGTGCCGCGGTACTTATCAATAAGGTACTGGGCTTCGGGCAGTACCTTGATTGAGAACGGCTTGCTTGTTTTGGAGCGGAAGAACTCTACACGCCCTTCGCTTTCCTCCGTGAGCAAGCAGATGTCCTTGCAGTTCATACCTAACAGCATGAACGACAGGGCGAAGAAGTCGCGGTACTTCTCCATCCAAGGCTCCAAATCCTGGGCAAGAAGCAGCTTGCGGATTTGGCCCACCGAAAGATTGCGCTTTCGTGTGGGTGCCTTCGGGATTTTGAAACCGCGCATGCCGTTACGCTCGGTGATTTCGTTGTCGAGAGCATCGTTGATCACCGCACGGATATTACGGAAGTGAACACCGCGACCATTGGGAGAGGGGGCGCCGTTCTCTGCGAGAAATTCGTCAAAGCGGATGCACCAGTCCTTGCGAATATCCTCAAACGTAAGCTCATAGAGTTCTTCGCCAAGCCAAGCCTCCATGCGGTTGAATGTAGAGCGGTAGATGTCGTAGGTGCGGGTTTTGTGGCGGTTCATAACCGTCTTAAACCAGTTGGCGAATGAGTGGGGATTGTCGCGGTTGGACTTCTTCTTCGGTGCGGGCTTCGGCTTTGCCACAGCCTTTGCTGCCTCAAACGCCTCGACCGTGGAGCCTTGAAGCGCGGCCTGTACTCTGATTTTCAACTCAGCCGGAGTGAGAGATGCGAGAACGCCCGACAATCCGAGTTCCTGAAGAATAACGTCAACGGCGGAAGTGCGCTGCTTAAGTATCGCGTTGAGCTTATTCTTCTGAGGATGGTTCTTGACCTTGCTTTCAGTGGCGTTCCACTGGTCCTTGGTCAGCTGAATAGGGAGGGTGATGTAGACTGTGCTGTTGCGGTGGTTGAGCGCAAGTTTCAG
>SFOK01000093.1 GCA_004552395.1 Bacteroidales bacterium | reverse complement strand
CTTCGAACGGCGCTTCGGGTAGCAGCGGCCGGTGCTTTTGAGAGGGCCTCAGCGAGAGGGTTCGGAAAGAAAAAGCGCCACAAAAGGGGGCAGGGGATTTGCGAATGTGGGCAAAATGTATTACCTTTGCGTGTTTAAATGCCCCCGCGTGGGAGCCGGAAAGGCTCTTCGCGAAGGCCAACTTATTGAATAATAACAACCTATCAATATTTATAGCATTATTGCATAATGGCAACTCTCGAAAAAATTAGAAGCAAATCGGTGCTTCTGATCATTGTGATCGGCGTTGCATTGCTCGCCTTCATAGTCGGCGACGCGATATCCAACAGCCGCAATCTCTTTGGCAAGGGCAACCGCATAGCCCAAGTAGGCGACAACAAGATCGAATACCCTGAATTCCAGCAGCGACAGCAGGAACTTTCAGACATATACCAGAACCAGCAGGTGGATGGGTCGGTACTTGCCTCCGCCGCCATAGAACAGCTGATCGACGAGAAACTTCTCGACGAGGCAGCCTCAGAGATGGGTATCGAAATCAGCGACAAGGATTTGGGTTTCTACATCTATGACCAGCCTCTTATGCCGGCGATGCTTTTCTTATATCGCAACTTCGGCCAGAATGTGCCGGCCACACAGGCATATCAGGTGATCCAGAACCCGCAGGCTTACGGCATGAACCCGCAGCAGGCCGAGGCTCTGAAGGCCGGATGGGCTCAGATGGAGAAGGATACGCGCAACGCTGTGCGCCGTCACCTCTATTCGGCTCTCGTGAGCGCCACAATCAAGCCTAACGCTCTCGAGCTCGCCGACATGCACACACGCGCCACAGACTCATACAATGTGAATCTGGCATCGAAGCCTTTCGATCAGGCCACTCTCGACAAATACAAAGCCACCGACGCCGAGCTCAAGAAGCTCTACGAGGAGCGCAAGGAATACTA
The DNA here is from genome assembly GCA_004552395.1 of Bacteroidales bacterium. Classification (GTDB taxonomy): domain Bacteria; phylum Bacteroidota; class Bacteroidia; order Bacteroidales; family Muribaculaceae; genus Lepagella. Next base: position 6,337 of record SFOK01000093.1, on the reverse strand, counting down.
CAAGGTGGGCCTCCCCTCGGCTAACGTAGGTCTGGCAATAATGCGTGTGAATCCGTCGGCCGACGACGTGAACAAGGCCAAGGATCTTTCCGCCAAGGCCGCCGCCGCACTCGCCAAGGGCGAGGTGCCACAGTCGCTGACGAAAGAGGGTGTGACATATAAGAAATACGAGCTTCCGCTGGCTTACATCAACCCGCGCTATGCTAATGTGGGCTACAACACCAACAGTCTGAAGAACGCACCGGTTGACTCAGTGATGAGCTACATGTGGAACAGCACATATGTGAATGTGAAGAAGACCGGCACATTTGTGGCCAACGACACAGTGGAGCTCGCCCTTTTCGAGGCTCCCAAGGCACAGATCGCTTCGCTGACCAAGGTGCTCGGCAGCGGCATAGCCATGGACTCCGTGGCAGGCAAAGCAGGCAAGGGTGTGAAATACACAGGCACACAGCCGCTTCCCGCGCTTAACCCTGACGCCAAGGCTCAGGTACCCGCCAACATTCTGACCAAACTTCAGAAAGCCACACAGGGCGAGGTTGTGACTCTTGTAGAGGCTACCGACAAGACCCCGGCTCAGATAGCATATGTGACGAAGGTAGTTCCGACCGATGTATATCAGTTCGAGGCAGCCAACTATGAGCTCTATCCTTCGACCAACACGAAGGATCAGGCTATGGAGAAGCTGACAGCGTTCGGCAACAAGAACAAGAGCATGGACGCTTTCCAGAAGAACGCTGCAGCCGAGGGCCTGCAGTATCAGGCTTACACGGTTGACGCCACTTATCCGGGTCTTCCCTCGCCTGACGGCCGCGGTCTGCTCAACAACACATCGAACATAGTGAAGTGGGCGCTTGCAGAAGCCACCAAGGGCGAAGTATCGAATGTCTTCGACAACAGCGACTCACAGGCACCGGTTCTGTATATAGCGGTGATGGGCGATGAGTTCTCGGACTACCGTCCGGTGACGGATCCTCAGGTGAAGGATGAGCTCACCAACCTCGTGAAGAAGAAGAAAGCCGGCGCAGATATGGTGAAGCAGTACACAGGCAAGGGCGATCTTGGCAAGACAGCAGCCGCCATGGGTGTGAACATACAGAACATCTCCGATGTCCGCTTCAGCGGCTCCAACATGCTCCGCGACCTCCCCGTGAGCGCCCGCATCGTGGGCACCACACCGGGCGCGAAAGTATATGTGGTAGAGGGAGACAACGGTGTCTACGCTTATCAGGTACTGAACAAGAACCAGAATCCGACCAAGGCCAACGACCAGCAGAGCAAGAGCCTCTACTTCCAAATCTTCAACGGTGTCGACAACCTTCAGGCCCAGCCCGACCGTCCCTATGAGGTGATCGGCAAGATGCTCCGCGGCACCAAGAAGGTAGAGAACAACCGCTATGAGCTGATGGGCGAATAATCCCTGACAAAAAGTATGCTCCCTGAAGCCGCCTCCTGCGGCATGAGGGGAGCAGCAGAGACTATACACGGATGGCCGTCGGAACGATCCGGCGGCCATCCTTCATCCGGGGCCCCGACAAAGGATGAGCCCCGAACCCTCACTGATAAGATATTCAATGGACAACAGCCGTCAACCGCTAATAGGCATGACTTTGGAGCAACTGCAGAAGGTCGCTTCCGAAGGTGGCATGCCGCGCTTCGTGGGCAAGCAGCTTGCCGAATGGATCTACAAGAAGCGAGTGAAAGATTTCGATTCGATGGTCAATATATCGAAGAAGAACAAGGAGTGGCTCAAGACGTATTACACGGTGGGCCGCGAACAGCCGTCACGCCATGTGAAGTCGCAGGACGGCACGTTGAAGTATCTGTTCGACTACGGCCATGGCCGCAAGATTGAATCGGTGTATATCCCCGACAAGGAGCGCGCCACACTCTGTGTATCGTCGCAGGCCGGCTGCCGCATGAACTGCTACTTCTGCGCCACAGGCAAGCTCGGGTTCAAGGACAACCTCAGCGCGGCCGAGATCATAAATCAGATCCTGAGCATCAACCCGGAAAGCGCGGGGACGGACAATGAGCTGACCAATGTGGTGTTCATGGGTATGGGCGAGCCGCTCGACAATCTCGCGGAGCTTCTGAAGGTGCTTGAAATTATGACGGCGCCGTGGGGTATGGCGTGGAGTCCGAAGCGCATCACGGTATCGACCGTCGGGAAACTGACCGCGCTCAAGGAGCTTCTTGACAAGACGCAGGTGCACATAGCCGTGAGCGTGCACTCGGCCGACGCCGGGCAGCGCGCCTCGATGATGCCTGCTCAAAAGGCTTACCCTATAGCCGCGGTGATGAAGCTGCTTTCGGGCTACGATTTCTCGCACCAGCGGCGTCTGTCGCTCGAATATATCATGTGGCGCAATGTGAACGATGACATAGCCCATGCCAATCAGCTCGCTTCGCTTATCGGCGATCTCGACTGCCGTGTGAATCTGATCCGCTTCCATGCCATACCGGGTGTGGATCTGGTGCCGTCACCTGAGGAAAAGATGATAATATTCCGCAACTATCTGAATTCCAAGAATATCATATGCACTATCCGCGCATCGAGAGGCGAGGATATAGATGCAGCCTGCGGCATGCTCTCGGCCAAGTCGGAAAAGAAGCAGTAAAGAGAGCGCCGGGATCTGACAGGATGCTCGGGTGCAACGCCCCGGGAGCGCCTCCGGATTCGGCCATTTTGAGAATTTTTAGTAATTTTACGGTTTCAAAAGCTCTTTGACTATGAGCCATAACAAGAAACTTAAGGTGGGCATCACCCACGGAGACATAAACGGCATAAGCTATGAGGTGATCCTCAAGGCGCTCTCCGCCGAGGGTATCACGGAGCTCTTCACACCGGTGATCTTCGGATCGTCGAAACTGTTGGGCTATTACAGGAAAGCGCTGGATATGGAGGAGTTCCCCTGCAACATAATCCAGAACGCGGCGGATGCCCGGGATGAGGAAGTAAATCTTGTGAACATTTCGCAGGATGAATTCAAGGTGGAGCTGTCCACGCCGACAGCCGAATCAGGGAAAGCCGCCCTCATGGCGCTCGAAGCCGCATGCGAGGCCCTGAAAGAGGGCGACATAGATCTGCTCGTGACGGCTCCCATCAACAAGGAGGCTATGAAGATGGCCGGCTTCCCTCATATGGGACACACGGAATATCTGGAGGAGAAACTCGGCAACGGGGAGAAGGCCATGATGATTTTTGCCGACGAGAATATGCGTCTGGCTCTGTGCACCATTCACCTGCCGCTTAAAGATGTGGCTCCGGCTATCACACAGGAGAAGGTCTCGGAAAGCATACGTCTGCTCCACGAATCGCTGCGCAAGGATTTCGGGCGCGAGCGTCCGCTCATCGCTGTGCTGTCGCTCAATCCTCACGTTGGCGACGGCGGTGTGATCGGCACGGAGGAAAGCGAGGCGATAGCACCGGCCATCGAGGATGCCATCGCCCACAAGATCATGGCTTTCGGTCCTTTTGCCGCCGACGGATTCTTCGGCTCCGGCGAATGGAAGAAATATGACGGTGTGCTGGCCATGTACCACGATCAGGGCCTGGCGCCGTTCAAACTGCTCTCGGGCACCTCTGGCGTGAATTTCACGGCCGGACTTCCCTACGTGAGAACTTCGCCCGACCACGGCACCGGCTACGACATAGCCGGAAAGAGCCTCGCAGATCCCACTTCGCTGCGCAACGCCATCTACACAGGCATCGACATATACCGCCGCCGCAGAGACTATCTGCGGGCCAAAGCGCATCCGCTGCGCAAACAGTTGCAGGACAAAGGCGGCGACCGCGTGAAGCTGGACCTCACCAAAGACCCCACGCCTGCCGACGAGCCGCTCGGAATCTGACGGTGCGCCGCTGCGGGATAATTAACTGAAACCAACCACAAGACCACGTCGACATAACCTCAACATCATGCATTACGGTATCATAGCGGCAGGCAACGGTTCGAGACTGCGCCAGGAGTGCGCGGAGTATCCCAAGCCGCTCATCCGCATCCAGGGGGAGCCTATGATCGGGCGTCTCATCGGGATTTTCATGGCCAACAGCGCCGAGAGCATCTCAATCATAGTGAACGAGGAGATGAAGGAGGTGCAGGCGCACGTGCGCGAGCTTCAGCGGCGCCACCCGGATCTGATACGTCTGGTAGTGAAGTCGACGCCGAGCTCTCTTCACAGCTTCGCGGAACTTTGCTCCCTGATACCGGAGGGCGTCCGGTTTGTGATCACGACTGTGGACACCATATTCCGTGCCGACGACTTCCGGCGCTATACCGAAGCATTCGAGAAGGCCGGCGACCTCGACGGCATGATGGCCGTGACTTCCTATATCGACGACGAGAAGCCCCTCTATGTGGCCACCGCCGGAGACGGTGACGGAGAGAAGGCGACCTCTGACCCGATGCGCATCACGTGCTTCCTCGACGAGCCCGGTGCCGGGACGCGCTTCATCTCAGGCGGCATCTACGGCCTCGGGCCGAAAGCTTTCGCCACGGTGCAGCGGTGCATGGCCGGCAATGTGAGCCGGATGCGCAATTTCCAACGGGCTCTTGTTGCCGACGGGCTGCGGCTCCGGGCCTTCGACATGGGCAAGATTCTGGACATAGACCATGTAGGGGATATCGCCAAGGCCGAGGCTTACCTTTCAGGCAAATGACCTGTCAGGAGCCAGTCCCGAATTAAGAGCCCGTTGTACTAAAGGAACGACAGAACAAGAAAATATCAGTAACCTTCAATGGCAGAGATAAAAATAGCCGGTGTGATGAGAGCCGGCGCATACTCACCCAATCATATAGGCAACGACGCGGCCATCTTCAACGCCACGGCCGACCAGCTGCGCAAACGCGGCTGCAGCGTCACTGTCTACAGCGAGGAGCAGTTCCGCAGGGAAGTGCCTCAGGAGGAGTATATCGTCAACATGTGTCGCGAACGGGAATCGATCGAGCTCCTTCAGAGCCTTGAGGAGGAAGGGAGACTCGTGATCAACTCGGGCTTCGGCATAGCCAACTGCACGCGCGAGCGGATGACCCGCATACTTCAGGGGAACGGCATACCCTACCCTGATTCGCTGATTGTGGACACCGACGAATATGTGGTGGACGCCATCCGCGAGGCCGGTTTCAAGTCGTCGTGGATCAAGCGCGGCGATTCGCACTCGCTGCACATGGAGGATGTGAGCTACTGCCGCCACCCCGAAGAGGCGCAGGATGTGCTCAAGGAGTATTTCTACCGCGGCATCAAACGTGCGGTCATAAACCGCCATCTTGTGGGCGATCTGGTGAAATTCTACGGCATAGCCGGCACAAATTTCTTCTACCACTTCTACCCGTTCGACGTATCTCACAGCAAGTACGGACTGGAGAATATCAACGGCCCCGAGAAAGGCTACGATTTCGATCTCGAGAATCTGAAAGAGACCTGCCAGCGCGCGGCAGAAATAATGGGTGTGAAGATCTACGGCGGCGATGTGATAGTGGCCACCGACGGCACTTTCTCAATCATCGACTTCAACGACTGGCCTTCGTTCGCGCCTTGCCGCGGAGAGGCCGCGCCGTTCATAGCCAAAGAGATTCTGCAGTGCATCAAGAAGTTTCGCAAAAGCCACTGAGGCATATAATCCGTAAAGTCACCTATGATCAAAAGCAGACTTCACCCGATCACCGACAAGAAGTTTCCACTCTTCCCCAAGCTTATAGCCACGAGCTTCGGAGTGGGATTCCTGCCCGTAGCCCCCGGCACATGGGGAGCTATCCTGGCTGTCCTGCTCTGGCTCCCGCTCTATTTCTTCGCCTCGCCCACTGTGTGCTATATTGCCACGGCCGCCGGAGCCTTCTTCTTCTTCGCCGCCGGCACATGGGCAAGCAGCGAGGCCGAGAAATACTGGGGCAAAGATCCGGTTGTGGCGTGTGTTGACGAGACTGTGGGCCAGCTCATATCGCTGCTCCCGCTCTGTTGCCTCACACCCTGGTGGGAGATATTCGTGTCGCTGGCACTGTTCCGGCTCTTCGACATATTCAAGCCGCTCGGCATCAGGAATATGGAGCGTCTGCCCCGTGGCTGGGGCATGATGGCCGACGACATACTGGCCGGCATATATTCGGCCATGCTTCTTGTGATTCTGAACCTGATAATACTCTAAAAGCAACTATAAGTAATTCTCAGAAATTAGTTAATATTAATTTTAACCGTAAGTCAAATAACCGCTTATGAAATTTTGAAGCCTTTTGAGTGATTTTTTCGCTTTCGTTCAGTTGCTTAGAACACGCTAAGCTCCTTCACTCAATCAAAAAAATCATATCAAAATTCAATCAAAATTTCTATAAGCTAATTT
>SFOK01000092.1 GCA_004552395.1 Bacteroidales bacterium | reverse complement strand
AAATAGCCACGAAATAAAACCGAAAAATATGAAAAAGAATATCATCAGCAAGCTCCTGCTCGCACTCACATTCCTGGCAGCGATACCGATGCATGCCGACGGACTGCAAGAGCTCAATAAGCTGGGCGACCTCGACGGTGTGAGCTTCACTTATCAGAGAGGCCCCTATTTCGACAACCTTGTCGAATCAAACCTGACATCCGATTCAATGCTCGAACTTGTGGAAAGCTACATACCCAACATCACATCCGTGACGATCATCGTAGCCAACGACGGACTTCAGTCCGACAAGAACGCGCGTGTGATCCAGCAGATGAAAGATGCCGTAGCAAAGTATGTGAGATCCGAACCCGACGCCGAGATTGTGCGGCGCAAGAAAGACAGTAGATGCGACAACATTCATCGGTTCATAGCCGGCAAGAACGGGGAAAAGAGCGTGTATTTATCATGCAATGACCGGCCCGACCTCGGGCTATACGCCATCGGCATCTTTGTGGGCGACGACGATATTGAGGCCGCCACAGACGCGGAAAAATCACTTTTGGAACGCCAGTTGCTCAAAGCCAAAAAGCAGATGAAAGCCCTCCAGAACAGCAACTGGGGCGGCACCTGCAAAGACGATGAATAACCCCCAATTTACAATTAGGTCTCTATATTGTCCGGCAATATAGGAGGGCCAAAGAAGCGGAAGGCTATACGTTTAAAGCGCGATAGCCTTCCGCTTCTTAATGACGAGGTGCTTGGGTTTAGCGGACAGTAATAATATCGATATCGTTTTCTGCCATATTCAGTGTAAATAAGTATCTCCGCAATCCCCCCCGCAAATCAGTGGAACATCTTGCATCGCCAGACTTTTAGTGCGAGCAATGTATTGATTTGCAAGTTTTTAATCAATAACTTTGATTTTAAAGGATTGAGAGGAGAGGATGGAAGAGGGGGGGTTAGAAGGGTTTGCGGTATTTGCCTTCGGAGGTGTCGTCCATGATTGAGAGATAGGAGGCGTAGCGGCTCTGCGAGATGCGTTGATCGTCGAGGGCTTGGCGCACGGCGCATCCGGGCTCGTGTGTGTGTGTGCAGTTGGAATAGCGGCATCCTTTCGACTCGCGGAAGATCTCGGGGAAGTAGTGGCTCACCTCGGCCGGGTCGAAGTCGATGGTTCCGAAGCCTTTCACGCCGGGTATATCTATGAGCTCGCCGCCCTGAGGACCGGGGAGCTTGTTCATCTGCGAGAATGTGGTGGTGTGTGTGCCGGTGTGGTGTATGTCGCTGATACGGTGGGTCTTGAGGTTGAGGCCGGGTATGAGCGCGTTGATGAGCGAGGACTTGCCCACGCCGCTGTTGCCTGCCAGGAGGGTGCGCTGTCCGGCCACTTTCTCTCTGAGTGAGTCGAGCCCTTCACCGCTCACGGTTGAAGTGAAGACTACGGGATAACCGATCGATTCATAGAGATATTTCACGGCCTCGGCGAGTTCCCGGTCGGATTCGTCCCATGTGTCGGCCTTGTTGAGCACGAGTATAGCCGGGACATTGTAAGCCTCAGCCGTGGCCAGGAAACGGTCTATGAATGTGAGTGGCGTCTCGGGGTCGCGGAGTGTGGCCACAAGGAGAGTGCTGTCAATGTTGGCCGCAAGGATATGGCTCTCTTTGGAGAGGTTGCTGGCCTTTCGGATCATGTAGTTTCGACGCGGCAAAATCCCGGTGATGAAGCCGAACTCCTCGGCGCCCTGAGGGCCGGAGGCCTGCGGAGCTGTTTCTGCACGGCCTTCGGGAAGGAGAACCTCCACACGGTCGCCCACGGCCACGGGGTTTGTGGTGCGGATCCCTTTGATTCGGAAATTTCCTTTGAGCTTGCATTGGAGCAGAGTGCCGTCGGGAAACTCCACTTCGTAGGTGCTCCCTGTATTTCTAACTACGGTTCCTTCCATATCCTATTCTGATGTTCGCCATAAAAAGAGTATGCAAAGATAATCGTTTTCGGGCGTTTTCGGGAGCTATTTCCGGAAAAATCTTAAGCCCCGTGCTTAAACTACCGCAGGTCCCGGAAGGTCACCGCGAAGACAGCCGAGCGGGCCAATTAACGTTTTTTTACGTTTTTTGTAATTTGACTCCGCCCATGGGATTGTTATAATGATATAATCACTGCGGCGACAGGGCATTGGTCCCTTCGGTATATTCCGGAAAAGTCAGAGGACGTTCGGAGAGCTTTCCGGGATTTGGCTGCGGAAACAGATTTGAATTATATACCTTATTTTAATTTTTTGATTACGAAAAAGGCACTCTTAATTTTCGCACTTGGCTCGATGCTCGCAATGCCGGCATTAGCCCAGAATCAGGGGAACGAGCCCAGACTTAATCCGGGTGTCGGCCCTGCAATTAACGTATCGCAAGTCCAGAATTTCGGCGACAATACGCCGACGAATACAGCAAAGGGAAAGTGGCTTTGAATTCCAGCACAGGCGCTCCGGCTACCATGAAGGAGTTCAAGAATGGAGTGAAGAACGGCACGATAGCCGTGAATAAAACCGGCGCCAAAGTTGCCAAAAACTCTTATAAAAGCGCCAAGGATAGCAAGAAGGGTTTCATTCAGGCCAAAAAGGAGGGCAAGAAGGCTTTCCGCAAATCGGGGAAAGACGGCAAACGCAATTACCGCAACGGCGTCAACGGGGCCAAAACCGTACCCGTGATCTACAACAGTTCCAAATAGCGCTTAAATAAAACATAGCACTCATATATAGGCAGAAGACTCCGCCCGGTAAGCTACGGCTTGCGGCGGAGTTTTTTTGCATCATGTAGCGACGGTCAGAAGCGGAAGCCGGCTACGCAGCCCCAGGAGACGATGGAGTTGAAGAAGTAGAATCCGGAATTGATGTGCCAGTGGCCGTTGATGAAGGCATTGGCACCGAAGAACCAGTCGCCGAGATTGTACGTGAAGGCCATCTGACCGCGTATGCCGAGCGAGAAGCGGGTGTCGCGGCCGTCGACTGAGCCTTCGAAGGTGTGCTTGAAACCCAGCGCGGGCATGACGGTGATATTGTAGACCCACTTGGGATGGAACACCCAGTTGTAGCCGTAGCCCAGAAGGAAGCTGTAGTCGGTGTAGATGAAATTATACCGGCGCACTTCGTTGGGCAGGTATGCCTGCATATCTTCGGGAAGGGAGGAGAAATCCATCTTGATGCTCTGATGGCTTACCGTGAATCCGGCTATCAGAGAGCCCTGACTGCGCAGCTGATATTTGGAATAATTGTAGGCGGCGGACCTGCTGTAACGTTTATTATTGAAAAAATAGTAGGCGTCGATGCCATAAGAGAGGAGCTTGAGGTCGGCGAAATGCTTATGGAGTCTGTGGCCGCCTTTGTAGTCGCCGAAACGGCGTATTATAGTACCGCCGTTGTTCTCGGAGTAGTGTGCGTCGACGGTGAAAAGAGCCGTGTTGAAATTAAAATTAAGCGATTTCTGGCTTTCCACGTTCTGACCCATAAGCTTGCTGATGTTGTACTGATAGCCGATGCTGACAGCCATAAAAGCGATGTAGGGACCTATGTTGGCGTTGATATTGGAGAGCATGTCCACATTCATGTGGGGGCGGAAATGCATGGCGTAGGCATCGGTCCAGTTGTCGTTGCGCAGCATCAGTTTCCATTTCTTGCCGGTGCCTCTCACATAGTCGGGATCGTAGGTGTTGAAGAATCGGTCGGCCCAGTTGTAGACTTTGACGCAGAAGCCGATGAAACGGGGATAGAGTATGTCGGGGTCCTTGATATTGTAATCGTGGTCTATGATGCGGTTGATCCAGAAATCGGGATTCTCCTGCTTGCGGCTGTAGACCGGGATAGTATCGGCCGTGAGCATGCTATCGGGGAGCGCCGTGAGGCGCAGCATCTCGACGGAGAGTGTCCCGGCGGAGTCGGCGGGGCTTACGATCTTGAGCGAATCAGGCGCGGCGAAGGCACGCGAAGCGAAGGCTCCGGGTATTGCCGAAACCAGCAGAAGCATCATTATCAGGAGCCTGCGTGGAGTCATTCGCCGCGGCGTTGCAAGAGTTCGAGTGCGCGGGCAGCGTCGGCCTCGGTATTTGCGTAGAGTCCGACAGCGCCGGTGCCCGTGCCGGCGTCGGGCGTGGGGAACACGGATGAGTAAGTGTTTTGCTCGGCGGTACGGACTTCGATGCCGTGGGAGAGGAGCATCCCTTGGGCTATCATGGCCTCGGCCGGGGTATTGTATTCTGCTATCAAATACATTTCTGAATGTGTCTGCGTTTAGGTGACTTCGTGTGTCAGGAAGTAGAGGTGAGGAGGAGCCTCCGCCGGGAGGGAAAACCGACGGGCAGCCTCTTGAAGGAGCCGCCCGCGTGTGAGAGTCATCGAAAAGAAGCCTTCGGCGGTGTCTATTTCGCAGCGGCGTTGCGGTGAATCTGAAGCTGGTCGAGCTTGGCCTGATATTCAGCGGCATTCCGTTGATGTTCCGCGTAAGTGGCTGCGAAGCGGTGACGCCCGTTGAGCGAGGGATCGGCGCACATATAGAGGTCGGATGAGGGGCGCGAGTTGAGGATAGAGTCGATGGTGGCTGCCTCGGGTGTGCGGAGATGCCCTTTGGGCAGTCCCTCGTGGAGATATGTGTTATACTCTGAATCCACTTTCGTGTCCTCCAGACTTATGCGCTTGATCGTGAAATCGTTGAGAGCGAACCTTACCGTAGGGTCAGACTGGAGCTTCATGTGCTGGTCTATACGGTTGATGTAGAGCCTGCCGATACGTCCTTTCTCGTCGGCCACGTTGGTCTCCTCGTCCACTATGGTGGAGAGGATTGTCACCTGGCGGGGCGAAAGGCCGAGATCCTCTGCCTTGATCTGGCGCTTGTTGGTCCAGAAACTGCGGTAATGCTCCGACATTTTTGCGATCACTTCCTCCGGAGTTGCAGTCCAGTAGAACTGATACGTGTCATTGAGGAAAAATCCCATCACATATCTCGGATCTGTCTCGTACTTTCCGAGCAGCTCCTTGTCGTTGAGGGCAGCCAGCATCTCTTCCTCGGAGAAGTCGAGATAGGAAGCGAGGCGCCTGGCGAGATCAGCTTTCGTGCGCTGACCGTTGATGACCACATTGATGCCGCTCTGGCGGTTCTTGCAGATCATGTTGGCGGCTTTGAGCGGGCTCATCCCCTCGGTGATGAGGTATGCCCCGTGGTGGTTGCCCTGTCTGAAACCGATGAAACGGAGGCCCCAGGAGACATGACTTGCAAAGTCGTCGCCCAGGTATTTGGATATGGAGTCGCACACCTGATCGTCAGTAGCTCCCTGAGGCACTTTGATGAGCGCTTCAGCGGGCGACTTATGGAAGAATAGCGGGAGGGCCAGGGCCGACACAGCCACTATCACCAAAAGCAGTAGCGCTCCCATTATCATGAGGGCTTTTCGCTTGCTTGTGATTTTACCGTGACTCTTGCCGTTCACGGTGTTCTTATGTTCATGGTCGTTTAGCATGAGTAGGTAGTCGCCGGGGAATCCGGATTATTTAATTCACAAAGTTAAGGATAATATTTAACATCAGTGTACAAAATCCTCCAAAATTTGCGAAGAATTCGGGCGAATCCGGTCCGAATCCGGTCCGCCACCCGGCTTTATGCGCCTATTGAGGCTGCTTTCTCAGGCACGCGTCAAGACGGCGGTCTATGTCGGCCCTGTCGAGATTGCGGCCTATGAATACGATCTTCTGCATGCGGTCACCGTAGACGGGATCCCAGTCGTTGACCAGCCCGGGCTCGCGGGCCATGAGCGCCTCAAGGTCTTCCGCGGGGGCGGTGGCGTACCATTGGCCGGCTTCCGTAAGCTGCTTCTGCACCCCCGCCTGTTCGAACAGGTAGCTCATGTCCGTGTTCTCGCTGAAATAGCATACACCCTTGGCGCGGATGATATTCGAGGGCCACTCCTGCCCTACGAAGCGGTCGAATGAGGCCAGGGAGAACGGTTCTCGGCGGAAATACACATAGGTGCCTATGCCGTATTCCTCGGTCTCGCCCCCTTCATGGTCGTGATGATGGTGATGGCACTCTCCTTCCTCATGGTCATGATCGTGGTGATGCTCATGCTCTTCATGCTCGTGGTGATGCTCCTCGGCGGCCTTCTCGAGCTCTTTCACCCATGTAGCCGAGGTAGCCACTTTCTCATAATCGAAGCGGTGAGTGTCGAGCAGGCGGCTAAGAGGCACGTCGCAGAAGTCTGTGCCTATGATTTCGGCTGAAGACTGCAGGGCGCGGATCACACTCCGTATCTCGCCGGCCTCGCTCTGAGAAACTTCGGATATCTTATTGAGCAGGACAATGTCGCAGAATTCTATCTGATTGATGATGAGGTTCTCGATATCTTCCTCGCCGAGGTCGCTGCGGCGGAGCGACTCGCCCGAGGAGAACTCGCTCTTGAGGCGCAGGGCGTCGACGACAGTCGCTATGCAGTCGAGACGGACTGTGCCGTTACGGTTTATTTCCGGTCCCATGGCAGGCATGGAGGCGATGGTGCGGGCTATAGGCTCGGGTTCGCAGACGCCGCTAGCCTCTATGACTATGTAATCATACTTCTGCTGGGCCACCAGATCGGAGAGCTGATTGACCAGGTCCATCTTCAGGGTGCAGCAGATGCAGCCGTTCTGGAGGGGAACCAGGTTGTCGTCGGCTGTGTTGACCACACCACCGCGGGCTATGAGGCTGGCGTCGATGTTGACTTCGCCTATATCGTTGACAATGACAGCGAATTTGATACCTTCCGTGTTGGCGAGGATACGGTTGAGAAGAGTGGTTTTACCTGCGCCGAGGTAACCGGTGAGCAGGAGCACGGGTGTTGCTTTCATTTCGGATAAGATTTGAAACGAGCAGTCCGGATGGGGCAGATGTAGCCGGACCGGCTTAAAAACAAAAGGATTCTCCTTTTACAGACAATCCTCTACATTTTGTACAGAAAGTGGGACTTGAACCCACACGAGACTTCCGTCTCAAAAGATTTTAAGTCTTTCGTGTCTACCATTCCACCATTTCTGCATCCAAAAACTCCGGACGGTTGGCAAGACTGCGTACCGGCCGGAATTCTGATTACTTACGGATACCGAGCTCTTTCTTGGCGATGATGGCGCGGTAGCGGTTGATATCTTTGCGAATCAGGTAATCGAGGAGTTTGCGACGCTGGCCTACGAGTGCCTTAAGGGCGCGGGCTGTGGCAAAATCCTTGTGGTTTGATTTCAGGTGCTCTGTCAGATGCTTGATACGGACAGAGAAGAGGGCGATCTGCGATTCGGGGCTACCGGTATCGTTCTTGCCCTGGCCATATTTCTCAAAGATCTCCTGTTTTTCTTCTGTGCTGAGATGCATTGCGGAAACTAAATTAATACGGTTTAATA
>SFOK01000091.1 GCA_004552395.1 Bacteroidales bacterium | reverse complement strand
AGCCCTTTCATGGCGTTGGGGCGCGTATGGAATGTGAAGAAGTTTGAGAGTATAAAGTTGAAAATGAAGCTTATACCGTAGCTTATTATGGTTGAGACAGTGGCCGGCAGCTTCACAGCATCCACGAACACTACATAAATACCGTACTGCAGGACAGTGGCGAATCCGCCCACTATTCCGAAGCGTATGATCTCGCTCATACGGCTGTCGCCCTGTACGAGCTGCACCAAGCCCCGCTTCTTCCTGCCTGCTTTTGCGCTCATATCTCAGTCCTTAATTTTTTGTCGTTATCGGATGCTTCAGCTCTCCGGTCGCGGAAATTGCCGCACGCCTCGCTCACGAAATAGGGTGGGCGCCGCTTCGTCTCTATGAACACACGTCCCAGATACTCGCCTATGATGCCGAGCGCCAGCAGTATGAAGCCGCCCAGGAAGAGGATCACACACATCAGGGTGGGATAGCCGGCCACCGGGTCGCCCTTGATCAGCGCTTTCATGAGCACGTAGATAAGGTAGATGAACGCCGTGATCGAAGTGATTATGCCGAGCATGGAGGCGAGCCGCAGCGGCATTACGGAGTGGGAAGTTATGCCGTCGACAGCCAGCTTTATCAGTTTGCCGGTGTTCCATTTAGTCTTGCCTGCAGCGCGCGGTTTTATATCGTACTCCACCGGGCATTTGCGGAAACCAATCAGGGCGTAGAGTCCTTTGGTGTAGCGCTGAGTCTCGCGGATGCGGATGAGAGCGTCGACACATTTGCGGTCGAGCAGACGGAAATCGCCTGAGTTCTCCGTAAGGTCCATATCGCGGGATATGCCGGCCAAGAGGCGGTGGTAGGCCGTGGAGGTGAAGCGCCGGAACGCCGAGGGGTACTTGCGCAGACGACTGCCGTAGACATCGTCGAAGCCCTCCTCCCAGCGCGCTATCATTTTGGGAATCACCTCGGGCGGCTCCTGCAGGTCGGCGTCGATGGTCACCACGGCGTCGCCGCCTGCATACTCCATACCGGCGAGCATGGCTATCTCCTTCCCGAAGTTGCGCGAGAGGTTCACGAAGCCCACACACGGGTCGCGCTGCTGCAGTCTCCTCATGATCTCTAGCGACGAGTCGGTGCTTCCGTCGTTGATGAAGAGTATGTCCCAGTCGTATCGGTCGGCGAGAGGCGTCATCACGTCGGTCACGGCTCTGTGGAACAGCTCTATGACTTCCTCCTCGTTGTAGACGGGTGTAAGTATGGTGACTCTCTTTTTCATTTCCTGATTTCAGAGACCTCCTCCGCGTTCTCATTGCCTGACCCGTCTTCAGCGGCGGGACGGGCGCTCTCCTGGCCCGTGCACTCAGCCGCCGGGCCTATGGTCTCGGGAGCGTCGGCATGGCCGGTGAGGTTTGTGTTTATCTCTTCGATATAGCCGAGCAATTCATCGCGGCCGCGTCCCGAAGCCGAGGAGGTGAGGAACACGGGCGGGAGCTCTTCCCAATGCTTGCGCAGCTCGCGGGTGTAGGCTTCGACCTTCGCCTTGGCGGCGTTGGTGCCAAGCTTGTCGAGCTTGGTGAACACAATAGCAAAGGGCACACCGTTCTCGCCGAGCCACTCCATGAACTCGAGGTCGATCTTCTGAGGCTCGTGGCGCGAGTCCACAAGCACGAACAGACACGTCATCTCCATGCGGTTGAGCACATAGTCCTCGATGATGCGGCGTATCTCCTCGCGCTGCTTCTTGCCACGCATGGCGTAGCCGTAGCCTGGGAGATCCACAATGTACCACTCGCCGCCGTTGACACTGAAGTGGTTTATCAGCAGTGTCTTGCCGGGTGTCTGTGATGTTTTCGCAAGCCCTTTGCGCCCTGTCAGCATATTGATCAGCGACGACTTGCCCACATTGGATCGGCCTATAAAGGCATACTCCGGGCCTTCCACCTGCGGACAGAGTGCTACACGCGGACTGCTTACGAGATATTCGGCTTTCTGTATCTTCATAGTCTTTGTAATTTGCAAAGGTAATCAATTTTTCTGAATTTCCCGCGAGTTTTCCGAATTGGTGCTCCCCCTCCGGATGCACAAATGTTTAACGCGAGAGCGCCGGCGAAGGTTCTACCGGAGAGTTTTGACCCTTTCCGGGCAGGAATGTCAAAAAATATGCTGTTTCACTGCGCTGGGTTTCGTCAAATTTTAGTAACTTCGCATATCATGAATCAGTCATTTAATTCTGCTCTGCTCGACAATGCCGTCAATGAGCTGGCCAAACTCCCCGGCATAGGCCGGAAGACTGCCCTGCGGCTCGCCCTGCACCTGCTGCGCCGGGAACCCGAGGAGGCCGAGGCGCTCGGACGGTCGATCATCGACATGTGCCGAGGTGTGAAATACTGCTCCCGCTGCCACAACATAAGCGAGGAGGAGGTTTGCCCAATCTGCTCAGACACGCGCCGCGACCCTCTCACGGTCTGTGTGGTGGAGTCGGTCAAGGATGTGATCACTGTGGAAGCCACTCATCAGCACCACGGGCTTTATCACGTGTTGGGCGGACTCATATCGCCACTCGAGGGTGTGGGACCGCAAGATGTGGAGATTGCCTCGCTTGTGCAGCGTGTTGCCGACGAGGGTATACGGGAGGTGATTCTTGCGCTGAGTCCCACAATGGAAGGCGATACCACCAACTTCTACATCTTCCGGCGCCTTGAGCATCTTCCGGTCAAAGTAACCATGCTTGCCCGTGGTGTGAGCATAGGCAGCGACCTGGAGTATACCGACGAACTCACCCTTGGCCGCTCCATCCTGAACCGCATACCCTTCAACGGCTCCACTTCGCGCTGAATCCGCCCCCGATGACGCCATGAGTAACACTTTCGGCTGATTACTGACTGAATAGTAAGCTCTTAAACACATAAAAATATGAAGATCACACTTCGTGCACCCGAGCCCTCTGATCTCGACTCGCTTTATCTCTGGGAAAACGAACCCTCAATACGTCGCTACGGCGCTGCGACGGCTCCCTATTCGCGCATCATGCTCTGGGAGTATATCAACAATTACGATGCCGATCCATTCCGCGCCGGACAGGCCCGCTTCATCATCACGGCCGACGATACGGCTGTGGGTACGGTCGACCTTTATAATGTGGACAAGAAGAACCGCCGCGCTTTCGTGGGCATTATGGTGGATCCTACGCGCCGGGGCGAGGGGATTGCCGCCGCTGCGCTTGAAGAGCTGAAAAGCTATTCGTGCGAATCGCTCGGTCTGCATCAGCTCGGCGCCGTGGTCCCTGCGCCAAACAAACTCAGCCTTGAGCTCTTCCGCAATTCCGGCTTCACGCAGCTGGCAGTGCTGCCCGAATGGATCCGTCTGGGCAAAGAATACGTCGACGGCTACTTCTTCCACTGTGTGCTCTGAGGCGGAGTAGATGATTTAGCTATTTTAGCTTTTCGAGCTAACTTAGCTTCTTTAGCTGCTATAGCAAACTTTGCTAATCTTTTTGCTTCGAAGAAAAGTGGGCGCAGTGAAAAGATGCGCTTGCCGATTAAGGATTATTTTGTAATTTTGCTCTTTCAAAACGCTCCGCCGTAAGGAGCACGAAAATAGCAAATGAAAGTAATGAAATTCGGAGGTACATCGGTCGGTACCGTCGCCAGCCTCCGCAATGTCAAGAATATAGTTGAAGGTGAGAGCGGACCCGTTGTCGTGGTGGTCTCGGCTCTCGGAGGTATAACAGACCGGCTGATTGCCACTGCCACAAAGGCTTGCGGCGGCGATGCTTCGTGGCGCGAAGATTACGATTACATCGTGGACAGGCACCGGGCTATAGCCGAGGGCCTTCTTCCGGACGATTGCCGCAAAGAAGTATGGGCGAATGTCGGGGAGATCCTGCAGGAGCTCCACAATCTTTTCTACGGCATCGAGCTGGTGGGCGATATCTCGCAGCGTACCATGGACCGTGTGGTCAGTTTCGGCGAACGCATGTCATCGCTCATGATAGCCCACGTAATAGCCGGTGCCCGACTCTTTTATTCCCCCGAGTTTGTGAAGACAGAGAAAAGGTACGGCGAGAATATTCCTGACAGTCAGCTCACCGACTCTCTGATACGCGAGGCTTTCGCAGGCTTCAGCGAGGGCGTGGCCGTGGCTCCCGGCTTTATAAGTTCTGACCGCGACTCGGGCAAAGTGACGAATCTCGGCCGCGGAGGCAGCGACTTCACAGCCGCTCTGATTGCCGCCTCGCTCGGCGCCGATGTCCTCGAGATTTGGACCGATGTGGACGGCTTCATGACGGCCGATCCGCGCGTCATACCCGGCGCTAGAGTGATCCCGCGTCTCTCATTCGTGGAGAGCATGGACCTCTGCAACTTCGGCGCAAAGGTGATCTATCCGCCCACGATCTACCCCGTGTTCCATAAGAATATCCCGATCATAATCCGCAATACTCTCAATCCTTCGGCTCCCGGCACCTTCATAGCCGACGAGCACGTCCCCTGCGAGTGGCCCTTTCGCGGCGTCTCGAGCATAAAGGATGTGTGCCTCTTTACCGTGACAGGCACTGTGCCCGGCTCTTTGGCCACAAGGATCTTCTCCGTGCTCACGAAGAATGGGGTAGAGGTCCTGCTCGACACACGTTCCGAGTCGGCCGAAAGGCACGAGAGCGAGGTATCGTTCGCCACACGCGAGAAGGAGGCCGAACGCGCCGCCGAACTGCTCTCCAAGGAGTTCGACGCCGAGCTCTCCAACGGCGAGGTCAAGCGTCTCACTCAGCGCCACAAATTATCCACCCTCTCCATTGTGGGCGAGAACCTTAAAAATCTGGAGGGTATGGCCTCGAAGGTGGCCGGCACGCTCGCTGCCAACGGTGTCCCGGTGCTCGCCGTAGCCCGCGGCAACAGCGAGATTAACCTGAGCATGGTGCTTCAGTCAGCAGACCTGGAAAACTCGCTCCGGCTTATTCACAAGACTTATCTGGAATAGCAATAAGTAAGTCGAAGAAATTTCATAAGCACTTATTTGACTTACGGTTAAAGTTAATATTAACTAATTTCTGAGAATTGCTTACGATATGGAAATAGATAAAATGCTGCCCGATTGGGCCATGGGTATGAACTGCGCAGTCACCGTCTGCGACAAAGACCTGAAGATCATATACATGAACGAGCGTTCGCGCGCCACATTCGCAGCCCGAGGCGGCGCGGATCTTATCGGTCATTCTCTGGCCGACTATCACAATGAGCGCTCCATGGGTATCATTCATCACATGCTCTCTACGGGCGAAAGCAATTGCTACACTATCTCGAAGCAGGGACAGCGCAAGATGATTTACCAGACCCCCTGGCGCGATGAGGAAGGGCTTGTGGCGGGTCTTGTCGAAATCTCAATGGTTATTCCCGCCGAGATGCCTCACTACGACCGCGGCTGATCACCATTCCCCCGGTTGTCTCCCAACAAATTCGCTGCAAAGATTATACAGGCCGAGAAAGCTCCGTTCGGAAGCTTTCTCGGCCTGTAATGTACTGTGCTATTGCTGATGGCGTTGGCATGCGTTTCGGCCCTGAAGCAGTCGTAATCAAATCGCCTGTAGCCTCGTCGCTTACCTTGCCAGTGACATGTTGACCGCTATGCCGCAGTTGGTGTTGGAGGTCGGATAGCTCGAATTGCTCACAAGCGGGGTGTTCACCTGGTGGTCAAGGTACATGGAGAGTGTCACACGCTTGGAGAGTATATAGCTCGCAGTGAAGTTGAGTGACCATGTCTTGGCGCCGTTCTGAGCCTGTGTGAAGGCGGTCTCGATCTTGCGGATCAGCGACTGGTTGTTGGCGAACGAGAGGTCAAGGTTGAGACTCAGGTCGTTGCTTACGCCGCCCTGCTTGCCGCCTATCTTTAGTACCGTGTTGAAGTCAGTGATCTTATATCCGGCGCCGATGGTGAACTGTTTGCTTGTGGCTTCCACGAGCTGACCTGCCGATGCGTTGAGCGTCAGTGTGCGGCTGTCGCGGTACTCCACATTGAAGTTCACATTGTTGTTCATCGTGGCGGTGACACCGATCAGAGGCGCGAATTTCTCGGTGATGGCCACCGACGAGATATTGTAGGGCGAGGAGGGCACGGGCATCTGCGACTGTTCGTCGAGTGTGAAGCCCAGATCGCCGGCCACAGCCACCCAGTTGAGATAGCTCGAATACGAGCCCACGGTGTAGGTGCACTGGTATGCGTGGTTGAGTGTGAATGTCTTGAATATGTTGCGCATATTGCCCAATTGCAGCAGGCCGTCGTAGGTCACGCGCCAGTTGGGGCGGATATTGCTCAGCGAGGGGAAGGGCGAGAGGTCTATCTTTTTGGCGTCTCCACCCGAATAAGCCGCTATGAAGGCCGGTATGAGCACATCGGAGCTTGTGGCGCTCACTTGGCCCACCTCGGGATTATAGTCGGTGCCTGCAAGCGGGTTGCCGGTCATGAAGCCGGTGGATGGATAGCGGGTGCCCGCGAACTGCTGCTGGAAGCGCTCGGCAACCACCGGGATGTTGTTGAGGAAGTCGGTGAACGCTTTGTTCTCGTAGCCGTTCTCCGCTTTGCTGCCGTGCAGGGCCGTGGCTATGGCTATGTGGGTCTTGGTGAACGAGCCTGTGCGCGTGGTGGGACGGTCCTCATACATGAACTGGATCTGCTGCGTGCGGTTGTCGGTGCGGTTGTTGGTCAGCAGAATCTTCAGGCCGCGTATCGGCTCCAGGTTCAGCTCGAAGTTGTACTCGGTGGTCTTGCTCCACACAGCCGGCGAGGTCTGCGAATTGTCGGTTATGAGCCAACCGCGGGCAAGCGCCTTGTCCACATAGCTCTCGTCCACGAAACCGAACGCGAAGTCGAGACCCGGCGACATAGGTCCGTACTTGGTGCTCTGGCCCAGCATATCGCCCACATCGGGACGGAACAGGGGCAGGTTGAGCGAGTGCGAGTCGCGCCAGCGGAAGCTGAAGGAGCGTGGCATCATCAGGAAGCGGGCCGAATATGCGGCCGCCTCTTCCCAGAAATTCTTTTCGCCGCCCTTTTTGCGTATCTCTGTCACAGTGATCTTGTAGTCGTTCTCGCCGCGGTCAAGGATAGCGATCGTATTCTCGTCCACCACTTTGGTCTTGAGCTTAACTATCTTGTCATCGGTGGCCGAACGGGCCGTCACTTTCACTTTCTTGGTTCCAGCAGCTTCTTTAATCTGACTAAATGTATCAGCAGATATTGTTACCTTCTGATTTGTGCAGGTTAAAGTTGTTTTTGCAGATGTTACTTTTCCATTACCGTCTTTCTTTACAGATACAGAAACATCTACACCTTTCTGTGCAGCTTTAATTTTTGTTGTCTCAGAAATTGAAGTATTTCCATTCTTATCTACAGCTGTCTTTTCTGTTTTTACAACAGCTTTTCCAAAAGCATTCTTTCCTTCGGTCTTTACAGTGGTTACCTTGGAACCATCTTCTTTTTCTT
>SFOK01000090.1 GCA_004552395.1 Bacteroidales bacterium | reverse complement strand
AAAGATTCTGAAGATTCACTCGGAGTCTCGTCTCGCGGTAGATTCGCGGTGGATTCGGTCTGTTTTGTTGCCGTTCCGAAATCTTTTTCTTAACTTTGCAATCTACACAGCGATATATCTGCCTCTCCTCATTTCATCAACTTGTAGAAACTATTATGTACGATTATAACACACAACGTCAGCAGCTGAAGCTACCCGAATACGGGCGCAACATCCAGAATATGGTGGATTTATGCCGCTCTATCGAGGATCCGGAGGAGCGCCGTGCATGCGCTTTCGGCATAGTGAGGGTGATGCACACTCTCTTCCCGGAGACTGAGCTGAAAACGCTCTGGGATCATGTGCTCGTGATGGCTGACTTCCAGCTCGACATCGACTTCCCGGTGGAAGTGACCACTGAGGAGCAGCTTGCCGTGAAACCGGAGCGTCTCCCCTACAGCGACAACCGCATCAAGTGGCGTCACTACGGCAAGAACATAGAGCTGATGGTTGACAAAGTGGCTGATCTGGAGGACGGTCCCGACAAGGACAAGCTTATCTCAATGATAGCCCACCAGATGAAGAAACTGCAGCTGGTCCACAACAAAGAGGGTGTGGAAGACGGCAAGATCCTGCGTGACCTGGCCATTTACTCTCAGGGGCGCATCGATCTGGACCCCTCCACATATCTGCTGCATGAGTTCCGCGAGGCTCCGCAGGCTCCGGTTGCCAAAAAGAAAAAGAAGAAAAAATAACACAGAATCCTGCCATGAGTACATTCATAGTGGAAGGGGGCCGGAAACTCTCCGGCTCGATCGTACCGCAGGGCGCCAAAAACGAGGCGCTCGAGGTGATCTGCGCTACCCTTCTCACCGACGATAAGGTGACTATCTCCAACATACCCGATATACTCGATGTGCGCAATCTGATCCACCTCCTTATGCAGATGGGCGTGAAGGTGGAGCAGCTGAGCCACGACACATTCAGCTTTCAGGCCGACGACATCGACATGGATTTCCTCTCCACAGAGGCTTTTACATCGAAGGCGCAGAAGCTGCGCGGGTCGGTGATGATAATCGGTCCGCTCGTGTCGCGTTTCGGCAAGGCTATTCTGCCGAAGCCTGGCGGCGATAAGATAGGACGTCGGCGACTGGACACCCATTTCTTGGGTCTGCAGAAGCTCGGTGCCGATTTCCGCTATCTCTTCGAGGAGAAGGCCTACACTATCACTTCGCCCAATAAGCTGAAGGGGTGCTACATGCTGCTGGACGAAGCATCGGTTACCGGCACCGCCAATGTGATCATGGCGGCAGTGCTCGCCGAGGGCGTCACTACGATATACAATGCAGCCTGCGAGCCATATATTCAGCAGTTATGCAAAATGCTCGTGAATATGGGTGCCAAGATCGACGGCATAGCATCTAACCGTCTGACGATCACCGGAGTGGAGCAACTACACGGCGCCACGCACCGCCTGCTTCCCGACATGATCGAGGTAGGGTCGTTTATCGGCATGGCCGCCATGACCGGCAGCGGGCTCACGATCAAGGATGTGGATATGGCCGACTTAGGTATCATGCCCGACAATTTCGAGCGTCTCGGCATCCGTTTGAACCAGTCGGGGCGCGACATCATGGTCCCCGAACGCGACGGCTACGAGATAGAGACCTTCATAGACGGTTCCATCATGACCTTCGCCGACGCGCCGTGGCCCGGCCTGTCGCCCGACCTACTGAGTATCTTCCTTGTGGTGGCCACCCAGGCTTGCGGCAGTGTGCTGATTCATCAGAAGATGTTTGAGAGCCGCCTTTTCTTTGTGGACAAGCTCATAGACATGGGCGCGCGGATCATACTTTGCGACCCGCACCGCGCCGCCGTGATCGGCAACGGACGTCTCAACTCGCTGCACGCCACCAACATGGTGTCGCCCGACATACGTGCCGGCATAGCCATGCTCATAGCCGCCATGGGCGCCAAAGGGACGAGCCGAATACAGAACATAGACCAGATTGACAGAGGCTACGAGAACATAGACCTCCGTCTCAACTCACTGGGAGCCAGCATACTCAGAACAGATGATTGAACCTTCGGAGCTGACTTCGGCCGGCAGATTCATAAAGACCCACGGTATAAAAGGCGAGCTCAACGCCGTGACCGACGTGGACACAGAGTTCCTTGACGAGGAGCGCTGTTTCATCTGCAACATGGACGGCATATTTACGCCCTTCTTCATAGAGAGTGTGAGGCCGAAAGGACCTCACGGCATACTGATAAAGCCCGAAGGTATCGACGACGAGATCCATGCCGCCGAGTTCACCGGAAAGGAGTTTTACGTCAGGCGCGAGTCGCTGCGGGCCTATGAGACAGAGACTTACGGCGAGGCCGACGAAGGAGAGTACGCCGACGACATGATCGGATGGAAGATCCTCGACGCCGAGACCGGCGAGCTGACAGGGACCATCACCGACCTGAATCTGGAGACCGCCAACGCGCTCTTCATAGTGGAGACGCCGCAGGGATCCACAGTCTACATACCTGTCTCAGAGGAGTTTATCAAAGAAATCAATCACGACGAGAAGACCATGAGCATGACTTTGCCGCAAGGTCTGCTCGATCTTAACAATTGAATCTGCCCTCTTCTTTTCCGCCCCTTTTGCGGCGTGAGAAGATACCGGAAGGCAGTCGAAACACCAATAAACGAAGCAGAACATGATCAACGACAAAGCAGATAAAACCGACCGTTTCGACGAGGACGAGGCCGTCGCCTTCATCCGCAAAAGCATATCACCCGAAGTCAGCGCCCGCTACAGCGACGACCAGATACTGCTGGTGGTCGACACTATATGGGATTTCTACGCCTCAAAAGGGTTCGTGAGCCTTAGTGCCGAGCGCACAGATGACGAGAAGGCACATCTGGACAAGATGACAGCTTTCGTAAAGAAAGAGATCAAAGCCGACGACGAGATACTGATGGACCTCGCCGACCTCGACGTAATAATCAAAGCAGAACTGGAATATGAACAGAGCATTGAGAATATTGACGAGTAGCCTGCTGCTGGCGGCAGGAGTACTCACACTGTCGGCCCAGAAAAAAAGCACGGGCCGCAACCCCGAGCTTGATGCGATGAACAATACAGAGCTTATCACATCGCTCGACCTGGGCAAGAACGCCGATCTCGTGCGCCAGTTTCAGATAAAGGAAGCTACACGCCTGATCAACGGGCCATTCAACCCCAAGACCACCGGCGCCAATGTGGAGACCTATCGCAACAAAGAGGTGATAATCATCACCATACCGGCCGACAAGCTCTTTGCGCCCAACGAGACGCAGCTCTCCGACAAAGCGGCCACATACCTCACCCCGCTGAAGCGTTTCCTCAAACCCGGCGAAGAGGATGTGTGGCGCGTATTACTCGTGATGCACACCGACAACACAGGCTCGGAGGCATACACAGACCGTCTGTCTATGCAGCGTGTTGAGAGCGTGTTCGTGTGGCTGCAGGATGCCGGAGCGTCCACGAGCTATCTGTTCCCGTCGGCGCGCGGCGCGAGCGACCCGCTCAACGTCACACCCGAAGGCGGAGTGAAGGGAGCCAACGACACAATGCAGAAACGCGCAGCCAACCGCAGGCTTGAGATCTACCTCATCCCCGGCAAGAAGATGCTCGAGAGCGCCAAGAAAGGGCGCATAGCTTACTGACCTTACGTAGCCGCTTCACTGCAAGGCGAATAGAGCCAGGGATGTTAAATTTTCTTATCTTTTTCTAAATTTGCATCCTTTTGTGCTGAAATGATTAAACTATTCGCTATTTTTGGGGTCGAATATATAAACGCCGAAGGTAAGGAAAGCACCGCATTTCAGGAGACGGGACTACACCTCAACCGGCCGACCCGAGGAGTTTAACCCGACCACAGAAGCCGAAACAAAGCCCGGCGGAGCGGAGTCAGAAACAAAAGAGAATATAAACCTGATACAGATATGAAACATTCCTTCCTCATACTCGCAACACTTGTCCTCGGGTCAGGTCTTGCTTATGCGCAGGATTACCAGGACGACATATATTACAATCCCAAGAAGAAGACGGCCAAAACCGTAGCGCCCCAAACCGGCACCGACCTCAGTGTGGGCGCAGGCAATATGGCCGGCCAACTCTACGACGGCAGCGGACCTGTGACGGCCGACGGCTACTATTACAATCCCAATCTGGGCGAAAACGCCACACTGACCGATCAGGATCTGGATGCTTACAACCGGTTCGGAGGCTACTACGAGACAGCTATCGACACCATAGGCAGCGGCGTAGGCAACAGCGAAGACTTCGTCTATACACAACAGATTCAGAAATATTACAATCCTACGATTGTGACCGATAACTCGGCAGTGCTCTCCTCGATCATAGACAATTGCTACGGCAATGTGAATGTGGTCTACACGGGCGGCTACCCCGTGTTCAACTCCTGGACATACACCTACTCGCCTTGGTACACTTACAATCCCTGGGCCTGGGGCTTCGGCTGGTACTCACCCGGCTGGAGCATAGCCTGGACACCCGCCTGGGGCTGGGGTGCCTCATGGGGCTGGTACCATCCCTGGTGGGGTCCATCATGGGGCTGGTACCATCCCTGGTGGGGTCCATCATGGGGCTGGGGCGACGGATGGGCCTGGCATCATCCCGGCTATCACCCCGGCGGCGGCGACTATCACCGTCACGGGGGCGCCGGCCGACCCGGCAACGGACGCTATAACCTCGGTCTGGGCCGCGACTACCGCGCACAGAGCGTCAGAGGACGTGTAAGCGGAGGACGTGTAAGCGGAGGACGCTACGGCAACACCTCAACCGGACGATTCACAGGCGGCCGCGGCACAACGATTCGCAACAGCGGTATTCACGCCAACACAGGACGTCCCGCAATGTCGACCACAGGACGCGGCGATGTACCGACGTCGGCAGTCACTCCCTCCGGCAACCACAGAGGCTCGAGCACAATAAGCAACTCGCGTCCCGTCACAGGCTCAGTGCGCAACCAATCGATAGGTAGCATCAGCCACGACAACACGAGCGCCGTTACGCAGCACGGAACTACGGCCACTCCTTCGCGCAACACGACTACCGTCCCGTCCCGCGGAACCGTAACCGTTCCCTCCCGCAACACGAGCGGCAGTACGTACCGCAGCAGCGGCAACTACAACAGCACCTCTCGCGGCAACTACAACAGCACCTCTCGCGGCAACTATAACACCGGTTCACGCAGCGGAAACTCATACCGCAGCAGCGGCAACTACAACAGCGGTTCGCGCGGAAGCAGCTACAACAGCGGCTCGCGCGGCGGATACAGCAGTGGCTCACGCGGCGGATACAGCGGAGGATCCCGTGGCGGTGGCGGCGGTGGCAGTCACAGAGGCGGAGGCGGAGGCGGACGCCGTTAACCATTGACAGAAAGAACAATATAGCCGTGGCGCTCCGTCGTTGCGGCTATATAATTCTCCCTCATCCGCGGGTTCTTCCGGCTAAGGCTTAGCAATCTCCAGCCCGCACCTCTCCCTTGCTTCCCGCTGTCTCAGCGGCTTTCCCGAAGTACGCCCCTGCTTCCCACGGCCTCAGCGGCTTCCGAAGGGCAGCTGCACCCTCCGAATCAAGCAGCACTCTCCTACTATTCACAAACCGAAACTAAATCTGACAGCATAATGAAGAAACTTATCCTTACTCTGATGGTTCTCGGCGTCACGGCAGGCACAGCCTCAGCCCAGAGTGCGCTCGACGGAGCAGCCTTTACCCGGCAGGATATGAAAGGCACAGCAAGGTTCATGTCGATGGCCGGCGCTTTCGGCGCACTTGGCGGCGACATCACCACAATGTCTTATAACCCGGCCGGCATAGGCGTCTACCGTCACTCCGAGATCAGTGCCACGGTCGATATGGATTTCATCTCGGCATCGGCCGAATTCGGCGGACCCAAGACCACGACCAATCATTCGCGTTTTCTGATGAACAACGGCGGCTATGTGGGTGCATCGAACCTGAACAGCGACGTGATGCCCAACTTCAATTGGGGAGTGAGCTATAACCGCCGCGCCAACTTCAACCGTCGCTTCAGCGGCAATGCGGCGTCGCTTCAGAACTCGCTGTCGGATTACATAGCCGGTGTGGCCAACAATTCCGGTGTGCTGCAGGAGGATCTCGTGTCCACCTCATCGTTCGACCCCTACGACGGCAACAATCAGTATCCGGCTCCCTGGATCTCGATCCTTGGTTACGATTCATTCTACATATCGCCCTCGAGCGGCAACCCCGACAAACCCGACTGGGTTGGACAGTTCGACTCGCAGACACGCGGCTCCGGCTATGTGAACTTCGAGGAGAAAGGCGGCATCGACGAGTATAACATCTCGCTTGGCGGCAACTTCCTCAACAAGATATACTGGGGTATGGACTTCGGTATCCTCGACCTCGATTACCGGCGCTACAACGTCTGGGGCGAGCAGCTCACCGGCGCATACGCAGACCTCGGCAACGGCTTCCGTAGATACGACGCCGACTGGGATATGTACAATATGTACCGTGTGGAGGGCGCAGGATTCAACTATAAGCTCGGTGTGATTGTGAAGCCTATACAGGAGCTGAGGATCGGCTTTGCGTTCCACACTCCTACCTGGTACGACCTGACAGAATATTACTACGCCGACACCAACTTCACCTACTCGCAGAACGGTGAGGTGGTGCGCTCCGATGGCGCCAAAACCAACGGCGGCTGGGACGGAGAGAACGACTTCGACTTCCGCACACCGTGGCGTTTCATAGCGTCCATAGCCGGTGTGATCGGCAACAACTTCATAATCAGTGCCGATGTTGACTGGACATCGCAGCAGTACATGCACTTCTCCACACCCTCCTACGGCGACTATTACGACCCGTGGGGATGGGACGACTGGTACTGGAAGCCTTCCAAAGCCGGTGCCAACGCACCCTCCGAGTATGTGACTCAGGACGATCCTTACTACTACACCAACCGCGACGTCAAGGATTACTACAAGACCACGACGACAGTGCGTGTGGGCACCGAATACCGTGTGTTGCCTCAGTTCAGCCTCCGGGCCGGTTATTCTTACACCACATCGCCTGTGAGAGACAAAGCCAAGAACGGCGAGCTGACCATGTACACAGCCGACCCGAATCCGTCGTATGAATTCGAGGACGACACCAATCTGGTGAGCTTCGGTATGGGATACCGTTACAAAGCGTTCTACGCTGACCTGGCGTACGTCTGGAGGCAGATGAGCAGCACCTGGCACGCCTTCTCGCCAGGCATCGGCACCGACAACTACGAGCCTTCATTCAGAGGTGGCGCAATAGCCAATGTGAAGTCCACCGAGAATCAGGTGGTGCTCACAGCTGGCTTCCGCTTCTGACCACAGAATTAGACAGATTTAAGAGGCTGTGTCAAAATAGGCGCAGCCTCTTTTCATAACATGCTGTAAAACATAAAACAAAGCCCTGACTTTCACAAGCCGGGGCTTTGTCATGTCAA
>SFOK01000089.1 GCA_004552395.1 Bacteroidales bacterium | reverse complement strand
ATTATCTAAAGATCCGTCGGTGCAAAGAAGACGAGGCGGAGGCTGTGTATGTACCATTCTTCATTCCGGAAGTAGAAATATGCTATCACTGAATACAATCTTGCTCACGGCTTCGGCTACAGCCGGTACAGCCGAAGGCCATGGCGCCACAGGCTCGTTCGAAACCAGCATAGAGCTCCCGAAAATAGCCAACGAGAGCACGCATTTTATAGCTACGGCACTCATGGACCTCGTGAAATTTATACTTCAGCTGTTCGGACTCGACCATAATCCAAACATGGTCACTTTCCTGTATGTGGTGACGGTGATTGTGGTAGCTTTCCTGATCGGCGCTATGGTGAAATGGATACTGATATTTCTCGTCGACAAGATAAGCCGCCACTCGTCCAACCCTGTGCTTCTGGAGATGCGCAGGGCCAACTTCTTCAATAAGTGCAGCCGCCTTATTCCTCCTTTAGTGATTTTGCTGCTCATGCAGTTTGCTTTCGCAAACGAGTCTTTACTCATTACGCTGCTTTATAAGAGTGTATGGATATATATAGCAATAGTCACGGCGATGACAATCAACGCTCTGGTTGTGGTGATATGGATTCATATCGACTCCCGCGAAAATAAAAAGCGTCTGCCGCTTCAAGGTATAGTGCAGGTGGTGCGCACTTGTGTGTGGATCATGGCGGTGATAGTGATTGTGTGCATCCTGATCAACAAATCGCCGGCGACGCTCCTTGCCGGTCTGGGCGCTTTTGCCGCCGTGCTCATGCTGGTGTTCAAGGACTCGATTCTCGGCCTTGTGGCCGGTGTCCAGCTTGCGGAGAATGACATGCTGCGCGAAGGCGACTGGATTGTGGTCGGTGGCACCAACGCCAACGGCACAGTTACTGAGGTGAATCTCACTTCGGTAAAGGTACTCAACTGGGACAAGACCATTACAACGGTTCCTCCCTATACTCTTGTGTCGCAGTCGTTCACCAACTATCGCAACATGTCCGACAGCAATACCCGTCAGATTCAGCGGTTGTACTATATTGATGCCGACAGTGTGAGGGCGCTTTCCGAAAGCGAGCTCGAGGAGCTCAAGTCGATCCCGCTGCTTAAGGATTACATAGAGGCCAAACAACGACAGGCGGCGGAAGGTAAGGTTCAGAATGTGTTCAACAGCGAAAAGCTCGTGGACGGTACCATTGAGACCAACCTCGGCCTCTTCCGTGCCTATCTTAAACTCTATCTGGACCGGAACGAGAATATCTCACACCGGGACATCTGCTTCATCAAGACGGCTCAGCAGACGGCGGCCGGTATTCCGCTGCAGGTATATTGCTTCACCAACACATCGGCCTGGGCTTCCTACGAGGCTATTCAGTCGGGTATATTCGAGCATATCGCGCTTATGATGCCCCGTTTCTCGCTCTACGTCTTCGAGAATCCGTCGGGACGAGACACTGTCAACGAAGGATATCTGGAGGCAAGCAGCGATCCGAATCTTGTGTACGGTCTGCCGTATCCGTTTATGAAAGATATGGAATCGTACCGCAGCATCGGCCGCGATCCCCTGATGGCCCCTGCCAAACCTGCGGCGCCCGCGCCCGCAAAACCCGCTGATTCTGCGGATCCCGCGGCTAAAAATTAGCCCGCAATTATCTCAGCTATCTCAATTGTCGGATTTGCTTTCGGTGGATTCGGGAGCGGCGTTCTTGTCGGCAGTTTCGTTGTCCCAAGGGTAAGTGCGGCGGGGATTGCGGGGAAACCAGCCTTTGTGGACCCGTTCTTCCTGCTCTTTGATCTCCTTCACTGACCAGAAGCTCGAGAATGCGAACACGGCCAGAAGGGTGCTCCAAAAGAAATTGTGGACAAGCGGCGATGCTACGGCTGCTATAAGACCAATGACCGCGAACCACCACCGGCAGCGGGCTCCGAAATAATATTCTCCGCGTATCACAATGGGGTGGAAGATGCCGATTATGAGGAAGGAGAGCAGGCCTATGAGCAGACCGGTGAGATTATAGTCTGTGATAAAATGCATGATGAGAGCGTGTTAGGGGCGTTCCCATATCCAGGCGTCGGAGAATTCGGCCTTGAAGGTGGATGAATTCATGATGTCGAGGAGTTGCTGACGGTTGTCGGATGATGCGTAGTATACGCGGGAGATCTTCCCGCCTTGGGCTATGCCGAGCTTCCTGGTGGAGTGGCGAGAGTCAATGAACTTGCCGCACTCCGCGGGAGTGGAAAATGTGGCTACAATCAGGTAATATTTCCCGTCGGCTGCCGAAGTCGCTGCCGGTGAAGTCTGCACTGTCGCTGCTGTTGCTGAATTAGATGCCGTTGTCTCTTCCGCAGTTGCCGCTGTCTCAGCCGTTTCTGACCGGGCGTCTTGGGTTTGGGCGGTGACACGGGCGTCGGTAGCTTGCTGCTGTGAGCGGTAGTCCGTTATCACTGTCTTGCTTGCGTTTACGGGAACCACGGAGGCGTAGTTGCCGGCCGTAGGGCGCGGGCTGTTGAGGCTCGGCACCACGAATGTGGCTGCGCAGGCTATGCCGATTACGGCTGATGCCGCCACCTTGGCAAACTGTTTGTTGATGGCCAGATAATAGTTCTTGCGGGTGTTGAAGCTGCGGCGCCCGATCTTCTGCACCGGCTCTTCAGCCTCGGCCTGACGCGGTGCGGCTGAGGGCACGAGTCCGGCGCGGGTAAGCGGCTCCAGGCCCGAAGGGACTGTGGCAGCAGCAGGAGTGAAGCTCAGCAGGTCGTCATCGTCCTTGGTGATCACGCCAATGTCGCCGATCTGAATCTCGCCGTCGGTGCCGAGGGTCTTGCGCATGAGGTCGGTCTTGTCGGAGAGTAGGAGACGGGCCTGTTCGAAGCTGATACCTTCGCGGCGCATCAGCGAGTGGGCCAACATGCCATCGTTGCTTGCTATGGAAGTGTTGAAGCAGATGTCCGTCTGCGGCGGGAGGAGTATACCCTCGGGAGTGAGGCGGGCAGCCGAGTATGAGCGCACGAAAGCACCGAAGCCTGGCACTATCACACAATCGTGATAGCGAAGCAGGTAGCTGATATGTTCGGAGATTACCTTCATTGCGTTGTGTGCGTAATTCGTTTATTGTCAGGCTGTCGGCACAAAGTTGACGCCACTTTTTCAAAGCGGAATCGACTACAAAGCTACAAAGAATAATCAGTAAATGCAAGGACCCGAAATGTTAAAAATGCAGTTACGAGAACCGTCGCGTTCGGAATCTGTTGTGGGTCAAATCTATGGCGGGACAAAAAAATCCGTAAAAAATCTTCACCGCGCAGATAAATATGATTTGGGCGGCTTAAGGCCCACAGACAGCTAAGATTTGCGCGGCTTGAGGCTCACAGGCCGTTTTCAAAGACCGTTTTTGAAGGCTGTTTTCAAAGGCTGTTTTCAGAGGCCGTTGGGGAAGAGGGCGGCCATGGCCTGAGGGTCGGCGCCATAGCGGCGCGCTTTCTCGTAAGAGTCTTTGGCCTCGTTGATGCGGTAGGTAGAGTGCTCTATGAAGGCTTTCAGCAGATGCAGGTTGCCGTTTTGCGGGTCGGCTTTGAGGCCTTCTGTCACGTCGAGTGAGGCGTCGGTGTAGTTGCCGGATTTGGCACATATCACGCCGCGGGCAAAGAGGTAGGCGGGTTTGGGCTCGATCTCGATGAGTCGCGAGAGGAAGGTGATAGCTTCGGGACGTGAGCCGGTGGCTGTGCTGCATTCCACGAGCCCTTCGAGGGCCTCCACATTCTTATCGGCGCTGTCGAGGACCTTGAGGAAGTCGGCCGAAGCTTTCTCAGTGTCGCCTTTGGCTAAAAATAGGAATCCTCGGAGGTTGCGCAGCGAATTGTCGGTGGAGTCGAGTTCGAGAGCTCGGTTGAGGTCTTCGAGGGCGCCGTCCGATTCACCCGAGCGCATACGGAGCATGGCGCGGTATTTGCGGGCGATGTAGGAGTTGGGGTTGAGCTGAAGAGCCACGTCGAGATGCCGCTCCGCGTCGCCGTATTTGCTTTGCTGCAGGAGCACGAGGCCAAGGTTGGAGAGCAGCAGCTGATTGGCAGGGTTGGCCGGTTCGAGCCTGAGAGCCGATTTGAGCGACGATTCAGCTCCGGCCCAGTCTTCCGCGGATATGAAAGAGTCTGCTTCGCCCACGAGATCCATGTAGCGCTCACTGTTTATCGCCGTAGGCTGAGGGTCAGCGGCGGTTGATTCGGCGGCGACTTGCGGTTCGGCAGCGGAGGGGGGAACCGGCAGGAGAGTGGCGGCTATGAGTAGGGCGGTGACTGATTTCTTCATTATGGCGCAAAGTTAGATAAAACTACTGAGCCGGGAATATTTCTTAACATTTTTTGATATTTCCCCTTGCTTTTACTTACTGTCAAAGTGTCGGTTTTGGCACGCAATTTGTGTTTACGTGTTTACTGGCTTCCGGCAGAAATTTTTCCGCCCAAATTTAAGCTCCGGCAATTTTTGCTTCAGCCGTGATTTTAGGAAAAATTTGCAACTGCGTTTTTCAGCATTTCGCAGAAAGCTGTCAGGGCGAGTAAAACCGAAAAATCGGTCGGAATTAAACCGTATCATTTTTTAATTGTTTAAACTGATAGAAGCTCGGTTCACAGCGAGCGCCAAAAACGCTGCCCGTTCCAGTTATGCTATAAGGCTTGTTTCGACAGAGCGACCGGACTTCATCATTCAGGATAATTACTCCTCATAATTTATACTATGAACTTCAATAATTTCACTATCAAATCGCAGGAAGTGGTTCAGAAGGCCATCGAGTTTACCCGCGAAGCGGGGCAGCAGCAGATCGAGCCTCTGCATCTCCTCAAGGCTATCATCCGGGAGAACGAGACCATTTCCAATTTCATCTTCCAGAAGCTTGGCATAGCCGCCAATGTTGTGGTCAGTGCCATCGACAAGGAGATTGCATTGCTTCCTAAGGTTTCGGGAGGCGATGTGGTGCTTTCGCGCGAGAGCAACGAAGCCCTTCAGAAAGCCGTGGATTACTCCAAGAAGCAGGGCGATCAGTACGTCTCTGTGGAGGCTATGCTGATGGGTATTCTGCTCACCAAATGCAAAGCTTCACAGCTGCTCAAGGATTTCGGTATGGCGGAGAAGTCGCTTCAGGCAGCCATCGACGAGCTTCGTCAGGGCAACAAAGTGACAGGCCAGTCGGCCGAAGAATCTTACCAGGCACTTTCAAAATACGCTATCAACCTCAACGACCGCGCCCGCGAGGGTAAGCTCGACCCGGTGATCGGCCGCGACGACGAGATCCGTCGTGTGCTCCAGATCCTGAGCCGGCGCACCAAGAACAACCCTATGCTTGTGGGCGAGCCCGGTACAGGCAAGACAGCCATAGCCGAGGGTTTGGCTCACCGTATAGTCCGCGGCGATGTCCCGGAGAACCTTAAGTCGAAACAGATCTATTCGCTCGACATGGGCGCGCTTGTGGCCGGAGCCAAGTACAAAGGCGAGTTTGAGGAGAGGCTCAAGGCGATAGTCAACGAAGTGACCAACGCCAACGGCGAGATAATACTTTTCATCGACGAGATCCACACACTCGTGGGTGCGGGCAAAGGTGAGGGCGCCATGGACGCGGCCAACATCCTCAAACCGGCGCTTGCCCGCGGCGAACTCCGCAGCATCGGCGCCACCACACTCGACGAGTATCAGAAATATTTCGAGAAGGACAAGGCTCTCGAGCGCCGTTTCCAGAAGGTTATGGTCGACGAGCCCGACGAGCTCTCGGCAATCTCGATTCTGCGAGGCCTGAAAGAGCGCTATGAGAACCACCACAAGGTGCGTATCAAAGATGAGGCTATCGTGGCCGCAGTGCAGCTCTCGGTGCGCTATATCACCGACCGTTTCCTCCCCGACAAAGCTATCGACCTTATCGATGAGGCCGCTTCGAAGCTACGTCTTGACATGGACTCGATGCCTCAGGCACTCGACGATGCCGTGCGCCGCATACATCAGCTCGAGATAGAGCGCGAGGCTCTCAAGCGCGAGGGCGACAGCTACAAGCTCAAAGAGATCGACGAGGACCTCGCCAACTTCCGCGACGAGGAGCGTTCGCTCAAGGCCAAGTGGAAAGCTGAGAAAGCCGAGATCGACCGTATTCAGCAGAACAAGATCGAGATCGAGCAGCTCACCTTTGAGGCCGACCGCGCCGAGCGCGAGGGCGACTATGCCAAAGTGGCAGAGATCCGCTACTCCAAGATCAAGCAGAAAGAGGACGAGAACAAGGAGATTCAGGAGCGTCTGAAGAAGCTCCAGGGCGAGGGCGCCATGATCAAGGAGGAAGTGGACGCCGAGGATATCGCCGAGATTGTGAGCCGCTGGACAGGCATACCCGTCACCAAGATGGCACAGAGCGAGAAGGAAAAGCTGCTCCACCTCGAGGAGGAACTTCACCGCAGAGTTATCGGCCAGGAGGACGCTATCCGCGCCGTCTCCGATGCAGTGCGCCGCTCGCGTGCAGGACTGAACGATCCGCGCCGACCGATAGGCTCGTTTATCTTCTTAGGTACCACCGGTGTGGGTAAGACAGAGCTTGCCAAGGCACTTGCCGAGTACCTCTTCGACGATGAGGATATGATGACCCGTATCGACATGTCGGAGTATCAGGAGAAGCACTCCGTGAGCCGTCTTGTCGGAGCGCCTCCGGGATACGTAGGCTACGAGGAGGGCGGTCAGCTCACCGAGGCCGTGCGCCGCAAACCTTACTCCGTGGTGCTCTTCGATGAGATAGAGAAGGCGCATCCCGATGTGTTCAACATCCTTCTTCAGGTGCTTGATGACGGGCGACTCACCGACAACAAAGGACGCTTCATCAACTTCAAGAACACGATAATAATCATGACCTCCAACATGGGCTCGCAGCTCATCCGCGACAACCTCTCCAAGATGACCAAGGAGAACCGCGAGGAGACCATAGAGAATACCAAGCGCGACGTGATGGATATGCTCAAGCAGACGATCCGTCCCGAGTTCCTGAACCGTATCGACGAGGTGATCATGTTCACACCGCTTGACCGCAAGGAGATACTCGACATTGTGGGTCTTCAGGTGCGCGGCGTGCAGAAGATGCTGGCACAGAACGGTATACAGCTGCTCGTGACCAAACCGGCACTGGAGATGCTTGCCGATGACGGCTACGATCCCGAGTTCGGCGCACGTCCTGTGAAACGTACCATTCAGAGGCTTGTGCTCAACCGCCTGTCCAAGGATATCCTGGCACAGAAGGTAGACCGCGAACACCCGATCACCATCGATGTGGAAGGCGACGATCTGGTATTCAAGAACGATGCCGCACCAGCCAAATAAATTAACTTAAGCTATATATTGCACCGAATCGGAGCGAACTGATTTCCTCAGTCCGCCCCGATTTTTTTATTATGGCTCGATTCGGAGTAATCGGAGGGATCGGAATAATCGGAGTAATCGGAGGGATTAGGGGATCGGGGAATTGGGATTAGTTAGGGATATTCAGTTAATGGCGGTGCCGGAGGTCAGCTAAAGTCGCTCAGGCAGCAAAAATTGCCTGAGGATACTCCTTCAATGACTGAATA
>SFOK01000088.1 GCA_004552395.1 Bacteroidales bacterium | reverse complement strand
TTCGCCGTATATAAGCCGGGTTTACGAATATTGTCCGGCTCCGGGTCAGTTTGTCAATGAGCTTCCCCGGTATGAGCAGGGCGACAGCTACGCCGATATTCTTGCCAAAGCTTCGGAGCAGCTTTGTGGCGACGAGCGACCCGGCATCGTCTCTTTAGGAGCATATGGAGGTTATGTGACGTTCGGTTTTGACCATCCGGTGGTCAACAGCCACGGCTATGATTTCAAAGTCTACGGCAACGCTTTCACATCTCCGACTGATTCGCACGGAGGTTCAAGCGAGCCCGGCATTATCCTTGTGAGCGCAGATACCAACGGCAACGGTCTTCCCGACGACGAGTGGTTCGAAATAAAAGGCTCCGAATACGACAATCCGGCTACTGTCAGAAACTACAGCATCACATACTATAAGCCCGCGCCGGACCATACACCAGTAGCAGATCCCGAATCGGCTCACATAACTGACGCCAATTATATTCGCTGGACATCTTCCGGCTCTCCGGCCGAAGGATGGCTGCAGAAAAACGATTCTCACAAGCAGGATTACTGGCCCGGATGGATCTCCGAAGAGACGCTCTCTTTCAGCGGCAGCATGCTTCCTCCGAACGCTTCGTTTAATTCATCCACAGGTACATACGTGCTTATGGCTTATGGCGAGGGGTATGCCGACAATATGCCCAACAATGAGACGCCCGGCGTGAAGATAGACCGGGCTGTGAAGGCCGATGGCACGCCCGCGTCGCTGTCGCAGATCGACTTTGTGCGCGTCTACACGGCTCTGAATCAGACCTGCGGATGGATAGGGGAGAGCTCTACCGAGGTGAGCGGCGCCGAGGACCTGCATCCCGACATGACCTCTGTGGAGGCCATCCCCGAAGGCTTTGGCACTGTGACGGCGTCCGTCCGCGGCCGTGTGCTGAGCATCAGAAGCGGTCTGCCGCAATCTGCCGCAGCTGCGGTCTACGGTGCCACCGGAGCCAAGGTGCTCTCGCTGACGGTAGTGCCCGGCGAGAACCGCATAGATTGCTCCGGACTTGCGGCCGGTGTCTATATACTGGCAGCCGAAGGTGCGCCGGCCGTCAAGGTAGTGGTCCGCTGAAGCCGTTACAAAAAAGCGAACGGGCCTCGGCAGAGGATGTGACCGACCTCTTTTGGCATGATAATTGTTATGAGATAACCATAGCTTCAGCCCGAAAGAGGCCCGTGCCGGGCCGATCACTCCGTCGAAACGGGCTGAGGCCTCTTTGATAAACGACAGAAAAACAACAAGATAGAATATGAATTCAGATTTTCGCAAATACGCCACAGGCCACCGCGGCCTCTCCGGCACCATGGTCGACGACTTCATGCGCGCCACATCGAAAGAAGCCGCCATGAGCGGACTCACATCCGCAGCGCCCCGTGCCGATTATATCAACCCCTATATCCTCGAGGAGCGTCAGCTGAATGTGACGCAGCTCGACGTCTTCTCCCGCCTGATGATGGACCGCATCATCTTCTTAGGCACGCAGGTCACCGACCAGAGCGCCAACATAATCCAGGCGCAGCTGCTCTATCTCGACTCGGCCGATCCCGGCAAGGATATCAATATCTACATCAACTCGCCCGGCGGCAGCGTCTACGCAGGTCTCGGCATCTACGATACGATGCAGTATATCAACTCCGACGTGTCGACGATCTGCACCGGTATGGCCGCATCCATGGCCGCCGTGCTGCTTGTGGCCGGTCAGAAAGGTAAGCGTTTCGGACTGCCTCATTCGCGTGTGATGATACATCAGCCTATGGGCGGCATCCAGGGTCAGGCATCCGACATAGAGATCACAGCGCGCGAGATACTCAAACTCAAGGATGAGCTCTACCGCATCATAGCCGACCACTCCGGTCAGCCCTACGAGAAAGTGGCAGCCGACTCCGACCGCGACTACTGGATGATAGCCAAGGAGGCTCAGGAGTACGGCATGATCGACAAAGTGCTCGTGAATCCCGCCAAGAAGGACTGATACCCCCTGTGAGCTAATTTCTTCGAGTTACTTACCGATAGTTAATACCCGGAAAAAGCATTTTCAGAAATGGCAAACAACAGCAAGCCACTGCAATGCAGCATGTGCGGCTCAGTGGAGTCGCCCTCGAATCCTGTGGCCGAGATACTTCCCGGTCTCAACCTCTGCCGCGAGTGTGTGCAGTATATCGACACACAGGCGCAGGTATCCTTCAAAGGGAAAGGGGGCCGGAAAGGATCCGCTGCCAAAGGGAAAGCATCGGCCGCCAAGAAAGGCGACCTGGCCTCGGCCGACCTCGATGTGATCGGCTTCGAGGATGTGCCCAAGCCGCAGCAGATCTATGATTTCCTGAATCAGTACGTGATAGGCCAGGACGAGGCCAAGAAATATCTGTCGGTGGCTGTCTACAACCACTACAAACGAATCCTGAAAGCCGGAGCCGACAAAGCCGAGGACGATGTGGACATCGAGAAATCGAACATAATCCTCGTGGGTCCCACCGGTACCGGCAAGACACTGCTGGCCAAGTCGATAGCCCGTCTGCTCAACGTGCCGTTCACCATCGTGGACGCCACCGTGCTCACCCAGGCCGGCTATGTTGGCGAGGATATAGAGTCGCTTCTTACGCGACTGCTCCAGGCCTGCGACTTCGATGTGGAGAAGGCCCAGCGCGGCATAGTGTTCATAGACGAGATCGACAAGATAGCGCGCAAGGGCGACAATCCGTCGATTACCCGCGACGTAAGCGGCGAAGGCGTGCAGCAAGGTCTGCTCAAGCTGCTCGAAGGCAGCGTGGTGCTCGTGCCGCCGCAGGGAGGCCGCAAGCACCCCGAGCAGAAGATGATCCCCGTGGACACCAAGAATATCCTCTTCATCTGCGGAGGCGCCTTCGACGGCATAGAGCGCAAGATAGCAGCCCGAATGAACACCCAGGTGGTGGGCTACGGACAGAACAGCGCCGAGCGCCGCAAGAAACGCGAGAACCTGATGCGCTACGTTATGCCGCAGGATCTCAAATCGTTCGGTCTCATACCCGAGATCATAGGCCGTCTGCCGGTGCTCACCAACCTCGACCCGCTCGACCGCGACGCCCTGCGCCGCATCCTCACCGAGCCGAAAAACGCCATCATGCGCCAGTATCAGCGGCTCTTCGAGATCGACGGCGTGAAGCTCACCTTCACCGACGACGCTCTCGACCTGATCGTGGACAAGGCGATAGAGTATAAGCTCGGTGCCCGCGGACTGCGCAGCATAGTGGAGACCATCATGGTCAACGCTATGTTCGAGGTCCCCTCGTCGGACGTAAAAGAGTTTACCGTGGATGCCGCGTATGTGGCCGATCAGCTCGTGAAGCAAAACTTTGAGCTGTCCCACAGCAAAGAATGACTCTCCCTGTTTCCGGTAAATTCCCCAAAATACCCAAAATTCCCCGAAAAAAAGGCGACTTTTTTCGGGGAATTTTGTAGTGTCGGGAAAATTGCTTAATTTTGTAATAGCCTCGCGCAGCCGTCCGCCGATCCCGGAGCAGGGCGCCGGGAGGCAGGGCGCCGACCCCGCCGCAAGGAGAGCGCGGTCCTTAAATCGCACAGAGAGAACAAAATGCCGCGGAACCGGCGGTTCC
Source organism: Bacteroidales bacterium (assembly GCA_004552395.1). Classification (GTDB taxonomy): domain Bacteria; phylum Bacteroidota; class Bacteroidia; order Bacteroidales; family Muribaculaceae; genus Lepagella. The sequence continues at coordinate 4,042 of SFOK01000088.1, read as the reverse complement.
GCGGCGCCAAACGAACGCCTCACATTTATCTAAACGCTATGGCCACATCCGCACAACTTCACGAAGCCTTGAAACGATATTTCGGCTTCGACCGGTTTAAAGGGAATCAGGAAGCGATCATCGAGAGCCTGCTCAAGGGCTCCGACGTGTTTGTGCTCATGCCCACCGGCGGAGGCAAGTCGCTCTGTTATCAGCTGCCGGCCCTGATGCAGCCCGGTGTGGCAATCGTGATATCGCCTCTTATAGCCCTGATGAAGAATCAGGTAGACGCGATCCGCGCCTACAGCAGTGAGGACGGAGTGGCGCATTTCCTCAACTCCTCGCTCACAAAGAGTGCCGTGGAGGAGGTGAAGGCCGATGTGATGTCGGGGCGCACAAAGCTGCTCTATGTGGCTCCCGAGTCGCTCACCAAGGAGGAGAACATCCAGTTTCTGCGGAATGTGCAGATCTCTTTCTATGCCGTCGACGAGGCTCACTGTATCTCGGAATGGGGCCACGATTTCCGCCCCGAATACCGCAAGATACGTCCCATAATCAACGAGATATGCGAGCGGCCCGTTATAGCGCTCACCGCCACCGCCACTCCGAAGGTGCAGCACGACATACAGAAGAACCTGGGCATGACCGAGCCGCATGTTTTCAAGTCGAGTTTCAACCGCGCCAACCTCTACTACGAGGTGCGTCCCAAGACCCGGGATACTGACCGCGACATAATCCGTTTCATCAAGAACAATCCCGGCAAGTCGGGCATCATCTACTGCCTGTCGCGCAAGAAGGTTGAGGAGCTCGCCGAGACCCTAAAGGTGAACTCCATAAAGGCGCTCCCTTACCACGCGGGCATGGATTCCGCCACACGTTCGGCCAATCAGGACGCGTTCCTGCTCGAGGAAGCCGACGTGATTGTGGCCACGATAGCATTCGGAATGGGAATCGACAAACCCGACGTGAGGTTTGTGATCCATTACGACATACCGAAGAGCCTCGAGGGATATTATCAGGAGACGGGCCGAGCCGGCCGGGACGGCGGCGAGGGACGGTGCATCACCTATTATTCCAACAAGGATCTTCAGAAACTTGAAAAACTGATGCAGGGGAAGCCTGTGGCCGAACAGGAGATCGGCCGCCAGCTGCTCCTGGAGACGGCCTCCTACGCCGAGTCGTCGGTATGCCGTCGGCGATTTTTACTCCATTATTTCGGAGAAAACTATCCGGATGCCAACTGCGGCAACTGTGACAACTGTTTAAACCCAAAGAAACAAGTGGAAGCTAAAGACGATTTGTGCGCGGCCATAGAGACCGTGCTTGCAATTGGTGAGAAATTCAAAGCAGAATATATATCGACCGTGATGATAGGGCGGAAGACCGATGAGGTGAAGTCTTATCACCACGAGAACCTGGAGGTTTTCGGCTGCACGCCGAAGACGGACGAGAAGCATATAGCCACTGTGATACGCCAGGCCGTGATAGCCGGGTATCTGGACCGCGACATAGAGAATTACGGCACTATCCGAGTGACACCGGCCGGACGTAAGTTCCTGAAGAAACCGGAGTCGTTCAAGATCACGGAGGACAACGATTTCGCCGACATCGACGATGATTCGCTCATGAAGTCGGGCGCTCCCTGTGCCGCCGACCCGGAGCTTTTCTCCATTCTCAAGGACCTGCGCAAGAAGGTGGCGCGCAATTTCAACCTGCCGCCATACGTGATCTTCCAGGATCCGTCGCTCGAGGCAATGGCCACCACCTATCCTATCTCCCTGGAGGAGCTGCAGAATATACCCGGTGTGGGCGCAGGCAAAGCCCGCCGTTTCGGCTCCGAGTTCGTGAAGATCATCAAACGCCATGTGGAGGAGAACGATATAGTGCGTCCTGAAGATATGCGAGTGCGCACCATGCCGAATAAGAGCCGTCTGAAGATAGCGCTCATAAAGGGAATCGACCTGAAGATCGATCTCGACGAGCTGGCCGAGAGCAAGGGTCTGGAGTTCTCCGAGATGCTCGACGAGCTCGAGGCTATAGTGGACGCAGGCACGAAAATCAACATAGACTATTTCCTCAACGAGATTCTCGAGGAAGATCGTCAGGAAGAGCTTATCCAGTATTTCCGCACCTGCGAGGAAGATGATCTGGAAGCAGCTATTGACGAATTCGGCGGCGAATACAGCGAGGAGGAGATACGTCTGGTGCGAATCAAGTTCCTGAGCGAGATGGGCAACTGATCCCGGGCGCGCAGGTTACGGTTCCTGTCTGACCGGTCGGACGAGTCGGACGAGTCTGACCTTTCTGACTCGTCTGAGCAAACGCAGCTTATCAGGATTTTTTGCGGTGCGGCAGGCGCGGTATCGGGTCATATCAGGCCTTGTCGGGTCATATCGGGTCTTGTCGGGTCATGTTTCGTGCCATGTTTCGGGGAGCGTTTGCCAGTTTCAAAAATTATTTGTAATTTTGCACGCAATAAAATCCTAAGTCATATGTCGTTTATTGCAGATAGAGTAAAGATGGAGGGCCTTACCTTCGACGATGTCCTCCTCATTCCCGCTTATTCCACTGTACTGCCGCGCGAAGTGAACCTTTCATCGAGGTTCTCCCGCCGCATATCGCTCAATGTGCCACTCGTATCGGCCGCCATGGACACCGTCACAGAGTCGGCGCTCGCCATAGCCATAGCCCGTGAGGGAGGTATCGGCGTGATCCACAAGAATATGTCGATAGCAGAGCAGGCGCGTCAGGTCCATGCGGTGAAGCGTGCTGAAAACGGCATGATCTACGACCCGGTGACCATCCGCCTCGGAAGCACCGTGAAGGATGCCCTGGCCATGATGCACGAGTATCATATCGGCGGCATACCCGTGGTCAATGAAGAAGGGAAACTCAAAGGTATAGTCACTAACCGCGACCTCCGTTTCGAGAGAGACCTCACCCGCAAGGTCGACGAGGTGATGACCTCCGAGAATCTTGTCACCACAACACAGAGCACCAACCTCGACGAGGCAGCCGACATACTTCAGCGCCACAAGATCGAGAAACTCCCGGTAGTCGACGCCGATTACCGTCTCATAGGTTTGGTCACCTACAAGGATATCACCAAAGCCAAAGACAAACCGCTTGCATGCAAGGACCGCCTCGGCCGCCTGAGAGTAGCCGCAGGCATAGGTGTGACACCCGACAGCATGGAGCGCGCCACAGCGCTCGTGAAGGCCGGTGTGGACGCATTGGTCATCGATACGGCCCACGGCCATTCGGCCGGTGTGATCAAGGTGCTTCGCGCCTGCAAGGAGGCCTTCCCCGAGATCGACATCGTGGTGGGCAACATAGCCACAGGCGAAGCCGCCCGCTATCTGGCCGACAACGGCGCTGATGCCGTTAAGGTGGGCATAGGTCCCGGTTCCATCTGCACCACCCGTGTGGTGGCCGGTGTGGGTGTGCCTCAGCTCACGGCCGTCTACGATGTGGCCAAGGCTCTCGAGGGTACCGGTGTGCCTCTGATTGCCGATGGCGGCATACGTTACAGCGGCGACATAGTGAAGGCACTGGCAGCCGGAGGCAACTCAGTGATGCTCGGCGGCATGCTCGCCGGTGTGGAGGAGAGTCCCGGCGATACCATCATCTTCAACGGACGTAAGTTCAAATCGTACCGCGGCATGGGCTCGCTCGAGGCCATGGAGAAGGGTAGCAAGGACCGCTACTTCCAGGGCAACGAGACCGACGCCAAGAAGTTGGTTCCCGAAGGTATAGCAGCCCGCGTGCCGTTCAAAGGCTCGCTCTATGAGGTCGTGTACCAGATGCTCGGCGGACTGCGCGCCGGCATGGGGTACTGCGGTGCCAAGGATATCGAGGCGCTCCACCACGCTCAGTTCACCCGCATCACATCAGCCGGTGTGCTCGAAAGCCATCCTCACGATGTGGCTATCACTTCGGAGGCGCCCAACTATTCGCGCAGCTGATCAGGATGAATTATCTTTAATCATGATATACGCAACGCCCCGGACCGATGTCTCGGATCGGGGCGTCGCCTTACTCTTTAGACCCCATCCCACAGAAT
>SFOK01000010.1 GCA_004552395.1 Bacteroidales bacterium | reverse complement strand
TCCCGGTCACCGGGCGAATTTGCAATCGGGTTGCAAATTATTTGTTGTACCTTTGCTGCTGAAATCGGAAGCCGGCCGCTCTCACCGCGATATATCTCTCAGGCCAAGAGAATAAGGGTTGTCTGGCGGATCTCTCCCTATTAAAAATCATCAAACTGACCAAACGCAAATTATGGATCTGTTATATTCTCTGCTTTTTATGCTCAACGAGATGTCGCCCTACATCCTGTTGGGTTTCCTGATAGCAGGCCTCATGCATGCTTTTATCCCGCAAAAGACTTTCGCCCGGCATCTCTCGGGCACGGGCATGAAGTCGGTGGTAAAATCGGCTATGATCGGCATACCGCTGCCACTCTGCTCGTGCGGCGTTCTCCCCACAGCGATAGCGATGCGACGCAACGGCGCTTCAAGAGCCGCTTCTACGTCGTTCCTCGTGGCGACACCGCAGACGGGTGTGGACAGCATAGCGGCCACTTGGTCGCTGCTGGGTCCGGCCTTCGCGGTGATACGTCCCATAGCCGCTCTCGTAACTGCTGTCTTCGGAGGCGTGGCCGTGGGCCGTTCCGAAAAGAACGATGAACCGTCGGTGGCCGCTGTCTGCGCGGCAACGGAGGAGGATGAGAGCAAAGGTTGGGCACGCAAGAGCCTCGACGCACTGAAGTACGGCTATATCGACCTTGTGGGGAGCATCGGCGGATGGCTGGTTGTCGGCCTTATCATCGCCGCGCTCATCACAGTGTATGTCCCGGCCGACTTCTTCTCGGTGCTCGGCAGCCGTCCTGTCTTCTCCATGATAGCAGTGCTCATCATAGCGATACCGATGTATGTGTGCGCCACCGGTTCCATACCTATCGCCCTCTCTCTGATGCTCAAAGGCCTGTCGCCCGGCACAGCCTTGGTGCTTCTGATGGCCGGTCCGGCTGCCAACTTCGCCTCCTTCACCCTGATATCCAGGGAGATGGGCCGCAAATCGGCCGCTATCTACCTGGCCTCTATCATATTAGGCGCCGTAGCTTTCGGCCTCGCCATAGACTATCTGCTGCCGGCGGAATGGTTCGTTCCCCGCAGTTTCGGCGCAGCGGGCGGTGCGGAGCACAGCTTTGGACTCTTCCCGACGATCTGCTCGGCTATTCTTGTGGTGCTCCTCGCAGTCACGTTCATAAAAGGTCATAAACATAACCATATAAATATTTCAGACATGACAAAGGTATATATAATCAAAGGGATGAACTGCCCTCATTGCCAGGCTGCAGTCACCAAGAGTATCAGCGCTGTGAAAGGTGTGAAGCAGGTCGATGTGAATCTCTCCACAGGCCGTGCCACCGTCGAAGGCGTTCAGACCGATGCCGATGTGGTGAAGGCAGTCCGCGACGCCGGCTTCGATGTCGCCGAAAACTGATCCGGCCTCCGATTATTCCGATAATTCAGATAATTCCGATCACTCCGATAATTCAGATTATTCCGGTCGGGCAGGCTTATTTGCCGGGACCCTATCGCAAAGGATACTTATAGAACAGGATCCGGGCAACCTTGGCCCGGATCTCTTTTACCGACAGAGTGCCGTCGGATATAGCCTCGGCTACCTCCTTCACGGCTGCGGCCGGATCGACGGGCACGGTCAGTATGTCGCAGCCGGCCTTGAGGGCCTCCACAAAGATCCCTTTGCGGGCAGGCAGCATATTCATGGCGTCGGAGATCACGAGTCCGTCGAAACCGAGTCGGTCGCGGAGCAGCGCGGTGAGTATGCCGTGTGAGAGAGTGGCGGGAGCTTCCTGACCGTTGCCGGACGTCTCGCCGCCGTCGAGCGACGGCACAATTACGTGGGCGGTCATGAGGGCCGGGAAGCCGCTCGATATAAAGCTGCGAAATGGAATAAGGTCTACAGTATCGAGTTTCGTGCGCGAGTCTGCGATGAGCGGTATGGTCTTGTGGGAGTCGAGGTGAGTGGCGCCGTGGCCAGGGAAATGTTTGCCCACGGGGATCAGCCCCTCGTCGACGATGCCGCGCGCGAAAGCCTGACCGGCCGTGGCCACTCGCTCGGGATCGGGCCCGTAGGAGCGTCGCCACATCACCGAGCGCTCCGAAGGCGCCACATCGAGCACCGGCGCAAAGATCATGTTGATACCCACAGCGGCGGCCTCGCGTCCTGTGGTGCGTCCCATGGCGTAAAACGTCTTCTCAGGCAGGCCGCTCAATTGGTAATTTTTCTTGAAGGAGGTGCAGCCGCTGAGCCTCATGCCTGCGCCCCATTCGGCGTCGAGAGCCATGAAGAGCGGCGTCGACGATAGCTTTGAGAGCGTGTCGGCGAGCTGAAGCATCTCTTCAGCCGAGCCCTTGAGCCATACGAAGCCGCCCGCCTTCAAGCTCTCCAGATACTGCCGCGCCTTGGCTATGTTCGCCGGATTGGATGTAGCGTAGAGAGCCGGCATTAAGAGCTGGCCGGCAAGCTCTTCCACACTCATGGAGGAAGCCACCGAGTCGGCCCACGCCTGAGCCTCGGCGGTGTAGTCAGCCGGAGCGCTCTGCGGCTCGGCACCTTGTTTGTGCGTACTCTCCGAAGCGGCGTCAGTGGCGCTGCGGCCGCAGCCCACAGAGCAGACGAGCCCCGGGAGAGTAAGAAGAGCCAGAGCAGCTCCTGCAAACGAAGATATTCTCCACGGCGCGCGCATCGGAGTCAAGGTTTTATCGGGGGGGGATGAGCGTTTTATGTATAGTTCCGGAAAATTATTCCTCGGGTAGCGATATGGCCGGCACGATTCGCGGCGACGGGTCGGTGCCGAGCGGCAGATGCTGTCCGGTCTGGTCCGTGACGTAGCGCATCACCGGAGCACACATATCGTCGGTGTCGGTCCAGACAATGCGGCCCTTTTTGAAAGCGGTGAGATAGTCGCCGCCCGTGGCCAGATAGTCGATCGTGGTGACGTAATAGAGTCGGTCGGGGCTCACGGGCTCGCCGCTCACTGTGAAGCCCTCGGCCTTCTTGGAAGCTGAGTCGAAAGCTATCCTCACCTCTGCGCTAACGCCCTGCGAGCCGAGCTCAGCTATCTGCGCGAGCAGCTCGGCGAGGCTGCGGCCGTCCATCTCCACGACCACGAATTTGTTCGGGAAGGGGAATGTGCTGAGCACCTGGCCCTCCGTAACCACCCCTTTGGCCCAGGGCATACGAACACCGCCCGAGTTCATCACCGCAAGGTCAGAGCGCGAAGGGAATTTCAGGTCAGAGCGGGAGGGGAGCTTCTGTCCGGCACGTGAGAGCGAGTCGAGTTTCAGATTGCCGTACCACTGCGCCATGTCGCAGGAGAGGTTGGTGATGGCTGCCGAAGTGGCATACTGTTTGGTATTTTTCATATCAGCGGCCGAGACAGCCACCGGACGGACCATGATGGAATCGATCTCGTGGCGGTAAGGTTTCAGGAACTCGACGATGCGGGGATCGAAGCGCTTCGGGTCCACATTGCGGACCGGGAGAAGCGAATACTGCGCCTTACGCGGCTTTTTCAGATCGACTTTGATCTCGCCCAGAGAGCCGCCGTAACGTCCCGTCTGCACCACAAGCACCTCTTTCCCGTCGCGGTTTTTGAAACGCGACGACAGAGGATTTTCGGCCGCCGGGTCCACGAGCGTATGGGAGTGGCCGCCCACTATTATGTCGATATTTTTCGACGCGCGGGCCACCTCGGGATCAGTGACGAGATTCGGGTTGCCGTCGTTGTCGTAGCCGATATGGGAGACCATCACCACCAGATCGCAGTGCTTCTTGTCGCGCAGATAATCAGCCGTCTTGTTGGCTGTGGATATGATGTCGCTGAAGCCCATGCCTTTGTAGTTGGAGTCGGCTATGATCCCCTCCGGGTTGAGGTTGATGCCGAAGATACCCACCTTCTTGCCGTCGAATTCCCTGATGACATAAGGCTGAAACACGCCCTCGAGCGGTGTGCCTGTGAAGTCGTAGTTGGCCGACAGACGGGCGCTTTTCAGATTCGGGAAATACCGGGCCAGACTCTCCAGGCCGTTGTCAAACTCGTGGTTGCCGAGTATCTGCACATCGTAGCCCATGAGATCCATGAGCGGATATTCCACGGCTCCTTTGAAGAGGTTGAAATAGAGCGAGCCCTGCACCGCATCGCCTGCATCGATGAGGAGCACATTCTTGTCGGCAGCCCTCACCGAGTCGATGAGCGCTTGGCGCTGAAGCACGCCTCCCACGCCCTTCTCGGCGTCGATATGCGAGTGAGTGTCGTTGGTGTGCAGGATTGTGAGCTGCTGCGCCTCGAGGCCGGTCAGGCCTGCGGAGACCATCAGTATCGTAACAAATAACTTCTTCATAATTAGTGGCATAAGATTGAAGTGTGAGATTATTTAAGCAGCGATGAGAGTGTGTGTTCCAGTTCCGAAGTGGAGACTTTCACGATCAGTTCGCCGTCTTTGGCTATTGAGATGGCTCCCGTCTCCTCGCTGACGATCACACAGACCGCATCGGTGGCCTGGGCCAGACCGAGCGCGGCGCGGTGACGAAGGCCCAGGCTCTTGGGTATGTTCATGTCGTGGCTGACCGGGAGTATACAGCCGGCCGCCTTGATGCGGTCGTCGGCTATGATCATGGCGCCGTCGTGGAGCGGCGAGTTCTTGAAGAAAATATTCTCGATCAGCCGCATGTTTATTAACGCGTCGATCATGTCGCCCGTCTTCTCATAGTCCGAGAGCGACATCTCGCGGCCTATCACAATGAGGGCGCCTACTCGGGCTTTCGACATGCTCATGCAGGCATAGACGATAGGCATGATATGCTTCTCCAAAGGCTCGTCTTTCTCGTGGCGGAAAAGCCGCCGCAGTCCCCGCCAACGTTTCTGCGAACCGAGTTCCACAAGAAAACGTTTGATCTGGTCCTGAAAAAGGATCACCAGGATTATCAGTCCTATGGCCATGAACTTGTCGAGGATGGTGCCGGTGAGCCTCATGCTGAAGATCTCCGAAGCGAGGATCCAGACCATGATGAAGGCCAGCACGCCGATGAAGATGGGGAGCGAGCCGCTCTTCTTCATCAGCTTGTAAAAATAGAACAGCAGCAGAGCCACTATTACTATGTCGATTATATCTTTTATTCCGAATTCCAACATTGCCTGTTAAAAAATGGGGATTTGAATTTTCCGAGAGTCTCTTGCCTTCGGGATTAATTTCGGGTTTGAGGAGAATATCCTTGCGGGTTCGAGGAGATTATTTGGGGAGGGTCAGAGAGACAGCGAAGGGGTGGCTTTTCTGAGGGACTCCACTATGGCGCGGCACTCGGCGGCTTCTTTCACATCGTGGACCCTCAGGATGTTAGCACCCGAGAGCAAAGCTACAGTGTTGAGCACCGTGGTGCCGTTGAGGGCCTCTTGAGGAGTGACGCCGAGGAGTTTGAATATCATGGACTTGCGCGAGACACCCACAAGCAGCGGGCAGCCCAGGGCGCGGAAACTGGCCAGCGCCCCCATGAGGCGATAATTCTGCTCCAGATCCTTGGCAAAGCCGAAGCCCGGATCGATGATGATGTCGCAGACGCCCATCTCCCTGAGGCGGGCTTCCTTCCTGGCCAGGTCAGACAGCACTTCGGCCGCGACGTCGCCGTAGCCGCATAGGCTCTGCATCGTCTCCGGGTTGCCGCGCATGTGCATCAAGATGTAAGGGACGCCGAGCGAAGCCACCGTGGCGAACATATCAGGGTCGAGGTCGCCGCCCGAAATATCGTTGATGATATCGGCGCCGAGCTCCTCCACACACCGTCGGGCCACCTCGGCGCGAAACGTGTCGACACTGATTACAACGTCGGGGAAACGGCTCCGGATCGCCCTGATGCCCAGGCTCAGGCGACGGAATTCCTCCTGCGGCGTCACCTCATCGGCGCCCGGCCGCGAGCTGTAGCCCCCCAGATCAAGCATATCGGCGCCGTCTGCGAGCATCTTCGAGGCACGTTCGATTATGGAGCTTTCATCCGGTGTGCGGCTTGAAGCGAAAAAAGAGTCGGGAGTCACATTTACGATGCCCATGATGGCGGGACGGTCCAGCGGATATAAGCTTCCCCTTATGTTTATGTCCATTTTTATTCCGAAGAGAGGATGTTACCATTTTTACTGCGAAGATAACGAAAATACCTGAGAAAGAAAAATTTTGGCACAAAATTTGTGAAAAGAAATTTAAATCCCTATCTTTGCGGTGGAAACATAGCGGCGACACCAGTCTATTCCTATGTATCGACCCCCGGTGCAGAATCCGAAGGGCACGACGCAGTTTTCGCGAGAAAACCGGGGCGCCATGAAACACAGCATCTGAAAATACAGAAATTATATACACAAATTATAGATTATGAAGCACAACATCACTCGTCTCGCAGCCTTGACGGCCGGTACATTTCTTTGTGCCGCATCGGCTATGGCTGTTCCCGCACGAAAGGTGCCGGTGGAGGTGACTCAGCCGGACGGGACCACAGTAATGCTCACGCCTCAGGGCGATGAATTTTTCCACTATCTTCAGACAGAAGATGGCTATATAGTGCGCCAGAACGACAAGGGCTGGTATAATGTGGTAGGCTCCGACGGCAATCTGACCGAGCTCCCGGCACTCAAGCCGGAGAGCCGCGATGCAGCTTACCGCAAATCGCTGCAGGAAATCGATCCTCAGGCATCGTTCACCAATCTGCAGCTCAAGAGCAGCTCGCGTATGGAGCAGTACCGCAAGGACCGCATGGAGAAGCATCGCAACAAAATGCAGGGAATCCAGAAAGCTGATCCGAAATGGGACAACAAGGACGGCCACTGTCTGACGGAGTTCCCCTGCGTGGGCAAGCAGAACGTGCTCGTGATCCTCGTGAACTTCGCCGACCTGAAGTGGAGCTTCTGCTCCGATCCCCACAAGGAGATGCAGGATATGCTCCAGAAACCGGGCTACAGCAATTTCGACTGCACCGGCTCGGCATACGACTATTTCACACAGTCGTCGAACAATATCTTCCGCCCCTCCTTCGATGTATACGGACCGGTGGATCTTCCCAAGAAGGCAGCCTACTACGGCGGCAACGACTGGCGCGACAACGACCAGCATCCTGAAGAGATGGTGATCGATGCCTGCGATATCCTCGACCCCGAGGTGGACTTCTCACAGTATGACCGCGACGGCGACGGCGTCATAGACAATGTCTATGTGTTCTATGCCGGTAACGGCGAGAACGAGGGCGCTCCCGAATGGACCGTATGGCCTCACAGCTGGGACGTGCGCTCTGCCGGCAGCGGCACACATGTCTACGACGGTGTGGAGCTCGGCCATTACGCCTGTTCAAACGAGGTGATCTACCTCACTAACACGATGACAGGTATCGGCACATTCTGCCATGAGTTCAGCCATGTGCTTGGTCTGCCCGACCTTTACGCCACCTCTTACACGAGCGCCCACACACCGGGCGAATACTCGCTGATGGACCACGGCTCCTACAACAACAACGGCCGCACACCGCCGGAATATTCCGCCTACGAGCGCTACGCACTCGAGTGGCAGAAGCCTTATGTAATCACCAAGAACGAAGATATCACAATGCGTCCGCTCACTCAGGACGGCAATATCTACAAGATGACCGTAGATCCCGCCCGACCCACAGAGTACTTCCTCTTCGAGTCGCGCAAGCAGGAGGGATTCGACACTTATCTTCCCGCCGAGGGTATGCTGATCTGGCACATAGATTACAAACAGTCGAAGTGGGAGAGCAACGTTGCCAACAATGATCCGGGCGACCAGTGCATCGACATAGTAGAGGCTGACAATCAGGCCACCGACAGCTCCATGGGCGGCGACACATGGCCCGGTTCAACCGGCAACACATCGTTCGGCGCTGACACCAAGCCTGCCTTCAAGAACAAGAACGGCAAGAAGACCGAGCTCGACATAACACGTATCACCCAACTGCCCAACGGCATGGTCTCCTTCCGCGTGGGCACCGGCATGGACGATGATTCCGACTACGCCCTTAAGCCTATCTCCGGCACTCCCGAAGAGATCGGCAGCGACTACTTCACCGTGACTTTCCCCAAACCGACACAGGTTCGCGACAAGGGCGGCAGCGACGGCGAGAACATCTATATCTCTGTGGGCAAATATGCTTACAGCGAGGAAGAAGAGGCTTACGTGAAAGAGATGCTCGAGGGCTACGAGATGAAGAAAATCAACACATCGGAGCCCCACAAGATCGTGGGTGTGGCACCCGGCACCGCTTATCAGATCAATCTCTACCGCTACAATACTGCGAATATATCGCTTCCCTACGAGTTTACAGTTCTGACAGCTGCCGAGGCCATGGAAGAGACACAGCCTTCAGTCTTTGCGAAAGAGGTGAACGGCAACGACGCCACACTTAACTGGACCAAGATTGCAGGTGCCGACGGCTATCTGTTGACCGTGGGCACTGAGGGCGAGCTCACCGCAGGCGAAACCATCGAGACGACAGGCTTCACCGGTACACCGCGTATGCCCGCCGGATGGGATTATTCAGGCGCTTTCAGCTCCGCTGAGGGTACATTCGGCGAATCAGCTCCTTCATTCTACATGAGCGAGACTCTCGATTACCTCACCACCGACGAATATGACTCCGAGATAGGCGCGCTCTCCTTCTGGACAAGCAGCACAGAGCCCGGTTCGCAGCTTAATGTCTACGGCGCGAAGAACGGTTCGCTGAGCCTGATTAAGAAGCTCGACATCAATGAGGAGCCCGCCACAGTGAAAGTGGAGGTGCCCGAGGGTATCCGTTCGCTGGTTCTCCTTCCCACAGCAACCACCGGCCGCATATTCATCGACGATATAGTGATCACCGGCCGCGATAAAGCCGAGATCAATCCCGTGATCAGCGATTTCGCAGTGGAAGGCGATGAGTACAAGGTCACCGGCCTCGACAAAAAGACTACCTATGCAGCTTATGTGAAAGCGACTGCCGGCTCCGCAGTGAGCGCCAAGTCACCGACGATCCGCTTCACCACTTCCAATGAGACCGGCGTGGAGAATGTGGTATCCAAAGGCACAGCAGGTTTCTGGGTAGCCGAGGGTGTTGTCACCCCGATGAACGACGCCGAGCGCTACGACATCTATACCGCCGACGGCATGAAGGTAGCCGCAGGAGTGAACGGCCGCTATAACCTTCCCGCCCGCGGTCTCTACATAATCCGCAGCGGCAAAACAGCAGCCAAGGTTATCTGGTAACAGATCCCGACATATCCCGAATTACAGCAGCCGGCTCCCAATCATCGGAGCCGGCTGCTTTCGTATCCTTCAGGCTTTGTTTATTGCCGGAAAAAAGGTAACTTTGCAGTGATATAGAACGGCTCCCGGGGGACGTCCCGTTCAGAGATGAGATATGGATCCGAAGGCCGAAGCAGCTTCTGTCTCAGCCTCTGATCCGAAGATAATGAGATCGAATCTATGAGAGAAAACGGAGATAACATAAGCCATAACGACGAGATAAACGGACTTCTTGAGCAGAAAGATGTCAGGCTCACACCGAATCGCATACTTGTGGCGCGGGAGCTGGCCAAGGCTCACGAGCCGCTGAGTCTCGCAGACCTGGAGGTCTCGCTGCCTACGGTGGACAAGGCGAGCATCTTCCGTGTGCTCGAGCTTTTCAGCGGCAAAGACCTGGTGCATGTGATCAGGGACGGCAGCCGGTCGCTCAAATATGAGCTCTGCACGAGCGCGCACCACAGTGTGGCCGACCAGCACGTGCATTTCTACTGCGAGCGGTGCGAGAAGACTTACTGTCTTGAAGATATGGCAGTGCCACCTGTGGCCGCTCCCGAAGGTTTTGAGGTGAAATCGGCCAATTTTCTGCTGACGGGCCTATGCCCCGTATGCAGCGGCAAACCCTGAGAAAGAGAACAGCATGAAGCCGAGGCACAACATACTGCGGGCATATCTTGACACCGGAGCTTATCTGGCGGCGCTTCTGTGGTTCACACTCTCGCCCAAGCCGGTAGGCGATATGGAGGTACCTTTCTTCCCCGGAGCCGACAAGATAGTTCACGCCGGTATGTTCTTCATGCTCGCTCTTCTCTGCTGGCGCGATACGTCGGTGGACCGTATGGATCATCACCGGCCGCTGCCCGGGCGGAAGTTCTTCGTCCTCACTGCCGCGGCCAGCGCTCTGACAGGCTATGGCATAGAGATAGCGCAGTGGAAGATGAATGCGGGCCGTTCATTTGAGTGGGGCGACATAGTGGCCGATTCGCTGGGCGCATTAGCCGCCTGGGGCGCTATGATACTCTTCACGCGCATCATAGAGCGCCGTCGCCCCGGAAACGCGCCGAAATAGAGCAGGGCCGGCCGCTCCGGCTACATTTTCGGCTAATCGGGACGGGAGATTGGATAAAAGTGCGTATCTTTGCAGAAAGATAAAAAACGCAGCGCAAAGACCATGGATGTGAAGATGGAGGGGTCGTGGAAAGAGCAGTTGGCCCCGGAGTTCAGCAAACCATATTTCAAACAGCTCACCGACAAGGTGCGCCACGAGTATGCCTCTACGACCGTCTATCCTCCCGGGCCTAAAATTTTCGCGGCGCTCGACACCACGTCTTTCGACCAAGTGAAGGTGGTGATCATAGGTCAGGATCCGTACCACGGACCCGGACAGGCCAACGGCCTCGCATTCTCCGTGAATCCCGGTGTGGCGATGCCGCCATCGCTGCTCAACATATTCAAGGAGGTGCAGTCGGAAACCGGCGCTCCGCTCCCGGCCGACGGCGATCTGACACGCTGGGCGCGCCAGGGTGTGCTGCTGCTCAACTCGTCGCTGACTGTGGAGGCCCACAAACCGAAGTCGCACAGCGGCCAGGGATGGGAAACCTTCACCGACGCTATAGTGCACTCTCTGGCCGAGCGGCGCCAAGGGCTCGTGTTCCTGCTCTGGGGAGCCGATGCGGCGCGCAAGGGAGCCTTCATAGACCGATCGAAGCATCTGGTGCTCACTTCGCCTCATCCGTCGCCCCTGTCTGCTTACCGCGGTTTCTTCGGCAACGGCCATTTCAACGCCGCCAACCGCTATCTGGAGGCGCAGGGAAAGGCGCCGATAGTGTGGTGAGGGAAGGGTTCAGGCGTTAGGTTTCAGGCGTTAGGTTTCAGGCGTTAGATGTCGGGCGTTAGATATTGGAGATCAGATATTAAATTTTAGATATAAATTAGATACACAAAGAATATGCGACCGGAACTTACACTTGAAGAGCGACTTGAGCTCGCGCGCAACCGACGCCGCGAAGGCGCCAACTGCAGCCAGGCAACAGTGGCCGCTTTCCCTGATGTGCTTCAGCTGCCGCAGGATGTGGCGCAGAAGCTCACCATAGGCTTGGGTGGCGGTGTCGGCGGCTTGCAAAACGTATGCGGAGTGATCACCGCGCTTGCCCTCCTGGAAGGAATCCACGCCGACACGACCACAGGCAAAGCACAGGTTTACAAGATTATCCGTCAGCTCGGCACCCGCTTCAAGGAGCGCACCGGGAGCCTGATCTGCGCCGAGCTCAAGAGCCCCGGTGCCTCTTTAGCATGCAACGACCTGATCGCAGAGGGGATCCGCATTTACCACGAATATCTGCTTGAGGAGGAATGAGAATACGCCATTTCTTACAGCGGGCACTTCCGTTAGCTGCCCTCCTGAGCGCCGTCCTGCCTGCTGCCGCTCAGGATGTCGAAGATACCTCCACGGCTATCTTCGATCCCGGATTCCGCACACTTAAGGTCTCCATGGACGACGACTTTTTCGCCCTGCCCGTGCTGCGGCCCGAGACAGACGACGCCGTGGTGATCAGTTTCGACGAGATGACTTCCGACCCGAGCTATCTGCAATACAGCATCTATCAGTGCGACGCCGACTGGAAGCCCTCGCAGCTCATAGAAAGCGAGTATCTGCCCGGCTTCAACCGCGGCGATGTCAGCGACCGCGCGCTCTCGTCGAACACCTTCCAGTTCTTCACCAACTACCGCATCACAGTGCCCGACCCCGAGGGTAATCCCGACATGATGCCCACACAGTCAGGCAATTATCTGCTAAAGGTATACCGCGAGTTCGAACCGGAGGAGACACTGCTTCAGGCCCGATTTCAGGTGAGCGAGAATACAGCCACCATATCCGGCGAGGCTTCGGCCGTCACCGACCTGGCCGACGGCGAGTCGCAGCAGCTCGAACTTACCGTGACGCTGCCTTCCGGCCTGCGGGTCACCGACCCTTACTCTCAGATCCTCGTGGTGACAGAACAGAACGGACGTCCGCAGAGCCGGCGCGTCACCACGCGTCCGCTGCAGATAGACCATAACCGCCTGATCTACCGCCACAACCGCGACCTCCTCTTCCCCGCCGGCAACGAATACCGCCGTTTTGAGACTGTGGAAGCGCTGACGCCCGGCATGCATACCGACTCCATACGCCATATCGGGCGACTCTACGACGCCTACCTGGCTAAGGACGAGCGCCGCGCGGACAGGCAGTATCTCTACGACCAGACGCAGCGCGGCCGCTACCTGATCCGCAACGGTTCGGCGACCGACTCCGACCTCGGCGCCGACTATATCGACACATATTTCACACTCGATATGCCCGAGGTGATCGGCGCCGACATATACCTCGACGGCGAGTTCACCAACCACCGGGCCGACCCTCGTTTCCGTCTTGAATACGACCGGCAGGAGCATCTCTACCGTGTGGCCGTTCCGCTGAAACAGGGATCGTATAATTATCAATACGTGGCCGTACCCCACGGCGGCGACGGCTCACAGGCCGACCCGGCGGTGATAGAGGGGAATTATCCCGACACTTGCAACGAATACAATGTAAGTGTCTACCTGCGTCTGCCCGGCGCCCGCACCGACCGTCTGCTCGGCACCTCGACCATCATATTCCAACCCTAACGCGCTACCCATGAGTATGATACAGATAGACGACACAGTGGTCTCACTCGACCTTATCGAACGCTTTTTCTGCTGCGACCTCGCTTCCTGCCACGGCGAATGCTGCATCGAAGGCGACGCCGGTGCGCCGATCACGCCCGAGGAATACGAGCGTCTGCAGGAACTTACGCCCGAAGTCTGGGACGACCTCACGCCCGCGGCCCAAAAGGTGCTCGAGGAGCAAGGGCCTGCCTATTACGACGAGGAGGGGGATCTGGTCACCTCGATAGTCGACGGGCGCGATTGTGTGTTCACTACCTACGGACCCGGCGGCATGTGCTACTGCGCCCTTGAGAAGGCTTACCGCGAAGGACGCACCGGTTTCTGCAAGCCGATAAGCTGCGCGCTCTACCCGGTGCGATTGCAGGAGTTCGACGGATTCACGGCCGTGAACCTTCACCGATGGAAGATTTGCAAATGCGCCGAGGTGCTCGGACGCGGCAAAAAGATCCGTGCGTATGAGTTCCTCAAAGAGCCGCTAACGCGCCGCTTCGGTGCCGAATGGTACGATAAGCTCTGCCTCACAGCCCGCGAATGGCTGCGCCAGCATCCGGACCGGTGAAAGGCCGCCGAGGATCGGAGCCATCAGAGCTATCGGAATTCTCCGAGAGGTCGGATGGACTGAGCGGATGCAGGGGCCGGGAATTTTGCGCATATTTTTCGGGGAATTTTCACGAATTAGTGTCGGATATTTGGCGGGGTCGGAATTAATGGTTATATTTGTAATCTAAATGCTGCACCGATGGCTGATCAGGAAAATCTCACATCTCACGATTCCGAATTTGAAGGCGCTTCCCAAGCGGGGAAGGGCACTCAGAGTGTGCCTGATACCCCGTCGGGAGCAGACAATCAGAGTGCGCCCGACATCGGGACCGGTGCGGACACTCAGTCCGCGCCTGACACAGAGACGAGTGGCGGGGAGCAGCACGCAGAAGGAGGCGAAGAGCAGCCCGCAGAAGGAGGCGGGAAGCAGCCGGGGAAGAAGGTGAAGAAGCATCTGATCAAGTGCACGTGGCTGAGGCGGACACTGAAGACTCTGATGTGGATCGTGATAGTGATTCTGGCTATTCCGGTGCTTCTGTACATACCGCCGATTCAGACTCTTGTGAAGAATATCGCTTGCGATCAGCTGTCGCAGTCCACCGGCATGAAGGTATCCGTAGGCAAGTTCCGCCTCGGTTTCCCGCTCGACGTCAAGCTCCAGGACGTGAAGATCTTAGAGGCATCCGGCGACACTATGGTGCTGGCCAGGGAGCTGCTTGCGGATGTGAAGCTGCTGCCGCTCTTCCGAGGGGATGTGGACCTCAACAAAGTGGAGCTGACGCAAGGTTATTACCGCATGGTTTCGAAAGATTCGTCGATGGTGCTCACGCTCGAGGCCGGGTTCCTGAGTCTGAAAGGAGGCTCGAAGGTCCGGTTGTCCGACATGAACATGGACCTGCGCGATCCGGTGCTGAAGGATGCGCGTATCAACGTGGCCATGGATGTGTGGAAGTCGAAGCCCGACACAGTCAGCGAGCCGAGCACGATGATAATCCGTGCCAACCGCATCAGGATGGAGAATGTGGAATACTCCATGCAGATGCTGCCCTATATCTACAATCTCAAGGCACATTTCAAGCAGGGCAACGTGGAGAACGCCCTTGTGGACCTGAAGAATTCCAAGATATCGATAGGGAATTTCGAGGCAAACGGCGGCGACATAGCCTACACCACAGAAACTGCGGAGTGGGTAGCGGCTCATCCGGCGCCGGTGGATACCGTGCCGTCCGACACGGCGCCCATGACTGTGGAACTGAAGAAGATATCACTACGCGGCTTCTCGGCGCTTTACAACACGAAAGGTTACAAGCCGCTGCCCGGATTCGACGCCTCGTATATCCAGGTCAACAATCTCGACCTCGACATAGACAACTTCTACAACTGCAGTTCGACCGTGAGAGTGCCGATCACCTCCCTGAGCGGCACGGAGCGCTGCGGCCTGAGCATCACATCAGGCAAAGGCACTGTGGCTATCGACGAGGAGGGTATCCGGCTGGACGGCTTCGACATAACCACACCGTTCTCGGCGCTCGACTTCTCGGCGCTGCTAACCTACGACATGCTCGAATTCAAGCCCGACGGCCGGCTCATGGCCAAAGGGGGCGGTTATGTGGGTTTCGCCGACATAGCCTCCTATATGCCGTCGCTCAGCACACTGCTCATGACGCTTCCCGGCACGAAGAGGGCCGGACTCGACATAGACATAGAGGGTACGCTCGGCGAGCTGAGCATCAACAACTTCGGCCTCGACATGCCCGGACTGCTCTTCATAAAGTCGCAAGGCGCGGTGGCCAACGCTCTGGAGCCGGCCAACCTGTGGCTGCATCTTAACCTTGACGGCGGAGTGAGGAACTCGTCGCCGATCAACCGTTTCCTGAAAGGTACCGGCATGAAGCTGCCCGACTTCACCCTGCGCGGCACTGTCGACGCCGGCGGCGGCAATTACTCTGCCGATCTGGCCATGCACTCGCCCAAGGGCCGTATAGCGCTCGACGGGCGTGTCTCCATGAACGCCGAGACCTACGACGCGACACTGAAGGTAAACGGTCTGGATGTGGCCTCTATCATGCCGCAGCTCGGCGTAGGGCTCGTGACAGCCGACGTCTACGCCAAGGGAGCCGGCTTCAACCCGACTCGACCCGGCGCCAAAGCGCTCGTCTCGGCCGAGGTGACGCACGCTGTCTACGACGGTTTCGACTACGGTCCGCTCACCTTCGACGGCGAGGTGGACAAGGGAGTCTACGATCTGGCGCTGGCATCGAAGAACCCTGCCCTCGACATGGATATCAGAGCCAAGGGCCAGATAGACAGGAACACATACATAGTGGATGCCGAGGCCGACATATACAACCTCGACCTGCGGAAGCTGAACTTCATCACCGACACCATAGAGGGAAAAGGATGGATAGCAATCAACGGCACCGCCAATCCCACCGACATGCTGTTCGATCTCAACATGGCGGTGCGCGACCTCGACCTGACCTACGGGCAGGAGCATGTCAGTCTGCCCGAAGCCGCCGACCTCCGTTTCCTGGCGCAGAGCGACAGCACGTCCGTCTCACTGACCGGAGACCGGCTTCTCTTCGATTTCCAGGCCCCGGAAGGACTCGAATCACTCACCACGCGTCTGAGTCAGGCCTCGACGGATATCTTCACGCAGCTCGCGGCCAAGCAGATGGACTTCGCGCAGATAAACCAGGCGCTACCCCGCTTCGCGCTCACAGCCGACATAGGCGCGGCAGGCATGCTGCGGCAATTCATAGAGCCGACCGGATACAATTTCGACCGTCTGCAGCTCAACCTGCGTAACGCCGAGACGCTTGACGGCGCCATGTCGCTGACCGGGCTCAACACCGGGACCATGCTGCTGGACACCATCACGGCCGACCTGCGGCAGCACTCCGAGCGTATGCTCTACAAGCTGCATCTGGGCAACAAGGCCGGGAATCTGCCCGAGCTGGCGCGGGTGGATATCAACGGATATGTGGGCGGCAACCGCGGCTCAGTGGCTCTGCGGCAATGGAACGCGCAGGGCGAGAACGGCTACAAGATCGGTATGACGGCCGCCATCAACGACTCAGTGCTCTCGCTGCACTGCACGCCGCTTAACGCCGTGATAGGCTACAAGGACTGGACCATCAACGCCGACAACTTCATAGACCTCGGACCGGGCAAGATGATACGCTCCAACCTCAAGGCGCAGGGCGAGGGAGGATCAAGCATTGCCCTCAACTCCGGCCTGACCGAGAAGGGCCACAACTATCTTGACGTGGCGCTGTCCGACGTGCACCTGCAGGACTTCATGATGATGTTCCCCGACCTGCCGTCGATACGCGGCGACCTCAACTCCGACCTGCATCTGGAGCTGCGTCCGCGAGGCGTGGTGGGCCGCGGCACCGTGAACCTCAACGATCTCTACTACGAGAACACTCGGGTGGGCAACCTCGAGGCAGACCTGCGCGGCGGCACGAACCTATCCGACGGTGCGGGAGCGCTCCTGAACCTCTCACTCGACAAGCAGCACGTGCTCGCCTTCCGCGGCGGAGTGCGGCGCGACAGCATCACCGGTGAGGAGAAGACGCGCGTGAAGATGGAACTCGACAGCTTCCCGCTGCGCATGCTGAACCCGTTCATCGGCCCCGACATGATGCAGCTGAGCGGCTATCTTGTAGGCTCGCTCGATGTGACCGGCTCGCTTCTGCAGCCGATGCTCAACGGCAGCCTGCGGTGCGACACCGTGGGCGTGTACCTGCCGATAGCGGCATCCTCTCTGCGTTTCAAGAACGGCCAGACAGTGACCGTGACCGACAATCTGCTCGACTTCAACTCATTCACAGTCTACGGTCAGAGCGCGCAGCCGCTTGTGCTCGACGGCACGGTTGACGCCACACATTTCAACGACATACTGCTCGACCTCTCCCTGAGCGGCAACAATATCACCCTGATCGACAACGACAAGCGAGCCCGCAGCGACGTCTACGGACGTCTGGACGTGAATGTGGACGCCCTTGTGAAAGGCTCACTCTCAAAACTCGATGTAGAGGGACGGCTGTCCGTACTCCCGTCGACCGATGTGACCTACGTGCTCGGCTCCGATGTGGCGGCCGAGAACCCGACCACAACGGATGTGGTGCGCTTCGTGCAGTTCAACGACACCACACAGACCGAGAAGGCAGACAGTCTTCCGCCGTCGCTCCTACTCAAGATCAACGGCACGCTCAACATAGTGAACGGCGCCCAGTTCACCGTGAACCTGAACAGCAGCGGCACGAACCGCGCGAGCCTGTCGCCGTCGGGCAACCTCACCTATACACAGAGCTACATGGGCGACACCCGAGTGAACGGCCGCATCAACATAAACTCGGGCCAGGTGCGATACACACCGCCGCTGATGTCGGAGAAAGTGTTCGACTTCAATCCGAACTCTTACGTGGTGTGGAACGGCGAGCTCATGAACCCGACACTGCATCTCTCTGCCACCGACCGCCTGAAAGCCAACGTGCAGCAGAACGGCTCCAACTCGCGCCTGATCTATTTCGACGTGGGCCTGGATGTGAGCGGGACGCTCAGCGCCATGAAGGTGAACTTCGACCTCGCGACCAACGAGGATATAACCGTGCAGAACGAGCTGCTCTCCATGACACCCGAGCAGCGCTCCACACAGGCCATGAACATGCTGCTCTACGGCACCTACACCGGTCCCGGTGTCAGCGCAAGTTCCAACCTCAGCAACCCGCTCTACGGCTTCCTGGCCTCGCAGCTCAACAACTGGGCTGCCCGCACGGTGCGCGGCGTGGACCTCACCTTCGGCATAGACCAGTATAAGAACACTCTGGAAGGGGAGACTTCGACGGCAACCAGCTACTCGTACCAGGTATCCAAGTCGCTCTTCGACAACAAGTTCAAGATTGTGGTGGGCGGCAACTACACCACCGACGCGCAGGGCGACCAGGAGTTTGTGGAGAACCTGATATCCGACGTCTCGTTCGAGTATATGCTCAAGCAGAGCAACAATCTGAACATGTACCTGCGGCTCTTCCGCCACACCGGATGGGAGAGCATCCTGGAGGGCGAGATCACCGAGACCGGCGTCGGTTTCGTGATGAAGCGCAAGATCTCCAACTTCAAGCAACTGTTCCGCATACCCGGACGGCGCCGCAAGAAGAGTGCCTCAATCACCGCGCCCGCGCCCGCCGACTCCACAGCCGCGCCGGCCGACTCCGTGGCGCCCGCAGCATCCGCGAAATAACCCTCTCTCCCTGATGAATATGAGCAAACCGACACTGAATACCCACAGCCTGAGAAGAGTGGCCGCCGTGGCGGCGCTTCTCGTCGCCGCCATAGCCATAGTGACGGGCTGCTCCACCACGGGAAAGATACCCGACGGTGAACAGCTCTACACCGGTGTGAAGAAAGTGGACATAAAGAGCAGCGGCAGCGACGAGCTCCCCGACGCCATGGTCACCGAGATGAAAGAGGCTGTGAATGTGGCTCCCAACAACCCTATGCCGTTCCTTTCGCCCTATCACCGCACACCGTTTCCGGTCGGCCTGTGGGTCTACAACAACTGGAGCGACTCGTCGAAAGGACTGAAAGGGTGGCTCTACAACCTGCTCGTATCGGAGCCGGTGCTGATCAGCGACGTGAAGCCCAAGATACGAGTTAAGATGATCAAGAGTATCCTCGACAACAACGGATACTTCGACTCGCGGGTGGACTACAGCCTCAACACCGACAAGAAGAACGCCAAGAAGGCGAGCATCACCTACACGGCCAATGTGGGCAACCCCTACCCCATAGATTCGATCATATATCTGGGCAGAGATGATAATCCGCTATGCCATTTCATAGATTCGCTGGCACGCAAGAGCGATTACCTGAAGAGAGGCGAGCGCTTCTGCACCGACTCGCTGGCCACGCTGCGCACCAACATAGCGAACCGGCTGCGCAACAGGGGCTATTACTATTTCCGCCCAGAGTTTCTGGAGTTTGAGGCCGACAGCACGATAACTCCCGGTAAGATAGCGCTGAGGCTCGCGCTTGTGAAGAACATGCCTCGGCAGGCCACCATACCGTTCAAGACAGGCAATGTGGAGGTGGTGGTGCTTCGCCAAAGAGCGCGTATCACCGGCCTTCCCGACACGATATCGGCGCCTAACTGCCAGGTAGTGGTGATGAGGCCCGCACGTCTGCGCAAGAACCTGATACCCGGCTGCGTCACCTTCCGCAAGGGAAGGCTCTTCTCAGTGCGCACCATGGACAGGACGCAGAACCGTCTGGCGCGTCTGGGCATATTCTCCGGCATAGAGATGAATGTGATACCGCGCGACTCCACCTTCAGCGACTCCACGCTCGATGTGGCCATCACGTGCCGTTTCGACCGGCCCATGGAGGCATCCGTAGAGGTGAACGCCACCTCGAAGTCGAACTCGTACCTGGGGCCGGGCCTCAATTTCGGCCTCACGCACCGCAACCTGTTCGGCGGCGGCGAGCAGCTGTCGGTAAACCTGGGCGCGACCTACGAGTGGCAGACCGGACGGCAGCGTTCGTCGGTCTTCAACAGCTACGAGTTCAGTCTCAACTCCACACTCTCGTTCCCGCGTCTGCTGGCTCCGGCGTTCGTGCGCCGCACGGAGAGGGAGCTCAACTGGACACGTATCTCGCTCGGCGCCGAGATTCTCAACAGGCCCCATTACTTCAAGATGGCGCAGTTCAACGCCGGCATATCGTATGACTGGCGCGCCACCCGCCACGCGCAGAACTCCTTCACGCCGCTCAAGCTCACCTACACCAAGCTGCTGCACACCACCTCGGAGTTCGATTCGATTATGGACTCCAACACCGCCATAGCCGAGAGTTTCAAGAGCCAGTACATACCGCAGCTGAGCTGGACCTACACCTACGACCGCTTTCTGGACCGCACCAAGAGCCGCCACATCACCTTCCAGCTGAACCTCACCGAGGCCGGCAATGTGATCGACGGCATCTACAAGCTGTGCGGCGCCAAGGGAGAAAAGAAACTGTTAGGCACTCCGTTCTCGCAGTTCGTGAAGGGTCAGGCTCAGCTGGTGTTCTCCAAACGGGTGTTCGGCCGCAAATCCGACAACTGGTGGGTGAGCCGTGTGCTCATAGGCGCGGCCCATGCTTACGGCAACTCGAATCAGGTGCCTTACTCGGAGCAGTTCTATATAGGCGGCGCCAACTCGATACGCGCCTTCACGGTGCGTTCGCTCGGCCCCGGCAGCTACCGCGCGCCGTCTGACCAGGTCAACGGATACTTCGACCAGACGGGTACGTTCAAGCTCGAGATGAACACCGAATACCGCTTCAAGATCGCCGGCATACTCCACGGCGCCGTGTTTCTGGACGCCGGTAATATCTGGCTGCTGAAGAACGACCCGCAGCGCCCGGGAGGCACTCTGCAGGCAAACCATTTCCTGAAGGATATAGCGCTCGGCACAGGCATAGGACTGCGTGTGGATATCTCCATGATGGTGATCCGCGGCGACCTGGGCTACGGCCTCCATGCGCCGTATTATCCCGAAAATCCGCACTATTTCAACATACGCTTCAAGGACGCGCCGGCGTTCCACCTGGCCATCGGCTATCCGTTCTGACGGCGCGAATGGCAGCTGCGCGTATAAATGCCATTTCGGCGGCTATGCAGTACATTATCGGCACGATGAAGTACCTTAAAGACGCTATGCAGCACCTTATTTAGAGACAGTAAAGCATGAAAATGTCGGACTCACTTCTGAGAGGATGGCTTCTGATAGGAGCTTTCGCGCTTGTGCTTGCGGGCGTGCTGTGGGTGCGTCGCATCTTCGCCCCGCAGCCCGAACCGCCCGCGGGTGTGACCGAGATGACTGTACTCCCCGCGTCCGAACGAAGCTCTTCCGCAGCAACTGAAGGAGCCGCCGCCGACACCGCCACGGATAAGGGCAAAGCCGCAACCGGCAATAAGGGCGAGAGCACGGATAAAAGTAAGAACAAAAGCAAGTACAAAAGCAAGAGCAAGAGCAAAAGCAGGGGTAAGAAATCGGTCAAGCCGAGAAAGAAGAAAGAAAAAAAGAGCCCCGAAAGCGCGAAAGAGCCATATTCGCGCGATTACCTCGATGAGCTTTGATCTGAGCCCTCAGTGAGCCAATACTTGGGGCTAATCCTATACTTGCAGTTTTTAGCTAAGATAGCTATAGTAGCTATTGGTAATTGGTAGGGATAGTAACAAAAAAGAGCTAAGCTTTGAGGCTTAACTCTCTTCTGTGGTGTCACCAGGAATCGAACCGGGGACACAAGGATTTTCAGTCCTTTGCTCTACCATCTGAGCTATGACACCATTTTTTGTTGCGGTGGGTCGCTATCTAGTCAGCTCCCTTTTGCGAGTGCAAAGTTAGCAGTTATTTTTGATATCGCCAAACTTTTTGCAGATTTTTTTATGATTGTCTGTGACATTGGCCGACAATCGGCTGACTTTCAACCCTTTTTACTCCGAAGAAAAGTTTCCCGCAAAGCAGCCTAAAAGAATCCCAATAACCGCACAGTCACAATTCTTCAGCGTCAGCAGGAAGAATCACCTCTGCGCGCCCCGGAGGGGATTATTTGCGGAAGGGGACGGCGCGGATCACTCTCACGGGCACCGGTATGCCGTCGAGGCGTCCGGGTTTCCAGGGGGGCATCATGCGGAAGATACGCTGCGCCTCGCGGTTGAGGCTCGGCTCCACGCCTTTGAATACCTGCACATCGGATATGGCACCGTCAGCGTTGACCACGAAGCTGCAGACCACGCGGCCCTGTATGCCGGCTTTGTAGGCGGCCTCGGGGTAATGACGGTGGGCGTTGATGAACTGGAGCAGCTTCACATCGCCGCCGGGGAAAGAGGGCTTTTCCCACACGTAGTCGTACTCGTAGACCTCGAAATATTCCTGACGGGTCACACCGTCGACACTGACGGTGCGCCTCACCCTCACCGTCTGGGAAAGGACGGGAACGGCTGCCGAAATAAGAGCTGCGATTATTACTGTGAATCTTTTCAGCGACATATTGCCTCCTTGTGCGGGTCTCTGTCCGTCAGAGACAGGGCTTTGCTTTTGTTTTGCAAATTTACAAGCTCTCGCCGAGATTTGCAAAAACATTAACTTTCGTTAATCTTTCGCCTCTTAAGGTGCTCTTAATGCGCTGCAGCTACAAAGCTGCCCGGTAGCCGACCCTGCGCTGTTTTTCCTTCGGCAGTCCGCACAATAGCAGCCCTTCCTCCGCGTTTTATCATTAGTAGCGGTGTGGCCGGCGGCCGCCGCTCCATTCAGATATGCGAACCACGTTCATGCTCATATTAGCGCTTGCCGGCGCTTTGCTCCCTTCGCGGGCAGCGGCACAGGAGTCCCGGCCCCCTCAGGCTGAGTCTGGCTCCTCTACCGTCCCGTATTCATTTCTCGAGATACCGTCGTCGGTGCAGGCCTTCTCGCTTGGCGGTGTCAACATCTCGCAGATCGATGCCGATGTCACCATGTCCGACCAGAATCCGGCGCTCATAGGTCCCGAGATCGACATGCAGATAGCGTTCAACTACATGCACTATTTCGGCTCGTCGAACTTCGCCGGCCTTCGCTTCGGAATGGCCCACGGCGAACGTGCGGCCTGGGCCTGCGGCATACAGTATCTCGACTACGGCGCTTTCCGCCGTTTCGACGAGGGCGGTGTCGAGGCGGGCGAGTTCCACCCTATCGACCTGGCGCTCTCCGGCCTATATTCCCACGATTTCACTGACCGTCTGCGCGGCGGCATCAACTTCAAGTTCATAGCCACATCTTACGAGCATTACTCCGCGCTGGCCCTGGCGGCCGACATCGGTCTTAACTATTACATACCGGAGCACGACACCTCCCTCTCGCTCGTGCTCAAAAACATGGGCGGACAGATCAAGCGTTTCGACAAAGCCTACAACCGCCTGCCGTTCGACATACAGCTGGGATGGACACAAGGATTCCCCAACTCCCCTTTCAGCATCTCCGTCACCGCCTGGCACCTCAACAAGTGGCATCTCCCCTACTACACCCACTCCGACGAGAACGGCATCACGACCAGCGAGCTCAAGGATTCATTCGCCTCGAACCTGCTGCGGCATCTGGTGTTCGGCATCGAGTATAAGCCCTCCGACCGTTTCTACATCGGTCTGGGCTACAACAACAAGATGCGCACCGACATGAGTACCTACAAGCGCAATTTCCTCTCCGGTTTCTCGCTCGGCATGGGCCTCAAGGTGCGCTCCTGGGGCTTCGGTGTCGCCTACGCGCAGCCTCACGCCTCGGGTTCCGAAATCATGATCAACATCTTCTCCAACATAGGCGAGCTCCTCCGCCGCTGACAATTAACCCTCTGATATGAAGAAAATCACCATAGCCATCGACGGCTTCTCATCGTCGGGCAAGAGCACAATGGCCAAAGCGCTCGCCCGCGAGATAGGCTACATCTACATAGACTCCGGCGCCATGTACCGCGCCGTGACCCTCTACGCTCTCCGCCACGGCTTGATCGCTCCCGACGGCACAGTTCGCGAGGAGGAGCTCGTCAGTGCGCTTCCCGACATAAAGATAGAGTTCCGGTACGTGACACCCGGTGAGGCGGCCCACACTTTCCTCAACGGCGAGGATGTGGAGCGCCAGATCCGCGGCATGGAAGTGAGCAACGCCGTGAGCCCCGTCTCGGCCATACCGGCCGTGCGCCACGACCTTGTGAAGAAACAGCAGGCGTTCGGCGCCGCCAAAGGTATAGTGATGGACGGCCGCGACATAGGCACCACAGTTTTCCCCGATGCCGAAATGAAGGTGTTTGTGGCCGCTTCGCCGCGCGAGAGAGCCCGCCGCCGTGTGGAGGAGCTCCGCGCCAAGGGTCGCGACGTGAGTTTCGACGAGGTATTTGAGAATGTGGTGAGCCGCGACCGCATAGATAGGTCGCGCAGCGAGTCGCCTCTGCGCAAGGCCGACGACGCCGTGGAACTCGACAACACGGGCATGACCATAGACGAGCAGAACCGCTGGCTTCTCGATCTCTACAATCAGCGCTCGCAGTCATGAACACTCCCGAACCTTCCAAGCCCTCCGGACGCCGCATAGAGATTGACTCGGGCTCCGGTTTCTGCCACGGTGTGGTGGCCGCCATCCGCAAAGCCGAGGAAGAGCTGGCCCGCTCCGGCTCGCTCTATTGTCTGGGCGACATTGTACACAACTCCACCGAGGTGGAGCGCCTGCGCAAGAAAGGGCTGCGCACCATCACCCACAGCGATATGGCGCGTCTCTCCGACGTGAAGGTTCTTCTCCGTGCCCACGGCGAGCCCCCGAGCACATACCGCATGGCCGCCGACAACAACATAGAGATCATCGACGCCACTTGCCCCGTGGTGCTCATGCTTCAGAAACGGATCAAGGCGGCCTACGACGACTCGCACTCCTCTGCCCGCAAGCCCCTCATACTCATCTACGGCAAGAACGGCCACGCCGAAGTCAACGGCCTCGTGGCACAGACCGACGGCGAGGCGGTGGTGGTCCAGACGGTCGAGGATCTCGACGCCATAGACTTCTCGCGCGATATATTGCTCTACTCTCAGACCACCAAGTCGCTGCAGGGCTTCAACGAGATAATAGCCGAGATACGCCGCCGCAAGAGTTCCGGCTCGTTTGAATATTTCGACACCATCTGCCGCCAGGTGGCCAACCGTATGCCCAAGATACGCGAATTTGCCTCGGCCCACGAGGTGGTGATATTCGTCAGCGGACGCCAGAGCAGCAACGGCCACGCGCTCTTCGAGGAGTGCCGCCGGGTCAACTCACGCAGCTATTTCGTGGAACGGGCCGACGATATCCGTCCGCAGTGGATCGCCGGCGCCGAGTCGGTGGGAGTCTGCGGCGCCACATCTACCCCCGGATGGCTTATGGACGAAGTGAAATCACGCCTCGAGACACTATGATAGAAGACCTCACATCCGACGAGCGGTTCATGCGTCTGGCGCTTCAGGAGGCCGCACTCGCAGCCGAGGAAGGCGAGATTCCTATCGGCGCCGTAGTGACCTGCAACGGCCGCGTCATAGCCCGCGCCCACAATCTCACGGAGCGTCTGCGCGATGTCACGGCCCACGCCGAGATACTCGCCATCACAGCCGCTTCCGAGGCCCTAGGCGGCAAATATCTCACTGACTGCACGCTTTATGTCACCGTAGAGCCGTGTCCTATGTGCGCCGGAGCCATCGGATGGGCGCAGATACCCCGCATCGTCTACGGCGCTTCCGACCCGAAACGAGGCTTCTCCGCACTCGCTCCTCTCGGTTCGCGTCCCGGCTTTTTTCACCCCAAAGCCATGGTAGAGGCTGGTCTGCTCGCCGACGAATCCGCAGAGCTGATGCGCAACTTCTTCCGCCGTCGCCGCTGACAAGGCAATTCCCCAGGCCCCGCTTCAAGAACAGCGACAAGAACAGCCGCCGCAAATTTTGACTTAACAAATTAATTTGCTAATTTTGCATTCGGAATCAGGCCGCACGGCCGCATTCCCGCTCACGCGCCCATAGTTCAATGGATAGAATAAAGGATTCCGGTTCCTTCGATTAGGGTTCGACTCCCTATGGGCGTACCAAGCTTCTTCCAGCAAGGAGTCTTTTTTATACAAGTAATTTTTGAACGGTTGGACCCGGTCGCTGTGTTAGCGGTCGGGTCTTTTTTCGCACTGCCGCGCCCCCCTTGCTATCCCGGTTGCCTCAGCTTTGCTGCAATGGCCGGTGATGCGATGCTGACAAGACAGCGAGAATTTCAACCACTCAATGTTAAATAATCTTAAAATTCAGGAAAATCTATCGGAAAAATTTGGACACGAGCTGTAAAAGGTGTAACTTTGCACAGTTTTTCATGGTATTAGATTTTAAGGTTAATTGATTGGTTGTCGTGATGACAATCAATTTTTTTATGCCCATACCTCACCGCTGAAATCTTTTCTTATATCCCCCTCTTCCCCGACATAACTTTCCGCAGCAGTTTTCCGCCCCCGGAGACCGGAAAAGTACAGCTTACAGCAGCCAGAGGGCGGACACCCGGGTGGTGAGAAGGGCGGCGGCAAGCACCATCGCCACGAAGAAGAGCAGATTCACGGCTGTCTTTCCGAGCAGCGGGTTCAGGTTGTGGCCGCTCACACGCCGCATCACATGCCAGATGCTGCAGTGCACAGCAAGGTAAAAGAGCGGTATCACAGCGCCGCCCACAGCGAATGTCACGTCCCACATCTTCCACATCAGGGCCATAGCCACGAAACCGTCGATCAGATAGATACGCTGCATGGCCGTGAGACCGAATATCACCGCAGTGGTATGTTTGCCCACCGCGCGGTCGTCTTCAGCGTCGCGGTAATTGTTCACTATCAGCACATTGGCAGCGAGTATGCCGACACTCACCGACGTGGGCCAGGTGAGCCACGGTTCGCCCCAAGAGCCTGAGATCACATAGCAAGTGAGCGCCACAGGCACCACGCCGAAGAATATGATCACGGCTATGTCGCCGAGGCCGTGATGCGAGAGCGGATACGGGCCGGTGCTGTAGGCGAGCGCGAACAGAGCTATCGCCACACCGGGCGCAAGCAGCCACCACTCCCCCTCACTCGCCATCATGAGCAGGCCCACACAGCAGGCGAGCGCCAGTGTGATGAACGTGGCGTTGCGCATGGCGCGCGGCGAGATGTCGCCCTCGGTAACACCGCGGCGGAACCCTTCGCGCCCCTTGCGGTCGAGACCCGCCTTGAAGTCGAAATATTCATTTGCAAAATTGGAGGCAATCTGCGCCAGCAGGGCGAACAGAAGACAGCAGACAGCCGGCAACCATCGCCACGCATGGCTGAAAAGAGCGCAACTGTAGCCAGCAAGCACACCGGCCACACTCACCGGCAATGTGCGCGGACGCATCGCCTCGACCCACTTGTTCATGTCAATATCTGTTTTGGGTAAGAAACAAACTCACGCAGAGACGGGCCCGGGCCTCATCCCTGCGTAAGAATATATCGTCGTAAGGAGAGCGCGCAGCCGGTTACGGGCGCACCAGGTTGTAAGTGCCTGCCAGATCGGAATTGTTCGTCAGGCTGAGCACACCGATATTGTTTGTGCGGCTCACGGTTACGCCCATGCCGACAATCTGGTTACCGTCCTTGAGATCGTCGTAGAGAGCATTGCTGTTGGCCATCTGAGTGCGCAGAGCTTTGAGGTCTGCCTCGCTCACACCAGTAGCCTGCAGAGAGCTGATGTCATAAGAGAGCATCATGATCGATTTTCTCAGGCGCCATGCACCCGACACGGAATAAGTCACATCCTTTGTCGAGGTCTTGGTATGCCATGTATAGCTGTAAGTGTGGTCGCCGATAGTAAGCACCACATCGCGAGTGTAGACTTCAGTAGTGGAGCCGTCGTCGCCGTTCACTGTAGTGTTCTCGGTCAGATGCCAAGTACCTGTGATGTCTTTCTCGATCTGAGTGTCGGTCGATGTGTCAGGATCATCGTTGCAGGCCGTGAAAACTAACATCACAACGAGGAGCGAAAAAAGGAGGGTCAGTTTCTTCATAATCGTATTTGGTTTATAGATGAACGGCTCGCCTGCCGGGGAGCCTTATTA
>SFOK01000087.1 GCA_004552395.1 Bacteroidales bacterium | reverse complement strand
TGCAGATGCTCTTCATCAACGGTCAGATCTACGTCTCGCGCTATAACGCCATCTACGGCTCGCTCGCCTTCCTGCCGTTGCTTCTTATCTGGCTCCAACTCTCATGGATGATTGTGCTCTATGGAGTGACGCTCACTTACTCTTCGCAGTATATATTCTGTTATCCTACGGCGCGCACGGTCAGTAATCTCAGCGAACGATATCTGCGCAGAGTGGTCGTGGTCACGGCCGCAGTCGTGGCCGCGCGCTACAGTAAAAGTCTCATCCCGCTCTCAGCCGAAGGCATATCAGCTGCCTACGGGCTTCCGGTGCGCCTTGTCGAGAAGATTGTGGACCGTTTTAAAAAGGCCGGGCTTATATATTTTGTCGACAGCGGCGACACCTACAACCGCGGAGTAGTACCCGCCTTCGATCTCAGGAGATTCACAGTAGCCGAACTGCTGCAGCGTTTCGACGCCTCCGGATTCAGCGGCTTTATCAGCGACTTCGACACCCGCTACCAAGCCGTCCTCTCCGATCTGACAGCTATAGAGAACGCCGAAGAAACAGTCGCTAAAGGGATGCTCCTCTCAGACCTCGCCGACAAAATCCCCGCCATCTCTGCCACCGACCCCACCGCCGATCCTTCCGATAAATAGCTCAGATAATTCCGATATCTCCGATATTTCCGGTTCCCTCAAATTTTGTTCCTGGTGCCGGCGGCTTGCCACGGGAGGTGCCGCTTCTTGCTGCCGATATTTGCGCAAAAACAGAGCGCGTTCCAAGGCCGGAGCGCGCTCAGCATAAATCTTCTTGCCATCGCCGATTCGGCAACGCCAAGCCGATCAGCGCTTATAGAGCATACCTTTCGCTACGGAGTCGGCAGTCTCCTTGCCCATGGAAATCTCCACTATCTTATATGCGAACGGGAGGGCGAAAGCCGGGCCTTTGCCGGTCACGAAGTTATGGCTCTCCACCACTCCGGCATCCTCATGTATCGCCCCCTTGCAAAGCTCCTCAAAGCCGGGATAGCAAGTCGCTTTCTGTCCCTCGAGCAGCCCGAGCTGGCCGAGTACAACACCGGGAGCGGCGCAGATAGCCGCTATCTTCTTACCTTCGGCTGCGTGGCGGAGAAGGAGGTCGGTGAGAGGCGTGCAGTTGTAGAGGCCCAGTGCGCCGGGCATTCCGCCGGGGAGGATGAGCCATTCTGCGTCTTTGCAGATGGTGGCGTCGAAAAGAAGGTCGGTCTCTATCTTGACGCCGTGTGCGCTCACCACACCCGAAGTGCCGGTGACACTCACTGTCTTTACTGACATTCCTGCACGTCGCATCACGTCAACGGGGCTCAGGGCTTCCACTTCCTCGAAGCCGTCGGCAAAGAATACATAGGAATCTTTCATAGTGCTGTATGTTTTAATTGAGAAAAAATGTTTAATTTTGTGTCTGCAACAGTTCTGAAATTATGACACATCGCAGATTTTTTGCGGCGCTGCTTGCCGCGGCGCTTCTCGGTATAGCTATTTCCGGGTGCTCCGGCTCCGGCTCGGGCTACAGTTACCGTTCCGGCTCGGGGATGATATGGAACACCTCATATAATATAACCTATAAAGGTCCCCAATCGTTCGAAGATTCCGTGCTCGCGGCCTTGAAAAATGTGGAGCGGAGCGTCTCGGTTTTTGACGACGCCTCGCTGGTGAGCCGCATAAACCGCGGCGAGGACCTCACGGTCGATTCCATATTCGCCACTGTCTACCGGACTTCCGTGCTTGTGCACAAGGAGAGCGGCGGATATTTCGACCCGACACTGGCGCCTCTCATCTCGGCCTACGGCTTCGGCGAGGGCGAGCCGCGCCACCTCTCGCAGGCTCAGCTCGACTCTGTAATGGAGTCGGTCGGCCTGAGCAAGACCTCTCTGAAGGGCGGCAGGCTGCTGAAGTCTCATCCGGGGATACAGTTCAACTTCTCGGCCATAGCCAAGGGGTTTGGCTGCGACGAGGCCGGACGTGCGCTCCGTCGCCTCGGCTGCAGCGACTATCTGGTGGAGATCGGCGGCGAGATTGCGGCCTCCGGCCATCCTGACCACGGCGGCAAATGGAATATATCGGTCGACAAACCGATATTCTCACGCAGCGAGGTCCACGAATCCATGGTCGTGATCGCCGTGACTGACTGCGGTGTGGCCACTTCGGGCAACTATCGCAACTTCCGTAAGATCGACGGCAAGGTGGCCGGCCACACCATCGATGTGACCACGGGACGTCCCTCGCAGTCTGATATGCTCTCGGCCACCATAGTGGCCCCCTCGTGTATGCTTGCCGATGCTTATGCCACGGCTTGCATGGCCATGGGCTCGACCCGCGCCAAGGCGATGATCTCGCGGCTCGGCCTGGCCGCTATGCTCGTCACGGCCGACGGCGAAGTGTGGGAGAGCGACGGATTCAAAAAATTGATAATTTAGAGCTTGCCTAATAATAAAGGTTAATTTATTAAACAAGCTCTAACTAACGCAATGAATATGCAAGAGATGATTGTGATAATTATACAGAGTGTGGTTCTCCTCGTCCTGATCGGCGTCATTGTGGCGGGGCGCAGGAAAAACAGGAGCGGCTCTGAGGAGGTGCAGGCGCTTATGGAGCTGAACCGCAGGCAGATGGAGCAGCTGCAGTTGCAGCACCGCACTGAGATGGAGGCTTCGCAGAAACATTTCGCCGAGCAGAGACAGCTCGACCGTCAGAGCTACGAGGATCAGGTTGCCCGCGACCGTAAGCGCTATGAGGAGCAGGCTGCCCGCGAGCGCGAACGATACGAGGAGCAGACCAGGCAAGAGCGCGAACGCTACGAGGAACAGCGGGCCCGCGACCGCGAGCAGTTCGAACAGCAGGCCGCCGCGGCGCGCGAACAGCTCCGCGAGCAGAGCCAGGCCCAGTTCAAGGCGCTCTCGCTCGAACTCCTTCAGCACAATGCCGCGGAGCTGAAGAGCACCAACGCCGAACAGATGGACCGTATCCTCAAGCCGCTGCGCGATAACCTGGAGGGATTTCAGAAGGCTGTGACGGACTCTTACGTGAAGGAGAACGCCGCGCGCGAAGCTCTGCGTGAGCGTATCGACCTGTTGGCGGAGCTCAATGCCTCGCTCGGTAAGGAGGCCGACAATCTCGCCAAGGCGCTGAAAGGGGAGAGCAAGGCCCAGGGCGACTGGGGCGAGAATATCCTGCGCACTCTTCTGGAGCGTGCAGGTCTCAGCAACCATGTCACTTACGAGGAACAGCTCACCAAGACGGACTCTGGCGAGACGCTCCGCGACGAGGAGGGCCACGGCCTGCGTCCCGATGTGGTGGTTTATCTTCCCGAAGACCGGCGGCTGATCATCGACTCCAAAGTCTCGCTCACCGACTATCTCAACATGCAGGCGGCCGTCTCGGAGAGCGACTTCCATGCCGCGGCCAAGGCCCACCTCCGCTCGGTGAAGAAGCATATCGATGAACTCGCCGGCAAGGAGTACCAGAAATATCTTAAGAACACGGCCGGATATGTGATGATGTTTATACCCGTGGAGGGCGCGTATCTCGCAGCTATTCAGGAGGATCCTTCGCTCTGGGAGTACGCCTGGAAACAGAAGGTGGCCATAGTCACCCCCACACACCTCTTCTCAGTGATGCAGATGGTGGCCGACCTCTGGCAGCAAGACAACCGCAACCGCAGTGCCGAGAAGATGGCCGCCAAGGCGCAGTCGCTCCACGCCAAACTGATCCTCTTCATGGACGCCTTCCAGACCGTCGGCAAACAGATCGACGGGGCACATCGCAGCTTCGAGACCGCTTTCGGCCGTCTGGCCAAGGGTCCCGGAAATGTGGTGAAACTGACTAAAGATCTTGAGAAAATGGGTGGCGGAAGCGGCAAACAGATACCGGCACGCTTCGCCGACGTTCAGGACGATGCAGACTCGGAACTGCCGGCCAGCGCCGTCAGCGCTTCCCAGAGCGGATCTGCCGGCACAGGCGCTTCCACAGCTATCTGCTCGTGAGAAACGGGGTGCTCAAACTCTATGCGGTGAGCCCGCAGCGATATGCCGCCGTCGGGGTTGGAGCGCTTGGCTCCGTATTTCAGGTCCCCCTTAATCGGATTTCCCATGGCGGAGAGCTGCACTCTGATCTGGTGCTTGCGTCCTGTGATGAGGCTAACCTCAATCAGTGAGTAGCGGTCGCCCGAAGCGAGTGTGAGGTATGTGAGCTCAGCGCGTTTCGATCCGGGCACTTCGCGGTCGTGGGCATACGATTTGTTGTTGCGCTCGGTCTGTGTGATCCAGTTCACGAGCCGACCCTCGCTCTGCTGCGGACGTCCCTGCACTATTGCCCGGTACGTCTTGTGGATCTTCCGTTCCGCTAACATACGGTTGAGACGCGACAATGCTTTTGAAGTCTTGGCAAAGATCACCAGGCCGCTTACCGGACGGTCGAGCCTGTGCACCACGCCGCAGAACACATTTCCCGGTTTGGCATACTTCTCTTTCAGATACTGCTTCACGGTCTCCGACAGCGGAGTGTCGCCGGTCTTGTCGCCCTGCACGATCTCTCCAACCTCCTTGTCGACTATTATTATGTGGTTATCTTCGTAGACGGGTGTCATAGCTCAATTATTTCCGGCGCTTAAAAGCAAAAAAAGCCGGAGTTGAAATGCTTCAGACTCCGGCTATGGTGGCGGGGGTAGGATTCGAACCTGCGACCTTTGGGTTATGAGCCCAACGAGCTACCACTGCTCCACCCCGCGATATCAATAAGGAAACCGGCCTCATTCTCACTGCGAATTGCATCTCTTCGCTGAGGTTATTTCCCGTTTTGCGACTGCAAAGTTAATGCAATTTTCGCCGTTCTCCAAATTTTTCGGCAACTTTTTTGCTCCTCCCTCCGCAATCTCCTTACCCTCAATCCCTTACATCCTTCATTTTTTCTCTCTTCCCCGCCCGCAATCCTCTCTCTTCCCACGCAATTCGCCTCCCTCCCTACCTCCTCTTATCACCTCCCTCTCCCTCATTTTCCCGCCCTCGACCCGGTATCTCTCACGCCT
The DNA here is from genome assembly GCA_004552395.1 of Bacteroidales bacterium. GTDB lineage: Bacteria > Bacteroidota > Bacteroidia > Bacteroidales > Muribaculaceae > Lepagella. The sequence goes on along the minus strand of SFOK01000087.1, from coordinate 2,634 downwards.
TTCTCGACAGTCTGTGTGGTGTTTGGAGAGAATATTTATACGCAAGATTTTTGCAATGCAAGTGACAACGTTTTGAAATACCAAAGTAATTGAGTAATTTTGCATTAAGTGCCAAGCAAGCTATCCTCTTGCGCCTCTGTTTTCAAGGTCTTTCGTGAGCATCAGGGAGAGGAGAGGATCGAATTGCAGGACAGGTTGCATGATAAGTTGCCTGATAAATTGTCGGATTCGGCTGTGAAAGTCCTTGAGGCTCTTAAGGAGAATCCGCATCTCACGGCTTTGGAGCTGGCGGCAAAGACGGGCATCAAGGAGCGAATGGTCCGCAATCATATAGTGGCGCTGAAGGTTGCCGTCCTTATTGAGCGTATCGGCAGCAACAAAACCGGAAACTGAACCTCTGAAGCAGAAGATAACCCTCTTAGTATAAGATAATTCTCTGAGTGCATCGTAAATCTTAGAAACAGAAGATAACTCTCTGACATAGAAACAATGAAAGCATATACATATATCCGCGAAGGCGAATTTCGGTTGATCGAGAAGCCGAAACCGCAGATTCTGGAGCCGACTGATGCCCTCGTGCGTGTGACGCTCGGCAGCATCTGCACCTCCGACCTGCACATCATGCACGGCTCGGTGCCGCGTGCTGTGCCGGGAATCACCGTCGGTCACGAGATGGTCGGCGTAGTCGAGGAGGTCGGTGATGCGGTCACGGCTGTCAGACCGGGCGACCGAGTGACCGTGAATGTGGAGACCTACTGCGGCGAGTGTTTCTACTGCCGGCGCGGATTCGTCAACAACTGTCAGTCGCCGGAAGGCGGGTGGGCGCTCGGCTGCCGTATCGACGGCGGCCAGACTGAGTATGTTCGTGTGCCGATGGCCAATCAGGGCCTGACACGTATCCCTGACTCGGTCAGCGATGAACAGGCGCTCTTTGTGGGCGACATACTCGCTACCGGATTCTGGGCGGCACGTATCTCGGAGATCACGGACGAAGACACGGTGCTGATCATCGGCGCCGGACCCACGGGCCTCTGTACTTTAGCTTGTGTGCGGCTCAAAGATCCGAAGAATATCGTTGTATGCGAAAAAGATGCAGAACGACGTGCGTTTGTGCGCAATCATTATCCCGATGCGGTCGTGGTAGAGCCTCAAACTTGTCGCGAAACTGTAGACCGCCTCACGGACGGCCGCGGCGCCGACCGTGTGATAGAGGTAGCCGGTGCAGGCGATACCTTCCGCATGGCGTGGGAGATGGCCCGGCCGAACGCTATTGTCACCGTCGTGGCTCTCTACGACAAACCGCAACTGCTGCCCCTTCCGGATATGTACGGCAAGAACCTCACTTTCAAGACCGGAGGCGTCGATGGTTGCGACTGCGCTGAGATCCTGCGCCTGATAGCCGAGGGACGTATCGACACCACACCCCTGATCACTCACCGATATCCTCTGAGCCGCATCGCCGAGGCCTACGACCTTTTTGCCGCCCACCGCGACGGCGTCAACAAAGTCGCTGTCTACCCTGACTAACGCCTGCGGCAAGTGAATAGCTTCTCGCAGCTACATCGGATAGGGGAGCTCTTCCGGCGAGGTGCAAAAACAACTGATAATTTTAAAATCATAAACTATGATAGATAACCCAACAATCTCTGTGCAAGGTAAAGGTGCCATTCATGTCGTGCCCGATGTGATGCGTATCGAAGTTTGTGTGCAGTCGGTCTTCCCTGACTATCAGCATGCCTACGCGCAAGCCAAGGACAACTCCGCCTGGATGGTAAAGATCCTCGAATACAACAAGAAACCGGGTAAACTCGCCAAAAATATACAATTCGATATTTCAGACCATCTTGTCACCAAATACGATGCCAAGGGGAATATTACTGGCCATCTGAAGCAGGGCTTTGATCTCCGGCAGCGTATCAAGATCGACCTGCCTGTCGATAATGTGCTTGCCAACTGCATAGTAAAGGGTATAGGCAAGTTCATCCCGGACGCTCAGATTGAGATCGGATATAGCCTGCAGGATCCCCGTCCCACTCAGCTGAAGATGCTCGCCCGTGCCGTCTCCGATGCCAAGGAGAAAGCCACACTGATGGTGGAGGCAGCAGGCTGCAAGCTCGGCGCACTCATCAGAATAGATTACCGCTATCAGGATGTTCATACATACTCGCAGGCCCGCAATATCCACTCCAACAGCGAGGCCAAAGCCAGTACAGCCGACAGTCTCGACATCACGCCCGATGATCTGGTGATGACCGACACCGTCGATGTGGTCTTCGCAATCATCAATCTCTGAGAAACCTGAGTGAAACCGGTGGTTGCAAGCTCACCCCTCGGGCAAACCGACGGGCTGCGAGCCGGTCGCTTCGAACAAACCGGCGGGCTGCAGGCTGGTCGCTGCGAACAAACCGACGCCCTGCAGGAGGGACTAACCGAGGGCTAAAGTAGAGGGCTAACGCACTTTTTTTGAGATTTTTTGTGAGAAATAGCCTGAGTTTCAAAAAAAATTGCGAAATTTGCATTGCTAAAAACGGAGAAATGGCCCATTTCCCCGTCTAAAATGCTGAATTTAAAACCGTTACCCTAAAAATAAACAGACAAAGCAATGACAAAAGCTGATATCGTAAACGAGATTTC
>SFOK01000086.1 GCA_004552395.1 Bacteroidales bacterium | reverse complement strand
GGATTCGCAACGGCGGTAAGCTTTTTGTCGGCATAATTGAACTTTTTAAGTCCTTTTCTTCCCTGAGCCAGCCAGAGGACATCAGGAGTCCAGGAGCTTAATACCATCACGGGGTTGGGGTAGGCGTATTTATATGCCGAAGAACCGGCGATGGAGGAAGAGGTGCCTTCGGTTTTGTTGAGGAGCACGGCTTCCCACTGAGTGGCCACGAAATAGCCGTCGCGGTTCTCGGCAATGTCAACGATGCCCGAAGCATAGAGGTTTTTGGGCTCGGATTCAATCTCGCCTTTAGCCACACCTGAGCTCTTGTAGAGGTAGGATTTATTGCCGGTATCCACGTAAGCTATCGTGTCGTCGCCGAAGGGGACCACGAATGTGGCGCCCGAGGGAGAGTTGGTCATCTTCTTGAAAGAGCTCCAGGTGCCGTGTTTGTCGGCGGCGTTGACCGGGGAGGTGAAGAGGCCTTCGTCGGCAGCTGCCACGAGTGTGTCGCCCACGCGGCAAATCTGGTTGATGGGCTTGTTGTAGATATGCGACTCGGAGATGAGGTTTCGGCTGTCGTCGATGACGAAGTAGCCGAAGTCGGTGGCCACATAGGCTTTGTCGAGCTCGGGGTCGAAGCTGACGGTGCGCACGTTCTTGCCGCCGGGTATGAGCACTGAAGCGAGGCCGGGCACATTGTAGCAGCTGTCATCGTCGTAGAGTATGTCGATGTTATAGTCCGTGTATACGATCAGCAGATAGCGTTTGGCGGAGTTGTAGTAAACGTCGGATATGCTGTTGCCGTGGAGATAGTTAAGGGCGTTGTAGCCCTCGATCTCCTCGCTCTCCTTATCGTAGACGAAGAGGGAACAGCGTATCTGATCGTAGCCTGACGCCCAGCTCCAGGAGCCCTGGTCCTGACCGAGCATATAGACGCGCGAGGGGGTCTCCACCACACGACGCAAGTAGTAATCGAAAGTATTGTGCTGACGCCAGTCTCCCACATTGGCAATGTCGGTAGCGGCCGATGCCGGCAGGGCGAAGGGCAGTCCGGAAGCTATGAGGAAAAGTGCGGCAAGTATCTTTTTCATTGTAGAGTGAATAAAATTTTTTTACACTTATATTACTCGCAAACAGAGCGGATTATTGTATCAGCGGCACCGTTTTAACAATTATTCAGCGCTTGGGCGGGAGGCCCCTTGGCTGCCGGCTGCGCGGCTCAGGAGAGGAGACGTGCGGCGAGCTTGGCCACGGCGCGGCCGCGGTGTGAGATGGCGTTCTTGGCGTCGGGGCCCATCTGGGCGAAGGTGACGCCGCGGTTTTCGGGTATGAATATGGGGTCGTAGCCGAAGCCGTCGGTGCCTCGGGGTTCGCAGGCTATCTCTCCCTCGACGGTGCCTTCCATAAGCTCTTCGCCTTCTTCCCGGCGCACCAGAGCTATGACGGTGCTGAAACGGGCTTTGCGGTCAGTCTCGCCGCGGAGTACGTCGAGGAGCTTGGCCACATTGTCGGCGGGTGTGCAGTTTTCGCCGGCGTAGCGGGCGGTGTAGACACCGGGAGCGCCTCCGAGGGCGTCGACCATTAGGCCGGTGTCGTCGGCGAAGCAGTCGTAGCCGTATTTCTCCTTGACCCAGCGGGCCTTGATGAGCGCGTTGCCGGCCAGTGTGTCGGCTGTCTCGGGTATCTCGTCGTGGCACCCTATCTCGGAGAGGGAGTGCACTTTAACCCTGTCACCGAGGATGCGGCGTACCTCGCTGAGCTTGTGAGGGTTGTTGGTGGCGAATACAATCTCTTTCACCATATTTCGGGGGTTGTATCGGTTGGCGGCGTCCCCCGGAGCTGCGGTCAGTCGCCGGGGAGCGTCCGCCGGGGTTTCTTGCATCAGATTACCACATTCACGATCTTGCCGGGGACCACTATGACCTTGCGGGGCTCCTTGCCATCTAGCCACTTGGCTGCGGCAGGGTCGGCGAGGGCTATGCGCTCCACCTCGGCGCGGTCAGTGTCGGCGGCCACTTCGATGGTGAAGCGCACTTTGCCGTTGAAGCTGACCGGATATTTCTTGCTGGCTTCCTTGAGATACTCTTCGTTCCACTCGGGCCATGTGGAATCGATCACGCTGCCTTCGTTGCCGAGGGCGTGCCAGAGCTCTTCGGAGATGAAGGGGGCCATCGGGGCGAGCACTCTCACAAACATGGAGAGGACTTCGCGGCTGCGCGACTTGGCGGCCGAGAGCTCGTTGAGGGCTATCATGAAGGCGGCCACAGAGGTGTTGAAACTGAAGGCCTCTATGTCGGCGCTCACTTTCTTCACGAGCTTGTGGATGCTCTTGAGCTCGGCGGCTCCGGGCTTGACATCTTCCGGGGCTGAGAGCACGGCCTGCGACCAGCTCCAGAGCTTCTTGAGGAAGCGGTTCACACCGTCGATGCCGTTGGTGTCCCAGGGTTTGCTCTGCTCCAGAGGGCCGAGGAACATCTCGTAGAGACGCAGGGTGTCGGCACCGTAGCGCTCCACTATATCGTCGGGGTTCACCACATTGAACATGGACTTGGACATCTTCTCCACGGCATAGCCGCAGATGTATTCGCCGTTCTCGAGTATGAATTCGGCGTCGGCGAATTCGGGACGCCAGCGGCGGAAGGCCTCAGTGTCGAGGCGGTCGTTGCTCACCATGCTTATGTCCACACGTATGGGGGCCGTGTCGTAGTCCTTCTTAAGGCCGTGGCTCACGAATGTGTTGGTGTCCTTGATGCGGTAGACGAAGCTGGTGCGGCCCTGGATCATGCCCTGATTCACAAGGCGGCGGAAAGGCTCGTCCTTCACCACGAGGCCGAGGTCGTAGAGGAACTTGTCCCAGAAGCGGGAGTAGATCAGATGGCCGGTGGCGTGTTCGGTGCCGCCTATGTAGAGGTCCACATCCTGCCAGTATTCGTCGGCTTCGCGGCTGACGAGTGCCCGGTCGTTGTGGGGATCCATATAGCGCAGATAGTAGGCCGAGGATCCTGCGAAGCCGGGCATGGTGCAGAGCTCGAGCGGGTATCCTTCGGGTGTCTTCCAGTTCTCGGCGCGGCCCAGCGGCGGCTCGCCTGTCTCTGTGGGCAGGTAGGAGCTGACGGGCGGGAGCTGCAGCGGGAGCTTATCTTCGGGGAGCAGGTAGGGGACGCCGTCCTTGTAGTAGACGGGGAAGGGCTCGCCCCAGTAGCGCTGGCGGCTGAAGATGGCGTCGCGCAGGCGGTAGTTGACCTTGACGTGGCCGAGGCCTTTCTCCTCTATGAACTGCTTGGTGCGGGCTATCGCTTCCTTCACCTGCAGGCCGTTGAGGTTGAGCTCCGGGCCCTCGGAATTGATCATGCGGCCCTCCTTGGCGTCGAACGACTGCTCGCTGACGTCGGCACCCTCAATGAGAGGTATGACGGGGAGGTCGAAATGGCGGGCGAAAGCGTAGTCGCGCGAGTCGTGGGCAGGCACGGCCATGATGGCTCCGGTGCCGTAGCCGGCGAGCACATAGTCGCTCACCCAGACGGGTATCTCTTTGCTGGTGAGGGGGTTGAGAGCGTAGGAGCCGGTGAAGACGCCGCTCACTTTCTTCTCTATCTGGCGTTCGCGTTCGGTCTTGTGCTTGACTTCCTGCAGATAAGCGTCGACGGCCTGCTTCTGCTCGGGACGTGTGAGCAGGCCCACATATTTCGACTCGGGGGCGAGCACCATGAAGGTGACGCCGAAGATAGTGTCGGCTCGGGTGGTGAATATCTCGAGCTCCACGTCGGAATCCTTGACCGGGAAACGCATCTCGGCACCCTCGCTGCGGCCTATCCAGTTGCGCTGTGTCTCCTTCAGCGAGTCGCTCCATTCGAGCGAGTCGAGGGAGTCGAGCAGGCGCTGGGCGTAAGCCGACACGCGCAGACACCACTGAGTCATGAGCCGCTGCTCCACCGGGTAGCCGCCGCGCACCGAGACACCCTCGGTCACTTCGTCATTGGCAAGCACGGTGCCGAGCTTGGGGCACCAGTTCACCATGGTCTGGCCCTGGTAGGCTATACGGTAGTTCATCAGCAGGGAGCGCTGCTCCTTCTCGCTCATGGCGTTCCACTCGGCGGCGGTGAAGTGAAGCTCCTTGCTGCAGGCCGGGTTCACGCCCTCGCTGCCCCGGACGGCGAAGTGAGCCGTAAGCTCCGCGATCGGGCGCGCCTTCTGAGCGTCGCGGTCATACCAGCTCTCGAACATCTGCATGAACGCCCACTGCGTCCAGCGGTAATAACCGGGATCGCAGGTGCGCACCTCGCGGCTCCAGTCGTAGCAGAAGCCGATCTTGTCGAGCTGCTCGCGATAGCGGGCTATGTTCACCGTAGTGGTCTTCTCAGGGTGTTGGCCCGTCTGGATGGCATACTGCTCGGCAGGGAGACCGTAGGCATCGTAGCCCATGGGGTGAAGCACGTTGAACCCCTTCTGACGCTTGTAGCGCGCGAAAATATCCGAGGCAATGTAGCCCAGCGGGTGTCCCACATGCAGGCCCGCACCCGAAGGGTAGGGGAACATGTCGAGCACATAGAATTTCTTCTTCGAGGGGTCTTCCGTTACCTTGTACGTGTCGTTCTCTTTCCAGTACTGATGCCAGCGCTGTTCTATTTCCTTATGATTATATTCCACTGTTGCAGAAGTTCTAAAACCGTTATTAATGTGCAAAGTTAGCAAAAAAGCGGCAAATCCCCAACAGGGAGATGTCGCTCCATATACTTTGCGATTCGGATATCTTTTCCGGGAGGTCTCAGCGCCATTACGAGCGGGCTCTAAGCCTTAGGCTATATTATTGTGCATAAAATAGCCGATATGCCATATTAACAGCATATCGGCTAAGAATATTATGAAAAAATGTTTTTTATTTCTTGGCCTGCACGTGATTTTATTTCTTGGCCTGAAGGTATTCGTGGATGGAGGCGGCGGCTTTGCGGCCGGCACCCATGGCCAGAATCACTGTGGCGGCTCCGGTCACTGCGTCGCCTCCGGCAAAGACTTCCGGACGTGAGGTGCGGCCCTCCTCGTCGGCTGTGATGCAGCCGCGGCGGTCGGTGGCAAGTCCCGGTGTGGTGTGCTTGATCAGCGGGTTGGGCGATGTGCCCAGCGCCATGATCACTTCGTCGCACTCGATGCGGAAGCGGCTTCCAGGCTTCTCCACGGGGCGACGGCGTCCGCTCTCGTCGGGCTCTCCCAGCTCCATCTCCACGCAGTCTATGGCTTTCACGGTCCCTTTCTCGTCGGCTATGATCTCCACCGGGTTGGTGAGCATACGGAAGGTGATACCCTCCTGGCGGGCATGATGAACCTCCTCGGCACGAGCCGGAAGCTCGGCCTCGCTGCGGCGATAGACGATCCACGCCTCTGCTCCGGTGCGCTTGGCCGTGCGCACCGCATCCATGGCCACATTGCCGCCGCCGACCACAACCACACGTTTGGCCTCGTAGAGCGGCGTGTCGTGGCAAGGATCGTTGGCACGCATCAGGTTCACACGCGTCAGGAACTCGTTGGCCGAGAATACTCCGTTGGCATTCTCGCCCGGGATACCCATGAAACGGGGCAGACCGGCGCCGCTGCCTATGAACACGGCCTCGTAGCCCTCTTTGTCGAGAAGATCGTCGACCGTGACGGTGCGGCCCACCACCACATCGGTCTCTATTTCCACGCCAAGACGCTTCACAGCCTCGATCTCGCGTGCCACCACAGCGTCCTTGGGCAGACGGAACTCCGGTATGCCGTACACGAGCACACCGCCTACCTTGTGGAGAGCCTCGAAGATTTTCACCTTGTAGCCAAGGCGCGCCAAGTCGCTTGCGCAGGCGAGCCCCGACGGACCCGAGCCTACCACAGCCACCTTGCGGCCGCGTCCGGGACCTGCGGTGAGGTCGGCGGCAGCCTCATGTTTCTGCGCCGCGCGCTTTATCTGCTCGTCGCCCACGAAGCGCTCAAGCAGACCGATAGCCACAGGCTCGCCCTTGATGCCGAGCACACACTTGCCCTCGCACTGATGCTCCTGCGGGCACACACGTCCGCACACGCTCGGAAGCGACGAGTCGCGTCCGATCACTTCGGCCGCGCCGCTGATGTCGCCCTCGCGCAGACGGGCTATAAATTCCGGTATATGGATATGCACGGGGCATCCCTCCATGCATCGCGGATTCTTGCAATTGAGGCAGCGCGAAGCTTCGCGCAGAGCCATCTCTTCGGTGTAGCCCAGGCTCACCTCCTCAAAATTCCCTGCCCTCACAGCGGGATCCTGCTCGCGGGGCTTTACTCTCGGTATACGTTCAGCCATGGCATTTGCAGTTTTGATGTTTCGTAATATCAGTTTTCGGGTTGCCGCGGTACATGTTCTGACGCCGCATAGCCTCGTCGTAGTCCACAAGATGGCCGTCGAATTCCGGACCGTCCACACAAGTGAATCGTGTCTGGCCGTCGACCGTCACACGGCAGGCGCCGCACATTCCCGTGCCGTCCACCATGAGAGCGTTGAGCGACACTACAGTGGGCAGATTGTATTTCTTTGTAGTCAGCGAAGCAAACTTCATCATGATCATGGGGCCGATGACCACACAGCGGTCAAACTCCCGCCCCTCCTTCTCGATGAGCTGCTCTATGAGACCCGTCACCATGCCGTGGAAGCCCTCCGAGCCGTCGTCGGTGCAGAGATGCACACGGCCCACCTGCTTCATCTCGTCCACATAAGTGAAGAGCCCCTTCGTCTTGGCGCCGATGATCACATCCGCCTCCACGCCGTGCTCATGCAGCCACTTCACCTGCGGATAGACAGGCGCAGTGCCCACACCGCCGGCCACAAAGAGAAACTTATGGATGCGGAGCTCCTCGTCGCTCATCTCCAGTATGTCCGAAGGGCGGCCCAAAGGCCCCGTGAGGTCAGCGAAAGCGTCGCCCGGCTCCATGGCGCAGATTCTGCCGCTCGAATAGCCCACAATCTGAGTCACAATGGTGACCCAGCCCTCTTCACGGTTGAAGTCGCAGATAGTGAGCGGGATACGCTCCCCCTCCTCATCAGTGCGCACTATGAGGAACTGTCCCGGCTGAGCCGAGGCAGCCACACGCGGAGCGTGCACACGCATCTCGAATATCGACGGTGCAAGCTCCCTTTTGGTCAGTATGTTAAACATCGGTTAATTATGGTTCGCAGGTTAGTAAGCCGTAGGAGTGGAGCCGCGCGGAATCGCCGCCCTCTCCCCCTTTTAAAATGCAAAAATAGCAATAATCCCCAATATCTCCAAATCCCCTCCCCGCGCCCTCTCCGGAGCCTCTACCGCGTCCTCTCCGGAGCCGCCTCGAGTTGCTCGCGCACACGGGAATACCGTTTACATCAGCCACAGCCGTTACATCAGCCACACCCGCCACATAAGATACATCAATCACATCGCTCCCCTCGGCCGGCTGTCAAAAATCTACAGGTATGAGTTCCTGAATCATGTCACCTATCTCCGAATAGGATTGCTCAGGCGGATTTAGAGCTGCAGCAGGTTTCGACTGCATCGAAGCCGAGAGAGCTGTTTGCAGCGATCCTCCGGCATCGGTGAGCAGGTCGTGAAGAGAATGCTTAATCAGATACTTTTCTTCGGTGAGGTATCCGAATCTCTTGTTGAGCAGACTTTTAAGTTGGTGATTGGAATATAATGCGCCTGTGTAGCCGAAATAGTACAGGAAAAATATCTCGGTGGCAGGAAAAGATTCCACC
>SFOK01000085.1 GCA_004552395.1 Bacteroidales bacterium | reverse complement strand
AAACTCGAAGAAATTCACCGGAAAGACGCCGGACCGAAAGAAATTTAAACTAAAATCAGAGTCTGTTCTGAAAATTTGTAAACGTACACTTAAGCAAAGAAGGAATGCAAAAAAGCAAAAGGACTCGCATCAAGACGCCATATTCGGTGCTGTGGCTCAATCACATAGCCCGCTCTGCTCAATCGCTCACAGCACCGAATCTGACGCACTGCTGCGACCCTGACGTTAACAAATTTTGTGCAACGGGCTCTGAGACGCCTGACGGCAGGCAGCATCAGATGCCGCTGGGGTATGGCCGGCAGAGTGCAAAATAATGAGGCGCCGGGGGCGTGGCCATAGGATTTTTTTACTAATTTTGCAGGGATGAAAGGTCTGAAAAGATACATCGCGACGAGTTACGCGGCAGTGGCGGCCATACTGCTGCTGCTCGGCCTTTATTCGTGCGCGAGCATAGGCTCTCCGTCGGGCGGACCGCGCGACGAGGACGCGCCGATATTCGTGAAGAGCCGTCCGGCGCCGTTTGCCACAAATTTCCGTGGCGACCGCGTGGAGATAGAGTTCGACGAGTTGGTGGCCGTGAAGGACGCGTTCACGTCGGTGACAGTGTCGCCGCCGGTTTTTCCCGCGCCGAAAGTGTCGGCATCGGGCCGCAAGATCATAGTGCAGTTTGACGATACTCTGGCCTCGAACACCACATATACGGTTGATTTCGGCAAAGCGATAGAGGATGTGAACGAGAGCAACAAGCTCGGCGGCTTCTCCTTTTCCTTCTCGACAGGCGAGGATGTGGACTCGCTGCAGATAGCCGGTGTGGTGCTCGACGCCAAGACACTCGAGCCGCAGCAGGGCGTGCTTGTGGGCGCATACACGGCGCTGACAGACACCACGTTCCGCAAGGTGCCGTTTGAGCGTGTCACGAAAACCGATGACCGCGGACGGTTTGTGCTCCGCAGTCTGAAAGGTATCCCTTACCGGCTTTTCACGCTCGGCGACCTGAACAACGACTACCGGTGGGACAACCCCGCCGAGGCGGTCGGTTTCTATCCCGAGGCCGTGACGCCCTACAGCGAAACGGTGATCGCCTCCGATACGATCTATAACCGGGAGACAGGCTCCGTGGATACCGTCACGGAGCGGCTCCGCACCCGTTTTCTGCCCAACAACCTGCTGATACCGAGTTTCTCCACCGGATATAAACCTCAGTATCTCACCGACAATCAGAGGGAAGACTCCACACGCATCAATCTGCGTTTCAACACGCGGCTCGACCGTGTGCCCGAGCTGCGGCTTCTGAACCGCGGCGGCGCGACGGACTGGTATGTGGCGGAGCGCAATCTGACCAACGACACACTCAGCTACTATATAAAGCCCGAGTTCGCGCGTATCGACACACTGAATGTGACGCTGACGTATCCGCGCACCGAGGGTGTGGACAACGCCCTGACCATGGTGACCGACACGCTCGACTTCATCACGAAGCGGCCCAAGGTGAAGGCTCGCAAACGCCGCAGCCGCAAACAGATAGAGGCCGATTCGATAGCGGCTCTTAACGCACGGTTCATAGATCTGAAGGCTGTGAGCTCTACGACTCAAGAGATATACGCGCCGGCCGTGATAGAGTTTTCCGAGCCGCTGCAGTATCTGCGCGCGGATGCCGTGAGGGTGGAGGTGCAGCAGGATTCGCTTTGGCTGCCGGTGGCCGGTGTGACGCTTGAGCCCGATTCGCTCGTGCCCCGGCGGATGAGAGTCCACGCGCCGTGGGAATTCGACAGCCAGTACAGGATAGTGGCCGATTCCCTGGCGGGTATCGGACTGACCGGACGCGGCAACCGCACGTTCACGTTCATGACCAAGACGAGGCCGCGAAGCGGGTATTCGTCGCTGACGCTGCGTCTTACGCCCGACAGTGTGAAGGGGTTTGTGGAGATACTCGACGCTACGGATAAACCCGTGTGGAAACAGACCGTGGAGAACGGCACGGTGACAGTGCCGTACCTCGTGCCGCAGGAGTATTATGTGCGTTTCACAGCCGATGCCGACGGCGACGGGGAGTTCACGCCCGGCGACATAGACACGGGTCAGCAGCCCGAGGAGGTGTGGTATTATCCCAAGGCGATGGATCTGAGGCGTTTCGACCGCAACGAGACGTGGGACCTCAACGCCGTGGCGGTAGATGCGCAGAAGCCCGAGCGAGTGAAGCAGAACAAGCCCGACAGGGTGAAGAAGCCGACCAAGAAGTCGAAGAAGAACCGTCGCGGCGGTTCCGGCGAAGAGAACACCGACAATGAGGAGGACGATTACTTCGACGTGAACCGGAATCCGTTTGACCCGAATTACAAGCGGCGGTCAAGTACGGCAGGCAGCTATTAGAAATAATCAAGGGAAAAGGGTCAAAGGCAATAGATCAAGGATAAAAAATCAATCCATCCGGCTGCTTCTGCTGCCGGATGGATTGATTATTAGGGAGATACGATCCTTATTTTACGGGGCGGGAATCGGACGCACGAGCCGTGCGTCCTTACAATAATGCCGATTCCCCGGAGCCGGTGGATTATTTTTGTTTTTTGGATTTTTTGGAGGCGCGTGTCGCGGAGCCACGGCGCGAGGATGAGGCATTGCCGCGGGCTTTGGAACCGGCGCGGCGACGGCCGCCCTGCTTGGGTTCGCCACGGCGTCCTCCGCGGTTCTCCTGGCGTTTGCGGGGCTGTATGGGGAGGCCCTCATCGTTGAGAAGGTAGAAGTCTAGCTGTTTCTTGTCGAGATCGGCGCGGGCCACCTGGATCTTCACGGCGTCGCCGAGGGTGTAGCGCGTGTGGTTGCGTCGGCCTGTGAGACAATAGTTCTTCTCGTCGTAGTCGTAGAAATCGTCGGCGAGGTCGCGCATGGGCACCATGCCTTCGCAGAGGTTCTCGTCGAGCTCCACGTAGAGGCCCCATTCCGTGACACCGGATATGACGCCCGTGAACTGCTTGCCGATATGGTTGCCCATGTATTCCACCTGTTTGTATTTGATCGAGGCGCGTTCGGCGTTGGCGGCGAGCTGCTCCTGGTCGGAGGAATGTTTGCAGAGGTCTTCAACCTTTGTGACATCGGCCGAGCGGCCCTTGTTGAGGTAGCGCTGCAGGAGGCGGTGCACCATCATGTCGGGGTAGCGGCGGATCGGCGAGGTGAAGTGGGTGTAGTAGGGGAACGCCAGGCCGTAGTGGCCAATGTTGGTGGTGGAGTATACGGCCTTGGCCATGGAGCGTATGGCGAGCATGGAGAGCAGATTCTCCTCGCCTTTACCCTTGATGTCGGCGAGCATACGGTTTATGCTCTTGTTGACGGCGGCGTTGGAGCCGTCGGTGTTGATCTTATAGCCGAAGCGGCGTGCAATCATGGCCACATTGGCAAGCTTCTCGGCATCGGGGAGGTCGTGGATACGGTATACGAAAGTCTTGGGCTTGGCTTTCCCTTTGGGCTGGCCTATGAACTGGGCCACGGTCTTGTTGGCAAGCAGCATGAACTCCTCGATGAGCTGATTCGATTCCTTGGCCACTTTGAAGCTGACGGCAAGGGGTGTGCCGTCGGGAGCTATCCTGAATGTGGCTTCGGGGCGGCCGAACTCGAGGGCTCCCTCCTCGAAACGGCGGCGGCGGAGAGTCTTGGCCAGATGATTGAGCTTGAGGATAGCCGGAGCATTGTCGCCCTCGCCCGTCTCGATGATCTTCTGGGCGTCCTCGTAGGCGTAGCGCCGGTCGGAGCGGATCACCGTGCGGCAGATGCGCGAGTTGATCACGCGGGCGTTGTCGTCGAGCTCGAAGATGACCGAGAAGGTGAGCTTTTCCTCGTCGGGGCGCAGCGAGCAGATGCCGTTGGAGAGGTGCTCGGGGAGCATAGGTATGGTGCGGTCCACGAGGTAGACGCTTGTGGCGCGGTCCTGTGCCTCGCGGTCTATGATGGTGTTGGGTTGGACATAGTGTGTGACGTCGGCTATATGAACACCGACTTCGTAGCGGCCGTCCTTAAGCTGTTTGAAAGAGAGGGCGTCGTCGAAGTCCTTGGCGTCGGCCGGGTCGATGGTGAAAGTGAGAGTGTCGCGGAAATCCTCGCGCTTGGCAATCTCCTCCTCCGTGATGCCGGCGTCGATGCGTGCGGCTGCTTTCTCCACAGCCTCCGGGTAGCGGTAGGGGAGACCGAACTCGGCGAGGATAGCGTGCATCTCTGCGGTGTTCTCGCCCTTACGGCCGAGTATGTCGACGATCTCGCCGCGCGGGTTCATCTCGTCATCGCGCCACTGGGTGATGCGGACCACGGCCTTGTCGCCGTCCTTGCCCCCTTTGAGGTGCCCGGGATGCAGTATTATGTCGGCGGCGAGGAACTTGGAGTCGGTGACGAGCGCTGCGTAGCCCGGTTCGGCCTTGATGGTGCCGATGAAGACCTGGTCTTTCTCCTCCACAATCTCGACGACGCGGGCTTCCGGGTCCTGACCTTTGCGGGCGGCGCTGATGACCACACGTACCTTGTCGCCGTTGAGGGCGTGCATGGAGTTGCGCTCGGTGACGAGGATAGGCTCTTCGTCGATGATGACGGCGTTGCGGCCGTTGGAGCGGCGCACGAAGGTGCCTATGCTTTCGGAGCCGCGGTTCGAGTTGGCCTTGTATCGGCCGAGGCTCACCTCGGTTATGGCGCCGTCGGCAGCGAGCTCGTCGAGCGTGTTGATGATATCCATGCGGTTAGCCGGGTTCACGGCATCGATACCGAAGGCTATCTGCTTGTAGTTGAAAGCCTGTTTGGATTCCTTCTGCAGGAATTCCACTATGCGGGAAGCGATCTCCGACTTCTTGAGGCGGGGAGCGCGGCGATTGTCTGTATTGCTCATAATGAGTAGTCGCTTATTGGGTTGATATACAGGTGATTGCCTGCGAGAGGAGAGCCGGATGCAGCGGGCACTGTCCGCAGGGATCTTATATATTAACGCTTAAAGGAGGAAATAATATCTGCTTGAAGTGTTAATTTTATGTTAAAATTGAGAAAATAGGCCCGAATCGCGGACAAGTTGGAGGACGCTTCGCTAAAGCTCGCGGCAAGAACAAAAAATTTTTCGCAGACGAGAATGGGGGATGGAGAGGAGAGGCAGGACGGGAAGAAGCGGCAACGGGCCGCGTAAGGGAAGATGCGCAGCCCGCAGTCGCTAACTATATGAATATGGAAACTGTTTCGAGGGACCTGTGAGGGGCGGAGGGAAAAGGCAGAACCGATTAGAGGCCGGGGGTAGTTGAGGGGGTTGAGCCTGCGGGAATGCCTGAGCCGCCCATACCGGTGGAGGAGTCGATGCCTCCCTGCGCGGGAGCTATGTCGGAGTCGAGGTCGCGGGTCTTGGCCCGGCGCGGTTTGAGCGAGCCGATGCGGTAGGAGACGGTGAACATGACGCTGCGCATATCCATCTTGAGGGTGACATTGTTGCGCATGTTCTGGCCGAGCTGGCTGATCTTGAGTCTGGAGCAGTCCTCGAAGGGGTTCACAACCACGAGGCTGAGGTTGAGGCGGTCAGAGAGGAACGACTTGGAGACAGAGAGCATGTGCATGAAGAATGAGGGACCGTCAATGGTGAGGTCCTTGCGCGGTGTGGAGGCGAAGAGGTTCACACCGAGCTGCAGGTCCCAGGGGAGCGTCTGCTGCAGGCCGCCCATGATATTCTGCGACCAGCCGTGGTTGGCTTGCGAAGTGCCCGGCACACGCATGGATACGAACGAGGTCTGCGAGGAGAGCATGATGCGGGTCTTGAGGCCAAGCGTGTAGTTGAGGAAGAGCCCGAGGTTGAACTGGCGGTTGCGCATCGAGTTGGTGTAAGTGGTGTAAGTGACGCCGTCGCGGATGGTGAGCAGAGTGGCGAGGCCGTCGTTGGAGAAGGAGTAGCCGGCCTGGGCGTTGAGCATCAGTCCGCCCCACATAGAGGAGTAGGTGAGGTTGAGGTTGTGGTATTTCTCGGCGGTGAGCGACGGGTTGCCGGTGGTTACGGCGAGTGGGTCGTCGTTGTTGACAAACGGGTCGAGGTATTCGATGCCGGGGCGCGAGATACGCATATTGTATCCGGCGGAGAGGGTACGGAAGGGCGTGAAGGCGTAGGTGAGGGTGAGGTTGGGCACGAAGTTGTCGTAGTCCGTATGGAATGCCTGATGACCGGCCACGGCGTCGGATGACTGGTAGGTGTGTTCCCAGCGGGCTCCGGCGTTGAGGGAGAAGAGTCCGGCTTTGAGGCCGTAGGTGAGGTAAGCGGCCGAAATGGTGGTGTGGTGGCGGAATCGGTGGCCCGAGTCCTCGGAGAGGGAGCGGCGGAATGTCATCTTGGAGCCGATGCCGAAGATGTGACGCTCGCCGAGCGGGTAGGAATAGTCGGCCTGGCCTATATGCTCTATCATGTTGGTGCGGGAGTCAGTGCCGTAGTTCTCTGGGATATACATCTCGCCGTTGGCGAGGGCCGAGAAAGTGTTGAAGGCCTGCGAGTGGCTCGGGTTGGTGCTGAAGCGGTAGGCGAGCTGGAGGAGATTGTCGGAGTTGCCGCGGAAAGTGTGGGAATAGTCAGCCGAGGCGTTCACACCGACGCTGAGGTTGCGGACGTTGTTTACCATGCCGTAGCCGTAGAGGAGCTCCGATGCGGCAACGGCGGCGGAGGGAGCGAACATGTTCGTGGTGCCGGTGCTCCAGAGGCGGAAGGGGGAGCGGTTCACTGATCCGCTCACGGCGAAGTAGTCGGCGTCGGTAGGCTTATAGTCGGCAGTCAGAGATGCCGAGAAGCTGTTGAACTGATTCTTGGTCCGCATATCGTTGGTGAGCACCGAGCCGGTGCTCATGTCCGAGCGCACCGAGGAAGAGCGCATGGCGGGGTTGGAGTAGTGCAACACGTTGGCGTTGGCCGTGAGAGAGACCTTGTCGCGCTGGGCCATGGCGTAGACAGAGCCCTGCTGCACGGTGGTTCCGGTGGTTCCGGTGAAAGTGGCCGTGAAGCCGTCGAGCGATCCGGTCTTTTTGAGCACGATGTTGAGGATACCGCCCACACCCTCGGCGTCGTATTTGGCGCCGGGATTGTTGATGACCTCGAAATGGTCGATGGTAGAGGCCGGGATAGTCTTGAGCATCTTGCCCGGATCGGAGGAGAGCATCTGATTGGGCTTGCCGTTGACGTAGATCCGGAAATCCGACTTGCCGTTGACGGAGATGTTGTCCTGGCCGTCGACAGAGACCATTGGGACGCGGCGCAGTATCTCGAGGGTCGAGAGCGACTGGGCGTCGGGATCCTGCGAAGCGTCGTAGGTCAGTTTCTCGGCGTCCATCTTGACGAGCTTCTTGCGGGTGACGACCACAAACTCGTCGAGCATCGAGGCGTCGTCGTCGAAATTGGGAATGGAGTCGGACTGAGAGTAGACTATGGAATCGGCGGGAGCAGCTTCGGGTTGCTGCGGGGCGGCGCGTTGCTGAACCAGAGCTGAGGCCGGGACGAGACCGAGGACCGCGAGGGATATCAAGAGGATGCTTCTCATATGTGGGATAGTTTTGGGTTGAAATGAAACAATTCTAAGATGGGAGAGAGACCCCGGGAGCGGGGTAAAAACTTTTTTATGCTGCAAAGTTAATTTCGGAGCGCCATATGTCGAGCCTCATACAGACGGGCATGTGGTGTATATTGTCGCTAATACCGCTGTTTCTGTGGATGAGCACGGGCATGGATGCAGATATCCTGATGAGCTGGATTGTGCCTATGGGTGTGTGGGCGGTGGTGTTCTATGTGAACTACCTCTGGCTTATACCGCGCATGTTCAACCGGCACAAATGGCGCCCGTTCGTGTGGGTGAATGTCATGACAATCCTGTTTGCTGCCGCATACCTTTGCTACGACAGCATATCGTTTGAAGAGAGCGAAGCAAATGGTCCGACGGCACCTATGGCTCTGGTGTTTATAGCCGCGATAGTGCTTGTGGCGGTCTCGCTGGTGTTCTTCGTGGCCGTGGCCTTCGCGCTGCGGTCCGTGCAGCGGAACCGTTCGCTGGAGAAGGAGCGCCGGGCGCAGCAGGAGGAGATAGCGCGCATGGAGACCGAACAGCTCAAGGCGCAGCTCAACCCGCACTTCCTGTTCAACTCGCTCAACAATATCTCGGCGCTGACGGCCATAGACCCGGAGCTTGCCCAGAACGCCCTGGCTACTCTCTCGGAGATGATGCGCCATATCCTGAAAGAGGGCTCGCGCGATATTGTGCCGGTGAGAGGCGAGCTCGAGCTGATCGAGAATTACATCACTTTGATGCGGCTGCGCTACACTGACAGGCTGCGCGTGAGTGTGGATTTTCCCGAGAATCCGGAGGGCGAGATACCGCCGATGCTCATCATCACGCTGATGGAGAACGCGTTCAAGCACGGTGCGGCCAGTTCGATGGACTGCTTCATCGAGGTGAAGGCGTCGGCCGAGGGCGGCCTTTTCCGTTTCGAGGTGACCAACTCGCTGCTGCCTGAGAGCGCCCGCACGCAGGTGAGCCACCGCGTGGGGCTTAAGAACCTGAAGCGGAGACTCGACATACAGTTCCCCGGCAACTACAGGCTCGAAACGGGCGAGGCCGACGGATGCTACAAAGCGGTGCTCGAAATCCCCTGCGGCGAGTAAAGGGCGGCACTCGGTGACGCTTTGACAAAGAATTGATATCAAGTATATTATACATCAGTTAAACAAAATGAATAAAACAGACCGGACAGCCGGGAACGGCGGGAAGCTACGCTGCATGGTAGTGGACGACGAGCCTCTCGCCGTGAAGCTGCTTGAGAGCTTCATAGATCGAACGGATTTTCTGGAGCTTGCGGGCTCATATTTGTCACCCGCCGAGGCGCTCAAGCATTTCTCGGGGGAGGTGGACCTGCTTTTTCTCGATGTGGATATGCCCGGGATGAGCGGTCTTCAGCTTGCCGGCTTCGCCGACCCGTCCACGAAGATAATCTTCACCACAGCTTTCCGCGACTACGCTTTCGATTCGTATGCCGTCCATGCTTTCGACTATATACTGAAGCCGATCACATACAACCGTTTTCTCGAGGCGGCCGGGCGTGCCAGAGAGGCGGTGGCCGAGCAGCAGGAGGGAGGCCACGAGGCGCCTCCGCCGCTGCCCGAGGAGGAGCGGAGGCAGTACGATCAGGAGTTCATATTCGTGAAGTGCGACTACAGGATGGTTCGTGTGGACACCGCTTCGATACTGTATTTGAAAGGGTTGGGTGATTATGTGAGCATCTTTCTGGAGGGGAGGCGTGCGCCTGTCACAGCGCTGTCCACCATGAAGGCGCTCGAGGAGAGGCTGCCGTCGGGCCGGTTCTGCCGGGTCCACAAATCTTACATCGTGAATGTGGGGAAGGTAGATGCCGTGGAGAGGTCGCGAATCACCATAGGAGCCGAGCTGATTCCGGTGACCGACGCGTACCGAGAGCGGTTTTTCTCGATGCTCGAGTGACAAGCCCTTAGGGGCGCAAAACTTTTGCCCGCGCGGGAGTGTTAATTTTTCAGCGCGGAGCTGCCGGCAAACCGCCATCTCATTAGAGCCGCAAGCATTAGAGTCTGTTAATCAAGATCTACATTTCCCGAAACAAATAATTCAGTTGCAATCTGAAACAAAATTTCATTACCATGGATAAATATCAGGAAGCCCTCAAGGCCATCAACTTCCCCACCGACGCCGAAACTATCGATGCGGCAGTGGCAAAAATTACAGACAACGCCGAACAGTATGCCTCGCCCGAGGTGTACAAATTTCTGTTCAACTCAGTGGATCTCACTACACTGAGCACCACCGATACAGTGCGCAGTGTGGCCAAATTCACGGAGCGTGTCAACGATTTCGACAACGATTATCCGCAGCTGCCCAATGTGGCTTCGATCTGCGTCTACAGTAACTTCGCCGAAGTGGTGAGCACACATCTGGAGGTGCCCGAGGTGGATGTCTGTGTGGTAGCGGCCGGATTCCCTTCGTCGCAGACTTTCCTTCCGGTGAAGATTGCCGACACGGCACTGGCAGTGGCCGGAGGCGCCGATGAGGTGGATATCGTGATGAACCTGGGCTATTTCTTCGACGAAAACTACGAGGACCTCACCGATGAGATCATAGAGATACGCCACACCATCAAGAGCGGCAAGCTGAAAGTGATCCTGGAGACAGGCGCTCTGAAGAGCTACGAGAATATACGCAAGGCATCTGTTCTGGCCATGTATAGCGACGCCGACTTCATAAAGACGTCGACAGGCAAGATCTACGAGGGTGCCACGCTCCCGGCCGCTTATGTGATGTGCCGCTGCATCAAGGAATACTATGAGCGTACGGGCCGCAAGGTCGGTTTCAAGGCCGCGGGCGGTGTGCGCACTACAGCCGACGCTCTGCGCTATTACGCCATTGTGAAAGAGGTGCTCGGCGACGAGTGGCTCTGCCATGATCTGTTCCGTCTGGGTGCGTCGAGTCTGGCCAACAGCCTCCTGAGCTCTATTCTGGGCGAGGAGACCAAGTATTTCATCAACCCTACCGGCAAGTTCGTTATCGGCGGCCCTCAGGGTGACTGCGGCCTGACAGGCCGCAAGATTATTGTTGACACCTATGGCGGCATGGCTCGTCATGGCGGCGGCGCTTTCTCCGGCAAGGATCCAACGAAGGTTGACCGTTCCGGTGCTTATGCTGCCCGTTATGTGGCAAAGAATATCGTGGCTGCCGGCCTGGCAGACCGTGCCGAAGTGCAGCTGGCTTATGCTATCGGTGTGGCCGAGCCTGTATCGGTCATGGTAGATACCTTTGGCACGGGCAAGGTAGCCGACAGCCGTCTTTGCCAGGCTGTAACCGAAATATTTGACGCTCGTCCGGCAGCTATCATTGCCAATTTTGATTTACGCCGGCCTATTTACCGCAAAACTGCCGCATATGGCCATTTTGGCTTAAATACCAAGGATATGCCCTGGGAACAAACTGACAAGATTG
>SFOK01000084.1 GCA_004552395.1 Bacteroidales bacterium | reverse complement strand
ATTTACTTTCACAATACATCTTTATGCAAATTTGCATAAACCTCAACTCAACACGCCCTTTAAGGTTTTTTATCATAACGATATTGTTTGACCGTCATCCGGAATAAGCAGTTTATCAGAAAAGTCATTGGTTTCCGCAAACTTGCAAAGTTCCTTGCGTGTGACAGTGTTATGGTTAACACCTTCCAAGTGCGTGGCTACAAGTATTGATTTCGGCATGTGCCTATGCACTTCAAGCACATCCTTTTCGTGCATGATAACCGGACGGAAACCTTTGAATTTATTACCGCCGGCGTTGATGAGAATCACTTCGGGAGAGTATTTGTCCAAGGTTGTCTCGACACCGTGATACCAAATGGTATCGCCTGCGAGATAAAGAGTTTGCTCTTTATCGTTACGGAATATGATGCCGCAGGTGTGACCTGCAAGAAGAATCATGGGGAATGTGCCGTGTTTTCCGGGAGTCTTTGTCATCTGAACATCACCGAAGCGGGTATCTTCTCCCAAAATGCTGACATTGGTGAAGCAATGCTTCCTCATGAAACCGGCATCCTTGTTGTCTTGGACGAACACCGGAAGTCTCTTATCCATGATTTCCAGTGCTGTCGGGTCAATATGGTCAAGGTGAGTATGAGTGATTATCACAGCATCTATGCCCTGCAAGATTTCTGCTACTGGCATAGGAAGCTCCACCAGTGGGTTGCGAAGTTTGTTTCCTGTCATTGGGAACGGGGCAAACGTCCCCTTGGCTCCCAACATGGGATCGACAAGAAACCGTTTGCCTCCGTATTCGATAATGACTGTGGCATTGCGTATTTGAGTTATCTTCATGGCGTTACAGCAGATTCTCGCGTTCCGTGATTTCCGCATCGGTCATTGTGTAACCCTCAAGACTGCCTTCTTTTGCCTGAATGCAGATGTAGGTCATAGGCTCGGCAGAAGTGCATTTGATGTTGCGGTCACAGTTGGTGGAGACGCGAATCACAGAACCTTCGGTAATGTCAAACACGTCTCCATAGACCTGAAACTTGCCGGCTCCGGATAGGATGATGTAGTTTTCTTCGTTAACCTTGTGGCTGTGGAAGAACGGTACGGCTGCTCCTGTGGGGAGTGTGCCAAATGATATTTCACACGATGTTGCACCTGTGGCTTCCTTTACAAACTGTTTTCCCTCGAAAGCGTGGAGTGAACCAACCGAGGCATGGACGAATTTTTCGCCCGAATTGAGAGTCTTGATTTCGCTCATATTTTTATGATTTGAATTTTATGATTAACTTTGCAGCGGAAAGCCGCTATTGTTTTAATAGCGCAAAGTTAATGGATATAATTCACCTAAACAAGACGTTACATTTGAGTAAGACACTTACGTCAAAGTAACCATTATCTGATTATGAACAGATTACCGCTCAAAGAAAATCTTAAAAAATATACCGGCATATCATCATGCCCGGTCCGGAACGTAGTTGCACGGTTTTCGGGTAAATGGTCTATGCTGATACTCTGTGTGCTGTCTGAGAACGATGCCACCAGATTCAATGAAATCGGCAAGGCTATTCCGGATATTTCTCCCAAGGTGCTTACCGACACGTTGAAAAGCCTTGAAGCAGACGGTCTGATTTCACGAAAAATGTATTCCGAGATTCCCCCGAAGGTTGAATATTCCCTTACAGAACTGGGAAAATCGCTTATGCCTCACATCGAAAGTCTTATAGTTTGGGCTCTTGATAATTTCGAGGCAGTATCCGGCACGCGAATCCCGGGGGAATAAATATATGCGCGTTACTTTTATGTAGTTGCTACTCTCAAAGAGTGTCGTCAGAAACGTGACGAGTGTGCCAAACAAAAATGCAACCATAGCCATATCAGCGATGAAGGTGGCGGAGCATCAAACCTCCGTCACCTTCATTTTTTCAAAAAGATTCAAAAATAACGACCTATGGGTCAAAATTTGCGCAACTCCTTGATAATTTATGGGTTAAACGTTTGCTTACGGCTTAATACTCATCCTCGTTGAAGAAGAAGTCTTCTTTGGAGGGGTAGTCGGGCCAGATGTCTTCGATGCTTTCGTAGGTCTCGCCTTCGTCTTCTATTTCCTGTAAGTTCTCTATCACTTCCATTGGAGCACCGCTGCGCATCGCGAAGTCGATGAGCTCTTCTTTTGTAGCGGGCCATGGCGCGTCTTCAAGTTTCGACGCAAGTTCAAGTGTCCAGTACATAATCTATCGTTGTAAGTATTTTTGTTTTTGTCTGTGGTCGCGAAGCCGGTGCGCTTCGCTGTATGTTGTCAAAATCGCTTAAGCCCTTCGCGGGGCGGCTCAGGGTTTTTGCCATGTGAGCTCGTCGACTCCGGCTCTGACATTGTAGCTGCGGGCCAGGATGAAGAGGAAGTCGCTCAGACGGTTGAAATAGCGCACGACGAGCGGTGAGACGTAAGCCTCGCGGCTCAGGGCTATGATGCGTCGCTCTGCGCGTCGGCATACGGTGCGTGTCACATGGGCCTGGGCTGAAGCCTCGCAACCTCCGGGGAGCACGAACCCGCGGATCTTGGGTACGGAAGCGTCGAGTGCATCGATGGCTTCCTCTATCTCGCGGATGTCGTCGTCGGACAGGCCGTAAGGCTCGGGATGCGTGTCTTTCTCGGGTTCCGTGGCCAGATATGCACCTATGTTGAAAAGCCGGTTCTGAATGTTGCGGAAGAGTGACTTCACCGCCGCTTCGTTGTGGGGCAGGGCGTCGAGCACACCGATGTGGGCAGAGAACTCATCCACAGTGCCGTAGGCTTCAAGGCGCACGCTGTCTTTGCCTACGCGCTGGCCGCCGACCAGGGAGGTGTCGCCCTTGTCGCCGGTACCGGTATATAGTCTGCTTTTTTCCATATCTACATATTAACGAGCCCCGCGCCGATTTTGTTGCATGGGGCTTGGGCTTTACCGATTTTTTTTGTAATTTCGCAATAAAGAAGCGCCGGCCTGCGGGTCTGCGCCTGCAAATATCCGAATCCCATGGACCAACCCTACATAGTCTCGGCACGCAAGTACCGCCCCTCGACATTCCACTCTGTGGTAGGCCAGAAGGCCCTCACCGCCACGCTCAAAAACGCCATAGACACCAACCGTCTGGCGCAGGCTTACCTTTTCTGCGGTCCCCGCGGTGTGGGCAAGACGTCGTGTGCGCGCATTTTCGCCAAGACTATCAACTGTACGGCCAAGACGCCCGAGGGGGAGGCGTGCAACAGCTGCGAGTCGTGCCGCGCCTTCAATGAAGGGCGTTCGCTTAACATAGTGGAGCTTGACGCGGCTTCCAACAATTCTGTGGACGATATCCGCAAGCTCACCGAACAGGTCCATATCCCGCCTCAGACGGGCGATTACAAGGTCTTCATCATTGATGAGGTGCACATGCTCTCCACAGCCGCCTTCAACGCCTTCCTCAAGACGCTTGAGGAGCCCCCGGCCTATGTGGTGTTCATTCTCGCCACCACGGAGAAACACAAGGTGATTCCCACCATCCTGAGCCGCTGCCAGATCTACGATTTCAACCGTATCACTGTGGCTGACATGGTGGAGCATCTTCAGTATGTGGCCGGTCAGGAGGGTATCCAGGCCGACCCCGCGGCGCTCAACGTGATAGCGCAGAAGGCCGACGGCGCCATGCGCGACGCGCTCTCCATCTTCGATCAGGTGGCCGCTTCGTCCATGGGCAATATCACCTACCGCAGCGCCATCGACAATCTCAATGTGCTCGACTACGAGTATTACTTCCGTCTCGTGGAAGCCTTTCTCGCAGGCGATGTGCAGCAGTCGCTACTCATCTACAAGGAGGTGCGCGACAGCGGTTTCGACTCGCTCTTCTTCGTCAACGGCCTCGGAGCGCATATCCGCGACCTGCTTGTTGCCGCCAATCCGCCCACTGCCTCGCTGCTCGAGGTGAGCCCCGATGTGGCGCGCCGATATGTGGATCAGGCCTCGAAGATTCCGCCTCAATGGTACTACGCCGCCATGGAGTATGTGAATTTCTGCGACCTCAACTACCGCGTTTCCACAAGCAAACAGTTCCTGGTGGAGCTCACGCTGATACGTATCTGCAATATCCTTGCTCCCGGCATAAGGCCCGTAGACCCGTCGAAGTCGCAGATCCATACGCCGCTCTCAACCCCGCAGTCTCAGCCCGCTCCTGAGGCTCCCGCCTCGGCGGCTCCTGCAGCCGCTCCAGCCTCGTCTTCAACTGCTCCTCAAGCTGCTCCTTCTGCTGCTCAGGCCCCGGCCACGCAAGCTGCTCCCAAGCCGACACAAGCTTCCCAGGCGCCTCAGGCTCAATCTCAGGCTCAGGCACCTCATGCGCCTCAGTCCGCTCCGGTTCCCGCACCCAAACCGAAGCCGCCGGTACGTCTGCGTCCGGCCGGCACGGTGCGCCACACGGTACGTATTTCGGAAGCCGGCGACAGCCCGGAAGCCGCGTCAGAGAGCGCCGATGATCCCGGCCATGCCGACGGCGGCAAACGCACGTCGTTCACCGCCGATCAGCTGCTCGAAGCGTGGGAGAAATTCCGGCAGCAGCATACCGACAAGCCGATACTCTACAACACCATGCGTTCGGCGCGTCCCGTTCCGGCCCACGATTTCGTTTACTGTGTCACAGTGCAGAACCCGGCGCAACGCGACGAACTCGCCGACAATGCCGACCTGCTTGAGTTTCTCAAGAACGAAGTTGGCAACGATTCCCTGAGGCTTGAGTATAAGCTTGCCGATCCCGACGCGCGTCCGCAAGTGCTCACCAAACCTGAGCTTCTCAAAGAGATAGTGGAGAAGAACCCCTCCATCAGCGAACTGCTCGCCGAATTCGACTGCCGCCTTGAGCGCTGAGTAACGCGTTAGGGCGCTCTACTTGCCCGGCGGTTACTCTTCTGCCGTAATATGACGATGTCGATTCCGGCTGCTTAAATTGAACGGTCAGGCCGGGGGATTAGTCGAAGACGGCGTCCCAGTCTTTCCACACGGGCTCATAGCCGGCGCGGCGTATGGCTTCGGTCACGGCTTTGGGCGTGCGCTGGTCGGAAACCTCGAACTGTTCGAGGGCTTCGGGTGTGGAGCAGTAGCCGCCGGGCTCTGTCTGGCTGCCGGCACTTACGGAGGTCACTCCGAGGGCAAGCATGGCGTCGCGCATCTCGGGAGCTTCGCGTGTAGAGTAGGATATGTCGGCGTCGTGGTCGAAGATGCGGAAGGCTGTGGTGAGCTGCACGAGTTCGCGGTCCGAGAGCACCACATTGGGCTGATATCCGCTCTCCGAGGGGCGCATGCGGGGGAAGTTCACACTGTAGCGTGTGCGCCAGTATTTCTTCTGCAGGTAGCGGAGATGCCGGGCGAGCATGGCCATGTCGGCTCTCCAGTCGGATGCGAGGCCTATGAGCACACCCATGCCTATCTTGTGGACCCCCGCCTGTCCCATGCGGTCGTAGCCGTTGAGGCGCCAGGCGTAGTGGCTTTTCATGCCGCGGGGGTGGAAGATGCGGTATTCAGGCTCGTGGTATGTCTCCTGAAAGCAGACCACACCGTTGAGGCCGTGCTCGGTGAGCATACGGTATTTCTCCATGCGCATGGGCTGTACTTCTATGGTCATGTTGTTGAAGTAGGGGCGGCATATGTCGAGGGCGCGGGCCAGATAGTCGACGCCGCAGAGGGCGGGGAACTCGCCGCTCACGATCAGGATATTGTCGAAGGGACCGAGCTTCTTTATGGCCTCACATTCGGCCTTGATCTGTTCGCCGGTAAGAGTAGTGCGGGCGAAGGGGTTGTCGTGGTTGAAGCCGCAGTATACGCATTTGTTGGTGCAGGCGTTGCTCACATACATGGGGATATAGAGCGAGATCGTCTTGCCGAAGCGTTCGAGTGTGAAGTGGCGGGCGAGCTGCGCCATCTCTTCGAGGAAGGGTGCGGCGGCCGGCGATATGAGCGCCATGAAGTCGTCGGGCGTGAGCTGTTTCTGATTGCGGCGGGCCTTGGCGAGCACACGGCGGACGTCGGCTTCGGTGGTGGCCAGGATCTGACGGCCTGTCTCATCCCAGTCCCATTGACCTATCACATCGGCGAAACCGTGGCCGAAAACGGGCTCCGGAACAGTGCCGGAGCCCTTGTGAGCATTATCTGTTATTTCTTGCATTCGTCCATTATATTTTGGGATATGCGCATGGCGCAGAAGTTTGGTCCGCACATGGTGCAGAATTTATCGTCGGTGTCGGGAGCGTTGCGGCGTGATTCCACATAGTACTGTTTTGCGCGGGCCGGGTCGAGCGAGAGGTTGAACTGGTCCTTCCAGCGGAATTCGAAGCGGGCCTTGCTGAGGGCGTCGTCGCGCACCGAGGCGCCGGGGAACCCTTTGGCCAGGTCGGCTGCGTGGGCGGCTATCTTATAGGCTATCACACCTTCGCGCACATCTTCGAGGGTGGGGAGGGAGAGGTGTTCCTTGGGGGTCACGTAGCAGATCATGGCTGTGCCCATACTGCTTATGTTGGCCGCGCCTATGGCCGAGGTGATATGGTCGTAGCCGGGGGCTATGTCGGTGGTAAGCGGGCCGAGTGTGTAGAAGGGAGCGCCGTGGCAGGCGGTGATCTGCTTCTCCATGTTCTCGCGTATCTTGTGCATGGGGATATGTCCGGGACCCTCTATGATCACCTGCACATCGTGTTCCCAGGCCTTGAGGGTGAGTTCGCCGAGCACTTCGAGCTCGAGGAACTGAGCCTCGTCATTGGCGTCGTGGGTGCTTCCGGGACGCATGCCGTCGCCCAGCGATATAGCTACGTCGTATTTGTTGAGGATCTCGCAGATGTCGTCGAAGTGAGTGTAGAGGAAGCTCTCCTGATTGTGGAGCACGCACCACTGGGTCATGATGCTGCCGCCGCGCGAGACGCAGCCTGTTAGACGTTTGCCCACAAGGTCGGCGTGGCGGCGGAGCACACCGGCGTGGATGGTGAAATAGTCCACACCCTGTTCGCACTGCTCTATGAGGGTGTCGCGGTAGATCTCCCAGGTGAGCTTGTTCACATCGCCGCGGACCTTTTCGAGCGCCTGATAGATAGGCACAGTGCCCATCGGGGTGGGGCAGTTGCGGATGATCCATTCGCGGGTCTCGTGGATATTGTCGCCTGTGGAGAGGTCCATGAGGGTGTCGCCGCCCCAGTAGCAGCTCCACACTGCTTTGGCCACCTCCTCCTCGATGCCGGAAGAGAGAGCCGAGTTGCCTATGTTGGTGTTGAGCTTCACCGAGAAAGCCGGACCTATGATCATGGGCTCAGCCTCGGGGTGGTTTATGTTGGCGGCTATGATGGCGCGGCCCGAGGCCACTTCCTCCCTCACGAATTCGGGAGTGATGTTGCTCTTGATGCCGCGGGCCTCGTTGTCGAGGTTCTCGCGGATAGCCACATATTCCATCTCGGGAGTGATGATACCCTTGCGGGCATAGTGCATCTGAGTGACACGCTTGCCCTCTTTGGCGCGGCGCGGGGCGTGACGCACCGGGAAACGTATCTCGTCGAGGCTGCGGTCAGCGAGTCGCATGCGGCCGTATTCGCTTGTGATCTCCGGGAGCTGTTCGGTGTCGCCGCGGCGCTCCACCCAGGCCTCGCGGTCGCGCGGCAGGCCCTTGTAGAGGTCTGTGGTGACGGCCGGGTCGGTGTAGGGGCCCGACGTGTCGTAGATCGTGATATCTTCGTTGGGATGCTCGATCCGTTTGCCGTCTTTGATCTCCACGGTGGGGTACTGATGCACACGGCGCATGGCCACCCGGATGTCGGGAAAGATCTTTCCGGGCATATAAATCTTCTCGGAGTTGGGGTAGGAGGAGAGGTCTATGTTAGAAATCTTCATTACAGGTTGTAGGTGAATGAGTTTTTTCTGGGAAAACTTGTGTGAAAAAAGGTCGGTTAAGTAACTCGCAAAAATTAGATGATACATAATTGCGAAGGATTTTTGTGTGATTTGGCCGGTTGAGCGAAGGAGTGTAGCGGGCTACATGACTGAGCT
>SFOK01000083.1 GCA_004552395.1 Bacteroidales bacterium | reverse complement strand
AAAATCCTCAAAAATCTGTTGCCTGAAAAATATCCTAACATCTGGGCTCAAAAATCAGAGGCTGCGCCGTAAACCTTAATTACGACACAGCCCCTTTGATATATGGTTCACACTCGGCCGCAAAAGGACCGGCGTTCATCGGTTTTTATCAGAGCACGTCGCTATCGTCTCCCTCGAGGTGAGGTTCAGCCACAAGCTCCTCCTCGCCGCGGGCTGCGGCAGCCTCCCGGGCAGCTTTGAGCTCCTCCTTGTTGGCCACCACGAGCTTGCTGTATTCACGCAGACCTGTACCGGCAGGGATCAGGTGACCGCAGATCACGTTCTCCTTCATGCCCTCGAGAGTATCGGTCTTGCCGTTGATGGCTGCTTCGTTGAGCACCTTGGTCGTCTCCTGGAAAGAAGCGGCCGAGATGAAGCTCTTGGTCTGCAGAGCGGCGCGGGTGATACCTTGAAGTATCTGCTCCGAAGTAGCGGGTATGGCGTCGCGCACGGTGATAGTGCGCAGGTCCTTGCGCTTCAGGGCCGAGTTCTCGTCGCGCAGCTTGCGCATGGTGATGATCTGGCCTTTGTAGACGTTGGGACTGTCGCCGGCATCAAGGATATATTTCTTACCCCAGATGCGGTCGTTCTCCTCCATGAAGTCGAGCTTATCGACAATCTGCTGCTCGAGGAAGCGAGTGTCGCCCGGATCCACAATGTTGACCTTGCGCATCATCTGGCGCACGATTACCTCGAAGTGCTTGTCGTTGATCTTCACGCCCTGCATGCGGTATACATCCTGCACCTCGTTGACGATATACTCCTGCACGGCCGTGGGGCCCATGATGTTGAGGATGTCGGCGGGTGTGACGGCACCGTCGGAAAGCGGTGTGCCGGCACGCACATAGTCGTTCTCCTGCACGAGGATCTGCTTCGAGAGAGGCACCAGATATTTCTTCTCCTCGCCGAGCTTGCTGGTGACGGTGATCTCGCGGTTACCGCGTTTGATCTTGCCGAAGGTCACCTCGCCGTCGATCTCGCTCACGATAGCGGGGTTCGACGGGTTACGGGCCTCGAAGAGCTCGGTGACACGGGGCAGACCGCCCGTGATATCACCGGCGTTACCGCTGGCACGCGGGATCTTGACGAATACCTGACCCGGGGTGAGCTTGTCGTTCTCGTCGATGAGCAGATGAGCGCCCACAGGGAGTGAATAGCTGCGCACCACATTGCCGTCGTTGTCCACGATCTGAGCTGTCGGCACCTTGGTGCGGTCCTTGGACTCGATCATGATCTTCTCGTGCATGTTGGTACTCTCGTCGGTCTCCACGCGGTAGGTGACACCTTCCACCACATTCTCGAAGCGTACGGTACCCTCTTCCTCTGCTATGATCACATTGTTGAAGGGGTCCCACTCCACGATCATGTCGCCGGGCTTCACTGTGGTGCCGGGCTGTATGTAGAGCTTCGAACCGTAAGGTATGTTAGCGTTGGAGAGCACGGCGCCGGTCTTAGGCTGCACGATGCGCAGCTCGCCCATACGGCCAACTACGATGTCCACGCCGTCCTTGTCCTTGACGGTGCGGAGCTCTTCGATCTCAAGCACACCGTTATGGCGTGACACCACATCCTTGACGGCGGCCACGTTGCTGGCCACACCGCCGACGTGGAATGTACGCAGAGTCAACTGTGTACCGGGCTCGCCGATGGACTGCGCCGCGATCACACCCACAGCCTCGCCTTTCTGGACCATGCGGTTATTGGCAAGGTTGCGTCCGTAGCACTTGGCGCAGACGCCTTTCTTCGACTCGCAGGTAAGCACCGAGCGGATCTCCACCGATTCGATGGCCGATTTCTCTATGCGCTCGGCGGCTATCTCGTTGATCTCCTCGCCGGCTGCCACAATCAGCTCGTCGGTGTCGGGATCCACGATATCATGGACGGAGACGCGGCCCAGAATACGCTCTGATAGCGAGGCCACAACCTCCTCGTTGTTCTTGATTTCCGTGCAGACGAGGCCGCGGAGAGTGCCGCAGTCCTCCTCGTTGATGATCACATCGTGCGCCACATCGACAAGACGGCGGGTAAGGTATCCGGCGTCGGCTGTCTTAAGCGCGGTATCGGCCAGACCCTTGCGGGCACCGTGGGTCGAGATGAAGTACTCCAGCACGGAGAGGCCCTCTTTGAAGTTGGCCAAGATAGGGTTCTCGATGATCTGACCGCCTTCGGCACCGGCTTTCTGAGGCTTGGCCATAAGACCACGCATACCGGAAAGCTGACGGATCTGGTCCTTCGAACCACGGGCGCCGGAATCGAGCATCATATATACGGAGTTGAAGCCCTTTTGGTCCTCTTTCATCTGCTTCATCAGGGTCTCGGCAAGGCGCGAGTTCACGTGTGTCCAGATATCGATCACCTGATTGTAACGCTCGTTGGCGGTGATGAAACCCATCGCGTAGTTGTTCATCACTTCCTCAACCTGGGCGTTACCCTCGGCCACATATTCGGCTTTCTCCTTCGGGATGATCACATCGCCGAGGTTGAACGAAAGGCCGCCGCGGAACGCCATGTGGTAACCGAGGTTCTTGATATCGTCGAGGAACTGCGCCGAACGGGTCACACCGCAGGTCTTGATAACCTTACCGATGATGTTGCGCAGCGACTTCTTGGAGATAATCTCGTTGACATATCCGATCTCCTTGGGCACGAACTGATTGAACAGGATTCGACCCACGGATGTGTTCTCGCATATACGCTTCACGGGCTTGCCATCCTCGTCGATGTCGTCAACCATGATCTTCACGGGGGCGTGGAGTGTGACAGCGCCTTCGTTGTAAGCGATCTGCGCCTCCTCCGGTCCGTAGAATACGGACCCTTCGCCCTTGTCGCCGGAGCGGAGCTTAGTGATGTAATACAGGCCGAGCACCATATCCTGCGAAGGCACGGTGATAGGCGCACCGTTGGCAGGGTTCAGGATGTTGTGGGCGCCGAGCATGAGCATCTGTGCCTCAAGCACCGCCTCGTTTCCGAGAGGAAGGTGCACGGCCATCTGGTCACCGTCGAAGTCGGCGTTGAAGGCCGTACATGCGAGCGGGTGCAGCTGGATTGCCTTGCCCTCGATCATCTTGGGCTGGAATGCCTGGATACCGAGTCGGTGAAGCGTCGGGGCACGGTTCAGAAGCACAGGATGACCCTTCATCACATACTCCAGGATATCCCATACCACGGGCTCCTTGCGGTCCACGATCTTCTTGGCGCTCTTCACGGTCTTCACGATGCCGCGCTCTATGAGTTTGCGGATGATGAACGGCTTGTAAAGCTCGGCTGCCATCAGCTTGGGGATACCGCATTCGTGCATCTTCAGCTCGGGACCTACCACAATCACGGAACGGGCCGAATAGTCCACACGCTTACCGAGCAGGTTCTGACGGAAACGTCCCTGCTTGCCTTTCAGTGAGTCGGAGAGCGACTTGAGCGGACGGTTCACATCACTCTTGACAGCCGACGACTTGCGCGAGTTGTCGAGCAGCGAGTCCACAGCCTCCTGCAGGAGTCGCTTCTCGTTGCGGAGAATCACCTCGGGAGCCTGGATCTCGATGAGTCGTTTCAGACGGTTGTTGCGTATGATCACACGGCGGTAGAGGTCATTGAGGTCGGATGTGGCGAAGCGGCCGCCGTCCAGAGGCACCAGCGGGCGCATCTCGGGCGGAATCACAGGCACTGCCTTCAGGATCATCCACTCGGGCTTGTTGCGGCCGCGGCTCGCGCGGAACGATTCCACTACCTGGAGGCGCTTCAGGGCCTCGGTCTTGCGCTGCTGCGAGCCGTCGGTATTGGCGCGGTCGCGAAGCTCGGCGGCCAGACGGTCCAGATCTATGTCCTTGAGAAGGTCGTAGATAGCCTCGGCTCCCATCTTGGCCACAAATTTATTCGGATCGTCGTCGGGAAGGGCCTCGTTACCTTCGGGAAGCTCGTCGAGTATCTTGAGGTACTCATCCTCACCCAGAAGGTCGAGACGCTCCACATCCTCTACGGGACCGGGGTTGATCACCACGTATTTCTCGTAGTAGATCACCGAGTCGAGTTTCTTGGAGGGGAGGCCGAGCAGATAGCCTATCTTGTTGGGAAGGGAGCGGAAATACCAGATGTGAGCCACAGGCACCACGAGTTCGATGTGGCCCATGCGCTCGCGGCGCACCTTCTTCTCGGTCACCTCCACACCGCAACGGTCGCAGACGATTCCCTTGTAGCGGATGCGTTTGTATTTGCCGCAATGACATTCGTAGTCCTTGACCGGGCCGAAGATCTTCTCGCAGAACAGACCGTCGCGTTCGGGCTTGTACGTGCGGTAATTGATGGTCTCGGGCTTGAGGACTTCGCCTTTCGACGCTTCCTTGATCTCATCGGGCGATGCGAGTCCGATGGTGATTTTCGAGAAGTTGGTCTTTATTTTATTGTCTCTTCTAAAAGCCATTTGTTTGTTTATCTTTCTGTTAGAGATTAGAGGGGCAGGTGTTTCCATCGCCTGCCGCGATGCGGGCACCGGGCCCGGGGGGAGAGTTTGCTTATTCGAGTGTGATGCTCAGTCCCAGACCGCGGAGCTCGTGCAGCAACACATTGAGCGACTCGGGGATGCCGGGCGTGGGCATGGGATCACCTTTCACAATGGCTTCGTAAGCTTTGCTTCGGCCTGTGACATCGTCTGACTTGATGGTCAGAATCTCCTGGAGGATATGCGCCGCGCCGAACGCCTCGAGCGCCCACACCTCCATCTCACCGAATCGCTGGCCGCCGAACTGTGCCTTACCGCCCAGAGGCTGCTGCGTAATGAGTGAGTACGGGCCTATGGAGCGGGCGTGCATCTTGTCCTCTACCATGTGGCCGAGTTTAAGCATGTAGATCACACCTACGGTGGCGGGCTGGTCGAAGCGGTCGCCTGTGCCGCCGTCGTAGAGGTAAGTCTTGCCGTAGCGGGGCAGACCGGCCTTGTCGGTCCATTCGTTCAGATCGTCGAGGGTGGCGCCGTCGAAGATCGGGGTGGCGAATTTCTCGCCCAGCTCGCGGCCGGCCCAGCCGAGCACGGTCTCGAAGATCTGTCCCAGGTTCATACGCGAAGGCACACCCAGAGGGTTAAGCACGATGTCGACCGGTGTACCGTCGGCCAGGAACGGCATGTCCTCCTGGCGAACCACGCGGCTCACGATACCTTTGTTACCGTGGCGGCCGGCCATCTTGTCTCCCACGCCGATCTTACGCTTCTTGGCGATGTAGACCTTGGCCATCTGCATGATGCCTGAGGGGAGCTCGTCGCCTATCGAGATATCGAATTTCTTGCGGCGTAGCTCGCTGTCGATCTCCTTCGACTTACGCAGGTAGTTGGTGATAACCTGGCTTACCATGCGGTTCACACGGGTGTCACCGGTCCACTTGGAGTGGTTCACGGTCTCGTAGTCGATGGTGCCGAAGTTCACATCCTCGAACTTGATGCCCTTGGGCACTATGTCCACTCCAATGAAGTCCTTCACACCGAGCGAGGTCTTCCCCTTGGTGATGGTCTGCAGTTTCTCCACTAAGATCTTCTTCAGCTCGTCCTGCTTCTCCTCGTACTCTTCGTCGAGCTTGGGAAGCAGCGCGTTGGCTTTGGTCTTGCTCTTCTTGGTGGCTTTCTGGAACAGGTTGGTGCCTATGACCACACCCTTCAGCGAAGGATTGGCCTTCAGTGAGGCGTCTTTCACATCGCCGGCCTTGTCGCCGAAGATGGCGCGCAGAAGCTTCTCCTCGGGTGTCGGGTCGCTCTCGCCCTTCGGGGTGATCTTACCGATCATGATGTCGCCGGGAGCCACATAGGCGCCCACACGTATGATACCGCGCTCGTCGAGGTCCTTGGTGGCGTCCTCGCTCACGTTGGGTATGTCGGAAGTGAGCTCCTCCATGCCGCGCTTGGTCTCGCGCACGTCGAGTGTGTACTCGTCCACATGGATGGAGGTGAGGATATCCTCGCGGACCATACGCTCGTTGAGCACGATCGCATCCTCGTAGTTGTAGCCTTTCCAGGGCATGAACGCCACTTTGAGGTTGCGGCCCAGTGCGAGCTCGCCGTTCTCGGTGGAGTAACCCTCGGTCAGTATGTCGCCTTTCTTCACGCGCTGGCCCACATTGCAGATCGGTCGCAGGTCTATGGTAGTGCCCTGGTTGGTGCGGCGGAACTTCGGCAGACGGTAATCCTTCACGGCCGGCTCGAAGCTGACGTATTCTTCGTCCTCGGTGCGGTCGTAGCGTATGCGGATCACTGTGGCGTCCACATACTCTATCACACCTGCTCCCTCGGCCATGATCTGTGTGCGCGAGTCCTTGATGAGCTGGCCCTCTATGCCGGTGCCCACGATAGGAGCCTCGCTGCGGAGCAGAGGCACTGCCTGGCGCATCATGTTCGAGCCCATCAGCGCGCGGTTGGCGTCGTCGTGCTCAAGGAAGGGGATCAGAGACGCGGCTATTGACGCTATCTGGATAGGCGCCACATCCATGAGCTCTACCTGCTCGGGCTGCGCGATCGGGAAGTCGGCGTCGAGACGGGCCTTGATCTTGTTGTTGATGAATGTGCCGTCATCGTTCAGAGGCGCGTTGCCCTGGGCAATCATCTTGCCCTCTTCGAGCTCGGCGGTGAGGTAAACCACTTCGTTGTTGTTCAGGTTCACCTTGCCGTCGGTTACCTCGCGGTAAGGAGTCTCGATGAAACCGAGATTGTTGATCTTGGCGTAGACGCAGAGCGAGGAGATCAGACCGATGTTGGGACCCTCAGGGGTCTCGATCGGACAGAGACGGCCGTAATGCGTGTAGTGTACGTCTCGGACCTCGAAGCCGGCGCGCTCTCGCGACAGACCGCCGGGACCCAGGGCCGACATACGGCGCTTGTGGGTGATCTCGGCCAGAGGATTGGTCTGGTCCATGAACTGGCTCAGCGCGTTGGTGCCGAAGAAGGTATTGATTACTGAAGAGATAGTCTTTGCGTTGATCAGGTCTATAGGAGTGAACACCTCGTTGTCGCGCACATTCATGCGCTCGCGGATGGTGCGGCTCATACGGGCCAGACCCACACCGAACTGGTTGTAGAGCTGCTCGCCTACGGTACGGACGCGGCGGTTGCTCAGGTGGTCGATATCATCCACGTCGGCTTTGGCGTTGATGAGCTCGATCAGATATTTGATGATGGCGATGATATCCTCGCGGGTGAGGACTCGCACATCCATCGATGTGTCAAGATTCAGCTTCTTGTTGATACGGAAACGGCCTACCTCGCCGAGATCGTAGCGCTTCTCGGAGAAGAAGAGGTTCGTGATGACCTCGCGGGCCGACGCATCATCTGGCGGCTCGGCGTTGCGCAGCTGTCTGTAGATGTACTGGATAGCCTCCTTCTCGGTGTTGGTGGTATCTTTGGTCAGGGTGTTGAAGATGATGGAGTAGTCCACGGCGCTCACATTCTCCTTCTGCAGGAGTATTGTCTTCACACCGCTGTTCAGAATAAGCTCCATAACCTCTTCGGTGAGCTCTGTCTCGCGCTCTACGATCACATCGTTGCGCTCTATGCTCACAACCTCGCCGGTATCCTCGTCCACGAAATCCTCGCTCCAGGAATTCAGCACACGGGCTGCCAGCTTGCGGCCCATGGCTGCGCGGAGATTCGTCTCGTTCACTTCGATCTCCTCGGCCAGATCGAAGATCTGAATCAGATCCTTGTCGCTCTCAAGGCCGATGGCGCGCAGAAGTGTGGTGACAGGCAGTTTCTTCTTGCGGTCGATGTAAGCGTACATCACATTGTTGATGTCGGTGGCAAACTCGATCCAGCTGCCGCGGAACGGTATGATTCGGGCCGAATAAAGCTTTGTGCCGTTGGCATGGGTGCTCTGGCCGAAGAATACGCCCGGCGAACGGTGAAGCTGCGACACTACTACTCGCTCGGCACCGTTGATGATGAATGTGCCCTGCTCGGTCATATACGGGATCGGGCCCAGGAACACATCCTGTATCACTGTGGCGAAATCCTCATGATCGGGATCGGT
>SFOK01000082.1 GCA_004552395.1 Bacteroidales bacterium | reverse complement strand
AAGTACGTTTGGTAAACGCTTTTCCTCAATGTTGCAGCAACCCACCCTTCAGAACCCGTGACCGGGCTTCTGCGAGGCGGTCTGCGTTGCAAAATTAGTTATTTTTTTGAATTTTGCTAAATCTATTGTTTAGTTTTTTTCGGAATGTTGGAATTGGTGGTTTGGGAGGAGGGAGGGAGGAGGGAGGTGTTAGGAGTCGGGGGTGAGGCGGTGGGTGGTGTTGGTGGGGAGGGAGGCGAGCATTTCTGTGGGGGTGAGGCCGGTGAGGGGGTGCTTCCAGGCGGGAGCTATCTCCTCGAGCGGCACGAGGAAGAAGTCGCGTTCGGCGAGGTGCGGATGGGGCACCTTCAGGTCGGGGTCGTCGATGACCTTATCGTCGATGGCCACTATGTCGATGTCGATGAGACGGTCGGCGTAGGAGCCGTCGGAGCGGCGGTGGGAATCGGGCGATATGGAGCGCTCGATCTCCTGAAGCAGGCGGAGCACCTCGTGAGGGTCCTCGCCCGAGGAGAACATGATGCCGACATTGAGGAACTTATGCTCCGAGGCGAAGCCGAAAGCCTCGGTCTCGACCACGTGGGACATCTCGATGTTGCCCCAATTGCGCATTATGGCGGCCATGGCGCGACTGAGGTTGAGCCGGCGGTCGCCGAGGTTGCTGCCTATGTTGATGATGTAGTACATTTTCTTAAGAGGGATGGATTTTTGAGAGTGATGGGAGGAATGGGAGGGATGGGAGGGATGGGAGGGCGTCGTTTACAGGCCGAAGGCATTTAAAAAGGCGGCTCCGGGAAAGGGAACCGCCTCTTTGAGAATATTGTCATGCTTCGGTGAGTGCGGTATTTCTACCGCAACCTCTTGGAAGCTTTCAATCAAATTGTTTCGGCTCGGCGGGATCAGAGTGTCTTCTTCACAGCAATCTCCTCGAAGCCTTCGATCATATCGCCTACCTGGATCTGGTTGTAGCCGTTGACCGAGAGGCCGCACTCGAAGCCTGATGTCACCTCCTTGGCGTC
The DNA here is from genome assembly GCA_004552395.1 of Bacteroidales bacterium. Lineage (GTDB taxonomy): Bacteria > Bacteroidota > Bacteroidia > Bacteroidales > Muribaculaceae > Lepagella. Next base: position 7,378 of record SFOK01000082.1, on the reverse strand, counting down.
GTCCTTGAAGCGCTTGAGCGAGCCGAGTTCTCCAGTGTGGATCACGATGCCGTCGCGGATCACACGCACCTTGTTCGTGCGTTTGATCTTGCCGTCGCGCACAATGGCGCCGGCGATCGTGCCAACCTTCGAGATATGGTAGGTCTGGAGCACCTCGGCGGTACCGGTCACCTCCTCCTTGATCTCGGGAGAAAGCATACCCTCCATGGCGTCCTTCACCTCCTCGATAGCCTGATAGATGACGGAGTAGAGACGTATCTCCACGCCCTCTTTCTCGGCCTCCTTGCGGGCGGCGCCCGACGGACGCACCTGGAAACCGATGATGATGGCGTCGGAAGCGGCGGCGAGTGTGACATCGCTCTCTGAGATAGCGCCCACGCCTTTGTGGATCACATTCACCTGTACCTCGGGGGTTGAGAGCTTGATCAGCGAGTCGGACAGAGCCTCCACGGAACCGTCCACATCGCCCTTCACTATAAGGTTGAGCTCGTGGAAGTCGCCAAGTGCCTTGCGGCGTGCCAGCTCGCTCAGACCCAGACGCTTCTGGGTACGGTTGGCGAGCTCGCGCTGAAGCTGTTCGCGCTTCGAGGCTATCTCGCGGGCTTCCTGCTCTGTCTCGAGCACATTGAAGGTGTCACCGGCTGTCGGCGCGCCGTTCAGGCCGAGCACGAGGACAGGGGTGGCCGGACCGGCCTCCTTCACTCGCTGGTTGCGCTCGTTGAACATGGCCTTCACCTTGCCGTAGTGTGTTCCGGCCAGTACCACATCGCCCACACGGAGCGTGCCGTTCTGCACGAGCACGGTGGCCACATATCCGCGGCCCTTGTCGAGCGACGACTCTATGACCGAACCTATGGCGGCACGGTTCGGATTGGCTTTCAGGTCGAGCATCTCGGCCTCGAGAAGCACCTTCTCCATGAGCTCGGGGACACCGATACCCTTCTTGGCCGAAATATCCTGCGACTGATATTTGCCGCCCCAGTCCTCCACAAGATAGTTCATGGCGGAAAGCTCCTCCTTGATCTTGTCGGGGTTGGCTGCGGGTTTATCTATCTTATTGATTGCGAATACTATAGGCACACCGGCTGCGGATGCATGGTTGATAGCCTCCACAGTCTGCGGCATCACATCGTCGTCGGCTGCCACTATGATGATGGCGAGGTCGGTGACCTTGGCGCCGCGGGCACGCATGGCGGTGAACGCCTCGTGACCCGGAGTATCCAGGAAAGTGATGTGGCGGCCGTCGCTCAAGGTCACGTTGTAGGCGCCGATATGCTGTGTGATGCCACCGGCCTCACCGGCGATCACATTCTCTTTGCGGATATAGTCCAGGAGCGAAGTCTTACCGTGGTCCACATGGCCCATGACGGTGACGATAGGCGGACGGGCTACGAGGTCCTCTTCTGCATCCTCCTCCACAGTGATGGCTTCCGACACTTCGGCCGACACGTACTCGGTGGTGAAACCGAACTCCTCGGCCACCATATTGATGGTATCGGCGTCGAGGCGCTGGTTGATGCTCACCATAAGGCCGAGGCTCATGCAGGTGCCTATGACTTGGTTGACCGGCACTTCCATGAGGTTGGCCAGGTCGTTGGCGGTCACGAACTCGGTGATCTTGATTACCGTGCTCTCGGCTGCCTCGCGCTCGGCGGCGCGCTGCTCGCGGTCGTGGAACTGGTCGCGTTTCTCCTTGCGCCACTTCACCGACTTCTTCACGGTCTTGTTGGTGAGGCGTGCCAAAGTCTCTTTCACCTGCTTCTGCACATCCTCCTGGCTCACCTCCTGATGGCCGGCTGCGGGTTTGGCTCCACGGCGGCGGTCAGAGGGAGCGCCCTTGCGGTCGGGACGTCCGTTGCCTCCGCCCTGACGGCCGGAGTTATTGTCGCCCTTCTTGCCCTGGGCGGCCGCTTTGGCTTTCTCGGCGAAGCCCGGCTGCGAAGCGGTCTTCTCCACATCGATCTTCTCCTTGCCTATGCGCTTGCGCTTCTTGCGGTCGGCGTTGGCACCGGCCACAGCGGCACGGCGACGCTCCTCACGGGTCATCTTCTTGGGGCGGGTGCTCTGGTTGATGGCCGAGAGATCGATGGTGCCGAGCACCTTGATCTGGGGCACCGGGGCCACGGAAACGGGACGGAACACATCGTCGCCGCCGTCGTTCTTAGCCTCGCCGCCATCCTTGCTGGCCGACGGCTCGGCGGCTGCCGCTGCGGGCGCCGCTTCCGGTTTAGGTTCGGCTTTCGGCTCCGGTTCAGCCTTGGGCTCCGGCTTGCGGGCAGGCTCGGGTGCCGTTTCCGGCTCGGCCTTCGGCTCCGGCTTGGGTGCGGGGGCGGGTTTCGGCTCCGGTTTCGGAGCGGGAACGGGTTCCGGTTTGGGCTCCGGCTTAGGCTCCTGTTTAGGTGCGGCTTCCGGCTTAGGCGCGAGGGCCGGCTCCGGTTTCGGCGCGGCTTCCGGCTTAGGTGCGGGGATCACATTCCCTTTCTTGTCAAGATTCACCTTGCCAAGAATCTTGGGCCCTACCGTCTCTTTGACTTCAGGCGCGGCTTTGGGAGCCTCTTTGGCGGCTTCTTTCTCAGCCTTGGCAGCCTCTTTCTCAGCCTCGCGCTCCGACTTGGCAGCCTGGCGCTCCTCGCGCCGGCTGGAGTTGAACTTGTCGAGCTGAGCCTTGAAATCTTTGTCGCTGCTGTATTCTTTGAGCAGGAGCTCCACGGCATTGTCGTCGATGCGGGCGTTGGGATTGTCGTCCACCTCGATGCCGTGCTTATGCAGGAATTCTACGGCGCTCTTCACGCCTACGTTAAGGTTCTTGGCTATTTTGCTTAATTTAGTCGGCATAAAATATTTTTAGGTTTCGGCGCCGCGGCCTCCTCGGGGCTACTGCGGTGCCTTAGGGCTTTTAGAGCTTGTTTAATAAAATTAGAACTCTCGGAAGGGGCCGGGGGGATCAGTCCTCGAACTCGGCCTTGAGGATTTCGATCACATGATCCACGGTATCTTCCTCGAGGTCGGCAAGCTCCACTATGCGCTCCTTGGGAGTGTTGAGCACAGCCTTGGCGGTGCCGAGGCCCAGGTTCTTGAGAGCGTCGATGACCCAGGCGTCGATCTCGTCGGAGAACTCGTCGAGGTAGATATCCTCCTCGCCCTCGTCGAGGTCGCGGTACACGTCGATGGAGTAGCCGGTGAGCATGGAGGCCAGACGTATGTTGAGGCCGCCCTTACCGATGGCGAGCGATACCTCGTCGGGGTGCAGGAACACCTCGGCCTTGCGGTCCTCCTCGTTGAGGCGGATCGAGCTTACCTTGGCGGGACTCAGCGCACGCTGGATCATGAGCTGCGGGTTGGATGTGTAGTTGAGCACATCGATATTCTCATTGCGGAGCTCGCGCACAATGCCGCGGATACGGCTGCCCTGCACGCCCACACAGGCGCCCACGGGATCGATACGGTCATCGTAGCTCTCCACGGCTATCTTGGCGCGCTCGCCCGGTATGCGGGCCACGGTCTTGATCGTGATCAGGCCGTCGTGGACCTCGGGCACCTCCTGCTCGAACAGGCGGCGCAGGAAACGCTCGTCGGTGCGGCTCACAATCACTTTGGGCTTGTTGTTGGGGTTCTCCACACGCTTCACAATGGCTCTCACCAGGTCGCCTTTGTGGAAGAAGTCTGAAGGTATCTGCTCCTCTTTGGGCATGAGAAGCTCGTTCTGCTCCTCGTCCAGTAGCAGCATCTCGCGCTTCCAGATCTGATGCACCTCGCCGGTGATGATCTCGCCCTCGAGCTCCTTGAACTTGGAGTAGATGGCATCGTTCTGAAGATCGAGTATCTTCGACTGGAGGGTCTGGCGCAGGTTCAGGATGGCGCGGCGGCCGAAGTCCTGGAAATAGATCTGCTTGGCCACATCCTCGCCGATCTCGCACTCGGGATCTATCTCGCGGGCATCGGTGAGACCTATCTGGGTCACCTTGTTCTCAACCTCGCCGTCGGGCACCACCTCGAGGTTCTGATATATCTCGAAGTCGCCCTTGTCGGGGTTCATGATCACGTCGAAATTCTCGTCCGTGCCGAACATCTTCGCAAGCACGTTGCGGAAAGACTCCTCGAGCACACTTATCATAGTGGTCTTGTCGATGTTCTTCAGTTCCTTGAACTCCGCGAAGCGGTCCACCATGTTTACTGTTTCTTCTTTCTTTGCCATTTTCTATGTTGAGCGTTCTGTTTTTTCGTTGGGGGTTATACAATTCAGAAATCGAGCTTCACCGATTTGGCGTCGGAGTAAGCGAAAGTGAGCGGATGCATCTCCACCACCGGACGTTTGGCGCCCTCCTTCTTCACTTTCTCGGCCACTTCCACAGTGAAACCGTCGGCATCGGCTGCGGCGAGCCGTCCCTTGAGCTTGCGGCCGTCGGCGGTGAGCACCTCCACATCGCGGCCCACATTCATGGCGTACTGGGCCGGGACCTTGAAAGGCGACGTGAGACCGGCGCTGCCCACCTCGAGCTCATAGTCCTCCTCGTCGCGCGGGAACGCGGCCTCGATGGCCCGCGAAAGCTCCACACACTCGTCGAGATCCACTCCCTCCGGACTGGCTATCTCCACCTGTATGATATTGTCGGGCGAGACTCTGAGGTCCACTAAAAAGTAGCGGCTACCCTCGAGCCGGCTCTCCACAAAACTCTTTAATGCCTGTCTGTCTGTCATAAAAATACAATAATAAGGTGCACACAGGAGCTCCTGCCATCAGGAAACTTCCCGCGCGCCATTACAGCTTGTGCGCATCCGGCTGCCCGCCAGAGACTTCCGCCCCTCGGGCTGTACTTGTGCGACTCTGCAAAGGTAATCATTTTCCACCGATCGGCTGCAAAATCAGGCCCAATGAATCCTGATTTTAATTCTTTTTAACTTCCTTTAACTCTATTTCCATCCACGTCGGTAAAGAAGAGTATTTTTCAACCCTTCTGATTGCGGTGTCTTTTACGCCTCCAAAGTTACGGTTATTTTTTTTGCAATGTCAAGCAATTTTTAAAATATTTTTTGTAACTAATCAAAAAAAGACTGCACCTACTTGTAGGACACCACACATCTGTAGGGCGGCAGCCCGCTGCAGCCCCAAATCAGCAATCCCGCCGTATCCGGACGCCTCATCGGGGGCCCATCGGAGGCCCATCGCCGCAGGGTCCACTGGCAGCTGCGGACTTGTCCGACTTGTCCGGCCCGGGCATCGGGACACGCATTTGCCCATGTAGAGAATAATCTGTAACTTTACGCTGTAAAATCACCCGACATGGCAAAGGACAATACCAACAGAAAAACTATAGGCGTGGACATGGGCGGCACAAACACCGTCTACGCTATAGTCGACGCAAAAGGCAAAATTCTCGGGCAGCGCAGCTTCAAGACAGCCTCTTACCCTTCGGCGGAAGATTTCGCCAAAGCGCTCTCGGCCAAGATACGCGCGCTCATTGATGACACCGGCGAAGCCGACGACATCATCGGCATAGGCGTGGGAGCTCCCGCGGCCAACTTCTCTACCGGCTACATCGAGAAAGCCACCAACCTGCCGTGGCCTTTCCCCGTGCCGCTGGCTCAGCTCATAGAGCGCCATTCGGGTTACCCTACCCGCGTGGCCAACGACGCCAACACGGCCGCGCTGGGCGAGATGGCCTACGGCGCCGCACGCGGTGTCCGCGACTTCATTGAGCTGACGCTCGGCACCGGCGTGGGAAGCGGAATAGTCTGCAACGGCAGGCTGCTCAACGGCGCGCGCGGTTTCGCCGGCGAACTCGGCCACATGCCGTTCCACTTCGCCGCTGACCGCGACTGCTCGTGCGGCCGCAAAGGATGTCTCGAGACTGTGGCCGCAGCCGGCGGTATAGTACACACAGCCAAACTGATGCTGAACAAGCACCCCCATATACCCTCGGAGCTGCGCGATATGACCGACTTCTCATGCCGCGACATAGCCATAGCCGCCGGACGCGGCGACGAGATAGCGCAGCGCACATTCCGCTTCACGGGCGAATGTCTGGGCGAGGCGGCGGCGTCATTCGCCTCTTTCTCCGACCCCGAAGCCATAATCATATTCGGCGGTGTGGCCAACGCCGGCGAGCTGTTGCTCAAGCCGATGCGCGAGTCCTTCGAGCGCCACGCGCTCTTCCTCTACCGCGGCCGGGTCACCATAACCCAATCGATCCTCAACGAAAGCGTGGCCTCCATTCTCGGCGCCGCGTCCCTACCCCTCTGCATAGCCTCGGAAGTTTAGACTACCAAAATCACAGAAACCCGTATATTATTTTTATGAAATTCACTCACTCACTCAAACTCCTGGCAGCCGGCGCGCTTATGAGCGTCGCCCTCACCGCATGCCACGACGACGACGACGAACTCAACATCACACTCAATCTGGCTCAGACCCAGATCTCCTACGACTCCGACGGTGTCTGGGAAGGCTTGGACAAAAACTCCCCCTTCGCCTCGCAGTATATGGTCTTCAGCCACACCGGCGAGATCGGCGACTGGGGCCTCGTCTGGAACGGTTTCACCCCGGCCCGCATAGCCTCCACCGAAGTGCAGGAGAACTGGCTCGACCATCAGTTCCAGATCATGACCGGCGGCGGCATGGCCGGGAAAGGCACACCTTACATCGTGGGCTACTGGAACACACAGGAGACAGCCGACACACCTCTGGCCGAGCGCAGCTGCCGCATATTCTATTCCGATTCCGAGACAGGCACCCACTATAAATTCCACCCGCAGAGCGTCTATGTCACCAACACCGCCTACGCTTACTATACCATGCTCGACGGCTCGGCCTGGAGCAAGAAATTCGGCGCCGATGATTACTTCACACTCGTGGCCCACGGCGTGAAAGAGGACGGCTCCGAAGTCACCACCGAATACCGTCTTGCCCGTCCCGGCGCCGACGGCGCATGCGAGATAGCCGACAGCTGGGAGCTATTCAGCCTCTCAGGCCTCGGTGAAGTCACCGACCTCTATTTCACCATGGAATCGAGCGACTCAGGCCAGTGGGGCATGAACACACCCTCCTACTTCGCGCTCGACTGCCTCTCGATACGCGCCGTCCTCCCCGGCAAATAAGAGCGCGTTGCACAAAATTTGGCAACGGCAGGGCGGCGAGTTTTCGAGGGAATTTCCCCGAGTTGAAGAAGGAGCGATGCGGGCATCGTGACTGATGAAACTCGAAGAAATTCACCGGAAAGGCGCCGAACCGAAAGAAATTTAAACTAAAATCAGAGTCTGTTCTGAATATTTGTAAACGTACACTTAAGCAAAGAAGAAATGCAAAAAAGCAAAAGGACTCGCATCAGCACGCCATATTCGGCGCTGTGGCTCAATCACATAGCCCGCTATGCTCAATCGC
>SFOK01000081.1 GCA_004552395.1 Bacteroidales bacterium | reverse complement strand
GAGTCCCGTATTCCGCTCACGACCTCCGCAGGAAATCCCTGTGCCTCCATCTCGCGGTAAACACCCGCCATTGCATGGTTGCGCAGAAGAGACGTCCCGTAGGTGCCGGGAAGCAGCGAAATTATCTTCCGCAAACCCGGAGCAAACTGCGATATCGGCATATATGCCCCGCAGATGAACCCGTATCCCGAGCTGACAACGGTCCCGACGGCAGAGGCCTGCCCGTTCGTCTTAAGCCCGCAGTTCACGACCGACGAAAGCGCCGTCCCGAAAAGCGAAAGCAGGAACACGTCAAGCAGAAGAAAAAGCACGTCTCCCGCCGACATATACCACCCCGTCGCGGCAATGTACACAAGCCCCGCTGCCACCGCTGCAAAGCAGATGATAAGCGTCGATACCGCACTCGACACAAAATATCCGAGCGCAAGCGTCCCGCTCTTTACCGGTGTCATGTCAAGGTCATTACGCGCCCCGCTCACCCTGTCCTGAACCGTAAGCAGGTTGGAACAGAAGGCAACCGTCACGCACGACACCGCAAGAAGCGACGACACAAGCTGACCGCCGACCGTTCCGTTTATAAGAGCGTCGGAAACCGTGACCCCCTCCGGCAGTGCAGAAACAAAGCTGTTCCTGTACACCTTCGCAAGAAAAGACGAATAAAGCACAAGCAGTATCACAGGTGTTATCAGTGAGGTGAAAAACATCCCCTTGTCCCTGAAAAACAGCTTGCAGTTGCGTTTTACAAGAGCGAACAATTCCTTCATCAGTCGTTTCCTCCGTTCAGCTTCTTTCCGGTCACGGAAAGGAATACATCGTCCATCCTGCCCTTTATTATCTCATAATCCCGGAACAGCTCCGGACGGGAAATTATCAGCTTCGTTGCCGCCTCGGTGTCCGGAACGGATATCCTGACCGCACCGTGCAGCACCGTCACCGGATATCCGAGGTCAGCCGCATCGCTTTCTCCAACACCGTAAAGCGTAATGCTGTCGGCAGTATACCGGTTCTTCAGCTCAAGCGGCGTTCCCTCAGCCGCGATTTTTCCCGACCACGATTTTACTCACTTTTTCGCACTTTTCCCGCCGGCCTTTTTCGCGATTTTTCCGAATGGGAATTTTGCGGCTTTTGCGCCTTTTTGCGGCTTATGTAATTTTGTGGTTGAAGTTGCGGAGAAAAAGAAGGGTCGGGCACCGCATCAAGCGGTGCCCGACTCTATTAGGTTGATTTCACTGGAGAAATTTTTTTCGTGGTAAATTTCCCCTCAGAAAAATTTCTTTTGGGAACTCTTTTTGGATTATTCTCAGGGAAGTGGGAATTAATCTTTGCACTTGGCGGCGATGAAGCTGCGGTTCATGCGGCCGATGTTGTAGAGCTTGATCTGCTTGGGGCACTCGGCGGAGCAAGCGCCGGTATTGGTGCAGTTACCGAATCCGAGCTCGTCCATCTTGGCAACCATGGCGCGGACGCGGCGGTCGGCCTCGGCCTGGCCCTGGGGGAGGAGCTTGAACTGGCTTACCTTGGCAGATACGAAGAGCATTGCGGAGCCGTTCTTGCAGGCAGCGACGCAGGCGCCGCAACCGATGCAGGTAGCTGAATCCATAGCCTCGTCGGCAGCAGTCTTGGGGATGGGGATGTTGTTGGCATCCTGAGCGCCGCCGCAGTTGAAGCTGATGTAACCGCCGGCCTGCTGTATCTTATCGAAGGCGTTGCGGTCTACCATGAGGTCTTTGATCACGGGGAAAGCTGCGGAGCGCCAGGGCTCTACGGTGATAGTCTCGCCGTCTTGGAAGCGGCGCATATAGAGCTGGCATGTAGTGGCGCCTGTAGCGGGGCCGTGGGGGTGACCGTTGATATAGAGGGAGCACATGCCGCAGATACCTTCGCGGCAGTCGTGGTCGAACACGATGGGCTCCTGCTTCTCCTCCACGAGGCGCTCGTTGAGAATATCGAGAGTCTCCAGGAAGGATGTGTCGGGGGTGGTCTCCACGTCACGGTAAGTCACGAAACCACCTTTTTCCTTCGGGCCGGCCTGACGCCATACCTTCAGGTTCACTTTCATTATATTGTCTTCCATTTTTAAAATTCAGTTAGGTTTGGCAGGTTGCGGCCGCAGCGCTCACCGGGGGAGGTGAGAGGAGCGGGCCGCGTGAGCCGGGTTTATGACTTATAGTTACGTGTCTGAACCTTGATAGCCTCGTAGTGGAGGGGTTCTTTGATGAGCTCGGGGGCTTTGGTGTCGGAGCCTTCGTATTTCCAGCAGCTTACGTAGAAATAGTTCTCGTCGTCGCGTTTAGCCTCGCCCTCGGGGGTCTGGTACTCTTCGCGGAAGTGGCCGCCGCAGCTCTCGTTGCGGTTAAGAGCGTCGTAAGCCACGAGCTCGCCCATGGTAATGAAGTCTTTGAGACGGAAAGCCTTGTCAAGTTCCACGTTCATGCCTTCGGCGGTGCCGGGCACGTAGAGGTCCTTCTCGAAAGTCTCGCGGAGCTTCTTGAGTTCACCGATAGCTTTCTCTAGGCCTTCGGCGGTGCGGGCCATGCCGACATATTCCCACATGATGTGGCCGAGCTCCTTGTGGATGGAGTCGACGGAGCGGTTGCCCTGGATCTTGAGGAGCTCGTCCTGCTTGGCTATACACTCGGCCTCGGCTTTGTCGAACTCGGGAGTGTCGGTGGAGAAGCGGGGCACAGTGATCTGGTCGCTCAGATAGTTCTGGATGGTGTAGGGGAGCACGAAGTAACCGTCGGCGAGGCCCTGCATAAGAGCGGAGGCGCCGAGGCGGTTAGCGCCGTGATCGGAGAAGTTGCACTCGCCGATGGCGAAGAGGCCCTTGACGGAGGTCTGGAGCTCGTAGTCAACCCAGATACCGCCCATTGTGTAGTGGATAGCCGGGAAGATCATCATCGGGTTGTAGTAGTTGACGCCGTCGATAGTGCGGGCGAGTTTGCCTGGGTTCACGTCGGTGATCTCCTCGTACATGTCGAAGAGGTTGCCGTAGCGCTGGCGCACAGTGTCGATGCCGAGGCGGTTGATGGCTTCGGAGAAGTCGAGGAAGACAGCGAGGCCGGTGTTGTTGACGCCGAAGCCGTGGTCGCAGCGCTCTTTGGCGGCGCGTGAAGCGACGTCGCGGGGCACGAGGTTACCGAAGGCCGGGTAGCGGCGCTCCAGATAGTAGTCGCGCTCCTCCTCGGGTATGTCTGAGCCTTTTATCTCGCCCTTCTGGAGACGGCGGGCGTCCTCGATATTCTTGGGCACCCAGATGCGGCCGTCGTTACGGAGCGACTCCGACATCAGGGTCAGTTTTGACTGTTTGTCGCCGTGGACCGGGATACAGGTCGGGTGGATCTGCACGTAAGCCGGGTTGGCGAAGTAAGCGCCTTTGCGGTAGCAGGCCATAGCAGCCGAGCAGTTGCAGGCCATAGCGTTGGTGGAGAGGAAGTAAGCGTTGCCGTAGCCGCCGGTGGCTATGACCACAGCGTGGGCGGCGAAGCGCTCGAACTTACCTGTGACGAGGTTCTTGGCGATGATACCGCGAGCGCGCTCTACACCGTCTTTATCCTTGATGAGCACCACGTCGTGCATCTCATAGCGATTGAAGCTCTTTACCTTGCCGAGCCGGATCTGGCGGTTGAGCGAAGAGTAGGCGCCGAGCAGGAGCTGCTGGCCTGTCTGACCTTTGGCGTAGAATGTGCGGGAAACCTGAGCGCCGCCGAACGAACGGTTGGCGAGCAGGCCGCCGTATTCGCGTGCGAAAGGCACGCCCTGGGCCACGCACTGGTCAATGATGTTGTTGGACACCTCGGCCAGACGGTAAACGTTGGCTTCGCGGGCGCGGTAGTCGCCGCCCTTCACGGTGTCGTAGAAGAGGCGATATACGGAGTCGCCGTCGTTCTGATAGTTTTTGGCAGCGTTGATACCGCCCTGTGCGGCGATCGAGTGTGCGCGGCGGGGGCTGTCCTGTATGCAGAAGTTGAGCACATTGAAGCCGAGTTCAGCCAGGGTGGAGGCGGCCGAAGCGCCGGCCAGACCTGTGCCGACCACAATCACGTCGAGACGGCGCTTGTTGGCCGGGTTCACGAGCTTCTGATGAGCCTTATAGTTGGTCCATTTCTCAGCGACAGGACCTTCCGGGATTTTGGAATCGGCCGGATTCATTACTTTCACTTTGTTATCTTCCATATCGCTTAAAGGGATTAATTGTTTGCGTTATCTACGTCTGCGGGAGCGTCGACAGCCTCGACCTCACCGGCTTCTTCATAAGCCTCGGCCTCTTCGGGCATGTCGGCGGGCATATCCTGAGGCATGGCCTGCATCTGAGGAACCATGCCGGCGGGCTGCTGGCCCTGCTGCTGGCCGGCCTTCTCGGCCACCTGCTCGAGGAGTGTGAGATCCACAGCCTTCACGCCTTCGATATAGTTGACGAAATTACCGAGCCAGAGGAGCTTCTCGGCTACCATCTTGGGATCGAGCTGAGCCTGCGAAGCGATCGACATCACGGCCATTTCGGGCTCCATGGCGACCTGAGTGGCGAGGTTCTTGACCTGCTCGTATACGATGCCGTCGTATTTGATACTCTCGCCGAAGACTTCGGAGAGGGGTTCTGCTGCCATCTCGGCGTACTGTGCGCGGAGATCCGGGTCGGTAGTGTAGAATTTCTTGTTGGAGTTGATGGTGAATACCACGGCCTGTGCCACGAAGAGGGCGATCACGATGCCTGTCCACCATGCGCCTATCTTCTTGAGGCGGGGGATCCAGATGGTGTTATCCCAGCCGATGGTCTGGAACATTGACCAGAAGCCGTGGTTCATGTGGAACCAGAGGGCTGCGAAACCGATGATGTAGACCACCGGAGTCCAGATGCAGCCGAAGGCTTCCTGGATGAAGAGCGTGCCGGCGGCGGGGGGCACGGTGCCGTGTTCGCCGCAGATCTCCACGAGCTGCATCTTGGCCCAGAACTGGATCAGGTGCACCGCGAGGAATGCAGCGATGACGATACCGAGCACGAGCATGTTCTGCGACGACCATTCCACACCGGCGGGACGCTTCGAGATAGCGTAGCGGTTGTGGCCGCGTGCGGCGCGGTTCTGCAGGGTGAGCCATACGGCATAGAAAATGTGAATGACAAACAGGATGGCGAGGCCCAGCGAAGCGGCGAGGGCGTACCAGTTGGCACCCAGGAACTCACAGATCTGATTGTAAGCTGTGGGCCACAGGATAGCCACACTGTTCATCAGACAGTGGAAAGTGACAAATAGGACGAGCGCGATACCCGTAAGGGCCATGACGAACTTACGTCCTACAGATGAGCTTGTTAACCACATAGCGTTTCTGTTTTAGTTTTATTGAGTTGATATTAAGTAATTGTATTTCAAGGTAATAGTCTGGAGATTCGCTGCGCCGGGGCACTCTCCGGCGCGCCCTGAGGCCGCATCCGTGAGGGCACAACGCGGGCAGGTGCGGTGAAATCTACGCAAAATTAAGTTTTTTTAATCATCCGCCCAAACAATTCAGGAAATATTTCACTATTTGAGGCCCAAGTGAGGCAAGAGAGGCCCAAGTGAGCAAGAGAGGCCCAAGTGAGCAAGAGAGGCGAGATCAGACCGGTGAGGCGAGGTCGGACAAGTCAGATATGTCTGACAAGTCCGACCTGTCACAATGAGGGCGACTGCCGGGGCGAGCTACCGGCGCCGTGGCCGGGGCGCATAAAATATGTTTTGCAGCATAAAAGGTGCAATTTTTGTCGAAATCAGTTCTCCTCTTGAAGAATTATTACTAATTTCGCAGCCGAAAAGTGCCGGTGTAAATTGTCAGACAGCGAATTGAAGACACATGGTCCCCCAGACGGTCTTTCCCGCACATCCGTCTCAGCAAGCAGACCTTTTCGCCAAAGAAAAGCTCAGAAGACGATCATCCCTTTTTCGCCTTTCCGAAGATAGAGAATAATTAACCGCGACATTATTTATTTTTACTAATATTCAATAATTCAATAGTATGAAGAAACTCAACACCCGCGCTTGGCGGTTCCTTTCCGCCTTGCTCCTGTTTGTGCCCTGGCTCGCGCAGTCAGCACAGGCAGAGACCGTCACAGGCTCTGCGACGATCGACGGCAAAGAGTGGAAGGCGTCGGTAGACTATACAGTCGAAGGCACCACTCTTACCTGTGATTACACGGTCACACCTCCCGAAGGTGTCGATGCAGCCACCACTCCGCTCGAGACATGGTTCATAATCGGTACCACAGGCGATTCCGCACATCAGCACACTTATACCGGTCACATGGAAAAGACAGGTCTGACGCCTGACACCAACTACACCGTGCATTTCGTATGGGGTAGTGGCGCTGCTCCTTTCGGCGGCGATTTTCACCCACACGAACTTTGACATCAAAACCGGTGGCACAGCCGTAGAGCCTGTGGATCCCACTGCTATCCCGGCTCCTCCCGTACCGACCATCTCCGCATCCGATGTCAAGTCGATCTTCTCCAACACCTACGAGCCCCACACCACATTTACTATAGGTCAGTGGGGTCAGTCAACCGAATCCAGCGAAGTCACTGTAGCCGACGACAAGAAAGCCTGGCAGTTCACAAAGTTGAATTATGTGGGCTTCTTACTCAACGGCGATAATAACGTGGATTTCTCCGGCATGAAGACTATTCACCTGGACCTCTATCCCGTAGGCAGCAATCTGACAATTAACATCTATCCTATCTGGCACCTCGAAGCCGGTGGTAAGACTGAAAAATACGTCACAAAGACTCTTACCAAAGACACTTGGAACTCGATTGAGATCCCAGTTTCCGACTATGAAGGTCTTGCCGACAACCTTACCAGAATTTTCCAGTTCAAGCTTGGCGAGGCCAATGGCGCCAAGACACTCTATATGGGCAACTTCTACCTCTCCGGCGAAGAGGCCGCAGCTGAACCTGAAATTACTTACTCCTACGAAGCCACGCCTACCGCAGCCGATACTTCCGTTTCTTTCGCCTATACCATATATAAGCAGGTAGACGGCGGCGAGAAGGTGGCCGCTACCGAAAATGACGGTATATTTAAGGTATTCTACGCTTGGGGCAACAACGATGCCGCTCAGGAAGCTAAGGCTCTTACTACACCCACAGACACATTCGTTTGCGATGGCCTCGTACCCGGAACAGCTTACGACTTCTATCCCAAATTCTTTGTCAATGGCACTCAAATTTCCCAGGGAGCTGTAAACGTCACCACAACCGGCGAAAAGCAAGGCTATTTTGTAAAAATTGACACCGAAAATCTCGTCTGGGATATCGACAACGGAACAGTCGATGTGCCCTACACCATCCATTATCCCTATCTCAACAGCGAAGCAATTGCCAATGACGCTCTCTCAGCAGCCCACATCTGGTTCGACTATACCGGCGTAACAGCCGCTACTCTTGAAGCTGCCGCAGGCACAACAGCTGTCGGCACAGTGAAGATGCCCCTTGTCAAGGAGAACGACGTGTGGAAGACCAACTACACCCTTTGGCTCAAAGGATGGGTAACTCCCGTGGGTGGCAATCAGACTGATCTTGCCAACGTAAACAGCACAATCAACATCAAGAAGCAGGGTCAGGCCACATATTCCTACGTGCTTACTCCCACACCTGAGCTGAATCATGTCGCTTTCAACTATGTGATCAACAAGACAGTCGACGGTGTCACAGCCGTTGCCACTGTTGATGACGGTCCCTTCGAGGTTTACTTCACATGGCCCACCGACAATAAGTCGACAGTCGGCACATCTCCCGCCGGAGCCGTATTCTGCCAGAACCTCGCATCCGGCACAGAGTATGAGTTCACACCCTTCGTCACTGTGAAGGGCGTACGCATCGATCCTCAGGCTCCCTTCACCGTCACCACAAAAGACGACGAGAAGACTGTAGTCCCCGATGCCGACAAACCTCAGCTCGGCTACGGCGTTGCACCTTATACATTCACCCTCTACAAAGAGACAGCAGAGGCCGCTGCCGGCACTCTCCAATTTGCGGGTGCTTACACCAACACGGCCGATATCCCGGTGAAGAAACTCGTGTTTGCCGCTTGCGTAAAACCCGACAACTTCACCGCAGAAGTTGCCGCTACTATCAGAAAATGGGATTTCAACACCGATGTATGCCTCGGCTACATTGAGGTTGACCCCGCTGATGACCTCAGCAAGATTGAAATGCCCGTTTCCAACCTCATCAACAAAGATGGCGGAATCATTACCCCCTTCTATATGAAGTCTGCCGTAATCCTCGCTGACAACTATGTTTACAATAACAGCCAGAAATACGAAACCGAAGGCGCTCAATTCGAAGGCATAGCAGAACATACCGTCATCGGTTCCATGCCTGCTGACGACCCCGTTGTCAACGTGATCCGCGACGGCCTCAACA
>SFOK01000080.1 GCA_004552395.1 Bacteroidales bacterium | reverse complement strand
CAGAATCCTGTCTTTAATTTGAGTTGCCATTTTGTCGGTATAGTTTATAGACCTGTACTGTTTATGCGACAGCCAATTGGAGAATGATAATCTTGGTAAATTATATCTGATTATCCAAATATAATTATTAAACATCGCCGCGGCCAATAGGTTCATGAATATATCGTTTTTTAACACTTCGCATCCGAAGCTCTATTTCGCACTTCTTTGCCTTCACATCGCTCTTCATCACTCTCCAAACCTCATCATTCATTCTGTTTTTGCATTTTTTAAGCCTTCGACACAGGCTGTTCCAAGTATTATAGTTAATTTTGCATTTTAAAGCGAGGACTCCGCTCCGGTGTCTCCTCCCTTTTCCATACACAGCGCAATGGGCCGTAAAATCAAGCGAATAAACTGGTGGATACGCCGCCGTTCCCACCTCCCGGTAGTCATTCTGGGTGTGGGTGTGGTGCTCCTCCTCGTCTTCAACGAGGAGACTTCAGTCACCAAGACCAAGCTTTACGACGCTCAGATCGACTCACTGCGCCGCGCCATAGCGCTCTCGCAAGACTCTACGGAATATTTCATACGCGCACGTAAGGATCTGTTCACCAACCGCGAAGAGCTTGAGACTGTGGCGCGAGAGACATACAACATGCAGCGCGAGGTCGAAGACATCTACCTCATACGCTGACCATCTATTTAGCTTATGAGCAAATCTCAGAATAGCATCTCCGGAACGCCGCGAACCCGCAAGCGCCGCCTTGTGGATCTCGCATCGTCCGTCGGTTTCATCCTTCTCGCCGCGGGTCTCTTCCTCCCCGTGTTCGACCTCTTCAACCTCCAGAAACTCTCCGTCTTCAAATGGATCTACACCGCCGGCGCGCTCATCTTCCTCGGAGCCAAGTGTGTGCCGGTGCTTCCCAAAGACACTTCGCTCAGACTCAAACGCATGTACCGCCTCGAATTCTGGGCCGGCGTCTGCTTCTGCGTCGGAGCCGCTTTCTGGTTCTATAATCAGTCCAAGTTCGCCGGAAGCGCCGTTGTGGGACCGCTCACAATCATCCACGACACAATACTCTACGCCATGTCGGGTGCTGTCGTCGAAGTGATTGCGGTCTGGCTCATCTATTACCGCGAGAAAAAGGAAGCTCGCGAGCAAGCCGGTGTCTCCGGCCGCGATAAGAAAGCCTGATGAGACACCCACAAGGAAATACTCTGGTCATCGACAAGGGCAACAGTTCCGCAAAAGCGGTGGTGTTCTCCCCTAAGGACGAGATACTTCTTTCGGAACGTCTCCCCGAAGCCGGTCTCGATATCCTCGACAGGATAATCGTCGACTGGAGTCCGCGCAAAGCCATACTCTGCTGCGTAGGACATCTCGACCAGCGTGACGCAGAATCGCTCCGAATGATGATGGACGGCCGTCTGCTCGTGCTCACTCACCGCACGCCGCTCCCCATTGCCGTCGACTACCTCACTCCGGCCACTCTCGGCCTCGACCGCATAGCCGCGGCTGCCGGCGCCGCAGCACTGTTCCCCGGACAGCCGCTGCTCATTGCCGACGCCGGCACAGCCCTCACACTCGACCTCGTCGACGCTTCGGGCCGTTTCCGCGGCGGCAACATATCGCCGGGTGTCGCACTTCGTCTCCGCGCGCTCCACGACTTTACCGAGGCGCTCCCCCGCGTAGCCGCCGAAGGTGAGCTCCCGCGCTTCGGCAACTCCACCGACACGGCCATACGCGCCGGAGTAATCCACGGCCTTGTCGGCGAGATCCGGGCCTCTCTCGAAGCCGCTGCCGACACATGCGGTCCGGCACGTCTCATCCTCACCGGTGGCGACGCGCCGCTCCTCCTCCCTCTCCTGTCCCAGGCTTCCCATGAGCCGCAGCTCGTTTCTATAGGACTAAAACGCATACTCGACTATAATGAAAATAATTAAACACTTCATCCTCTCCCTTGCCCTGGCGGCCCTCGCAGTACCCGGTCTGCAGGCGCAGACCAAC
The DNA here is from genome assembly GCA_004552395.1 of Bacteroidales bacterium. Lineage (GTDB taxonomy): Bacteria > Bacteroidota > Bacteroidia > Bacteroidales > Muribaculaceae > Lepagella. The sequence goes on along the minus strand of SFOK01000080.1, from coordinate 6,466 downwards.
GCCACGACCTCGCCGTATTCCATGTATGGCTACGGTATGCTCAGCGACAGAGCCACAGCGCTTCAGCGCCAGATGGGAGGCGTCGGCTACGCCCTCTCCTCGGGACGGCAGATCAACCCCATGAACCCCGCTTCCTACGCGGCTATCGACTCCCTCACTTTCCTCTGGGACATAGGCGCTGATCTCACCTTCTTCAACCGCTCCGAAAACGGCACATCCGGCACTAACAAAGGCCACGGAACCGGAGGCGGTCTCGACTATATCGCCATGCAGTTTCCTGTCGGGAAGTATATGGGTATGTCGGCCGGTCTCGTCCCCTGGTCTTCGGTAGGCTACAGCTTCGGCTCCGAAGTGGTCAACGGCAATCTTGCCAACCAGGGATCAGGCGGCGTCAACGAGGCTTACATCGGCGTCAGCGGCCGCTACCGCAACCTCTCAGCCGGTATCAACATCAGCTATAACTTCGGCAACGTAATCAACGATGTCTACGCCTACACGCCCGACAAACACCAGACCCTCTTCGAACATGTGATGCAGATCCGCGACTGGAACATCATTGCAGGCCTGCAGTACAAGATACCCCTCAACCGCTTCAACCACGTCACCGTAGGTGCCGTATATTCGCCCAAGAAGACCATGCGCGGCCACACCTGGGGCGCATACTGGGATATCACGGCCGACTCCAAAGCCGACACCGTTGGCTACATGAACATCAAGAATCATTACTATCAGCCCAACACGTTCGGCGTCGGCATTAGCTACAACCACGCCCGCACACACCGCCTCATCGTCGAAGCCGACTTCACATATCAGGACTGGTCCAAGGCCAAATTCGAGCCGCTGCTCGACAAGGAGGGCCAGATCGTGGTCGACGGACAGCATTGCAACAATCGCTACAAATTCGCTGTCGGCGCCGAGTACACACCCCGTGTCCGCGGCTCTTACCTCCAGCGAATCACTTACCGCGCCGGCGGTTTCTATAACCGCGATTACGTCAGGGTAGGCTCCAATCAGGTGAAAGACTTCGGTCTCGCCTGCGGTTTCGGTTTCCCGACCGTCGAGGGCAAGACCATGATCAACCTCGGCTTCGAGTGGAAACACCGCCAGGCTTCCCCCCAGGCCCTTGTCAAAGAGAACTACTTCTCCATCACCCTGGGCCTTAACTTCAATGAGCTCTGGTTCTGGCAGCGCAAGATACGTTAATCATCTCCGGCCGTCGCCCCATGCGGCGGCTATATGATACTATGTCAGCACCTTGTCACATATTCTCGCTTCGCTCCGCAGCGCTCTCCGCGCTCGCGCTCGCGGCATTGCCGTGCCTGCTCGGCGCCTGCCGCGAAGAAGACAAGGTCTCCACTGAGAATATCAGCGTGAAGCACATGCCCACCATGACCACCCGCAACGTCATGACCATCATCACCGACTCGGGCATACCGCAATACAGGCTCGTGGGACCCGTTTGGTACGTCTACGACGACATCGACACACCGGTCTGGATACTCCCCGGAGGCCCTTACCTCGAAAAGTTCGACCCGGATTTCAACGTGGCCTTCACTCTCGCATGCGACTCCGCAGTCAACAATCAGGTCACAGGCGAATGGGAACTCTACGGCAACGTGGAGTACAATGAACCCGGCCGTATGCTCATCCTCGCCGACGAGCTCATATGGAATCAGCGCAGCGGCATGATCCGCTCCGACAAGTTCATACACCTTGAGCAGCCGAGCAAGATAATAGAGGGATACGGCTTCGACGGGCGCACAGACCCGCGCGGGAACCTCACCGAATACCGCCTCCGCAAGCCCTCGGGCTTCATCCCCTACTCCAAGCCCGACCCAAGCGAGGCCGAACGCCCCGAAGGCATATCGTCCGTCTCGGTCTCTGCACCTTCGGCTGCTTCGTCCCGCCCAATGCCGGTCCCTGTCTCGCCGCAGATGCGATAGCCCCGCTGTCTGATACCAAGCAACATCCCGGCTTCCCTATATTAAGCAATAGCTTGACCACCTGATATTTAAACTCTCAAAAGCACATGAACTTCGTCACCGCCCTGACAATTACCATCATAGCAATCCTCCTCTCGGGCTTCTTCTCCGGCACCGAGATCGCCTTCATGCAGTCGAGCAAGGTCCGCATAGGAATCGACGCATCAAAAGGCGGCCTGATCAACCGGATCATTTCGGTATTCAACCGCAGTCAGGACATGTTCATATCCACTCTTCTGGTCGGCAACAATGTGGTGCTTGTCATCTACGGTATCGCAATATCGGCGATCATAAACCCCTGGTTCGAACGCTGGATCCCCAACGAGGCAGGGATCCTGATCTGCAACACCATCTTCTCCACACTTCTCATCCTCATCACGGGCGAGTTCCTCCCAAAGACTGTCTTCCGCATCAACCCCAACTTCATGCTCAAGATTTTCGCCCTCCCCATGTATCTCTTCTATATAGTGCTTTATCCCGTATCACTCCTGTCGTCGGGACTTTCAAGTCTCCTCATGAAAATATTCGGCATCAAGAAGACCCGTGAGGAATCCGATATAATAAGCATGGATCAGCTCGACGATTACATACAGCAGGCTATCGACGAGAAGAGCGAGGGCGACTATGTGGAGAATGAGGTCAAGATCTTCCGCAACGCCATCGACTTCAAAGACACCCATATTCGCGACTGTATGATCCCGCGCAACGAGATCATAGCCGTCGACATACGCACCACTACACGGCGTCAGCTCCAGAAGCTATTCATCGAGACGGGCCTCTCAAAAATAGTAGTCTATACAGAAGATATCGACAATGTGATCGGCTATATCCATATCTCGGAACTGTTCAACCCCGAGGCCGACTGGAAACAGCACCTCAAGGAGGTCCTTTACACCCCCGAGACCATGCTCGCCGACAAGATGATGCAGCAGCTTCTCACCGAAAAACGCTCCATGGCTATCGTCGTCGACGAGTTCGGCGGCACGGCTGGACTCGTCACTCTCGAGGACCTCGTGGAGGAGATCTTCGGCGAGATCGAAGATGAGCACGACAAGCAGCGTCTTGTGGCCCGCAAGCTCGACGACGGCTCCTACGAGTTCTCAGGCCGCCTCGAGATAACCCGCATCAACGAGGAATTCCGCCTCTATCTTCGCGAATCGGAAGAGTATCAGACTCTCGGTGGCTACATCCTCGAAAATCTCGAAGCGTTCCCGGGCGAAGGCGACGACTTCATCATAGGCGCATTCCGCTTCCGTATCCTCAAAATGTCGGCCACAAGAATAGAGCTCGTCTCCCTCACCCCCATCCCCGAAGCCGTCGAGCCCTAAACCCACTCTCCCTCGAACTACATCCCCGTCCTCTTTCGAACCGTAACCCGGCCGGGAAGATTATCCCGAAAAGGCCCTGTTGCCCGCGACAGCATATCTGTCTTTTCGGCTTTAACAATTTTTAAAGTTTAAATTTTAACATTTTTCATAAAAATGTTTGTCGTCCGATTAATTTCCCTTATCTTTGTGCTTGAAAAAGGAGACACTTCAAGTTCCATTCTACTTCATTCTTTCAACTAACCGACTCATTTAATGTCGAATAAATCTTCCAACTTCCAGGACAGACTCGTCGGCGAGCAAAGTAACCTCATGAACTTTGCTTATAAGCTCACGTCCGATCACAGTGCCGCCTGCGATCTGGTTCAGGAGACCACCCTCAAAGCTCTTGATAATGAAGAGAAATATGCCGACAACATCAACTTCAAAGGCTGGATTTTCACTATCATGCGCAACATATTCATCAACAATTATCGCCGCACGGCCCGCCAGAACACTCTCGTAGACACCACCGACAATCTCTATCACATAAACTCTACTGTAGAGACTGCAAGCGATACCCCCGATGGAGCCTACACTGTCACTGAGATTTCCGACATCATCCGCCGCATCCCCGAGAACTTCAGCCGTCCGTTCCAGCTGCATGTGGCCGGCTACAAATATGAGGAAATTGCCGACATGCTGAGCCTCCCGCTCGGCACTGTCAAGAGCCGCATCTTCACCACACGCCGTCAGCTCCGGGATCTTCTCAGCGACTACGCCCGCTAAGCCCCGCCCTGTCAGCCAACTATGGCAATTACGATCTATCCATTCCGGCCGAATTTGGCAATAATCCCCGAATCTTAAAAGCAGCCGCAATCAAAGATTGAATCGAATTCCCCAAATATAACGGGGCGAATTCTGCGTCTGAAAAAACGCAAAATTCGCCCCGTATTTCTTCTAAATGGCTTGGAGTCCTTAAAGACCTTAGAGCCCTTTAGGACCTAAAGCCCTTACCGCCACGGCGTTGCGGGCTGAGGGTCAGAGGCGGAAGCAGACAGGGATTGTTACGGTTTGCTCCGTAGGATTGCCGCTCGCGTCTTTGGCGGGATTCCATTTCGGGAAACTGCTGACCATGCGGAGCGCTTCCTCTTCGAGGTCGGGGTCGAGCGGATGGTCTATCTTCGCGTTTTTCACGCTGCCGTCGGCCTCTACGACGAAGCTCACCGTGACGGTGCCCTCCACAAGGTTCTGGCGGGCTATCTCAGGGTAATGTATGTTGGAGGCAAGCCACTGAGTCATAGCCTCTTCGCCACCGGGGAATGATGCCGGTGTAGCAACGGCGCCGTCGGCTTTGGCGGCAAATGTCATCGCAAACAGTGTAGCGAATATGAGCAATATTTTCTTCATATCATTCGTGATTTCGGTTAACTTTCTATTTAGACAAGGCTCATTCTCAGAGGTTTAATCTACAGAACCCCAGGAACACCTTTTAAGACAAATAAGTAACTCCTGACTAATATCTATCGCTTTGTATTGAGAGGCGCCAGGAAGGCATCCTTGATGTGGCGGAGTTCATAATCCTCGGGAGTGCCGCTCACGGCAATTATGTCGAAGCGGTAGTTGTAATGGATAGGCTGATTCCGGATAAAATTGTCGGCTACATAAGCCATGAAGCGCATCTTCTTGAGGTCCACAGCCTCGGCCGGGTCCTCCTCAGGGTTTGTGCGTGTCTTCACCTCCACGAAAACCATGTCGGTGCCCTGCTGAGCTATAATGTCCACCTCGAGGTGACTCGCGCCGGGCCGGTAATTCGTCTCAAGAATGGCGTAACCTTTCCTGATGAGATACTCCTGCGCGAGGAGTTCTCCCCACTTGCCTTTTTCTTTGCTCGATTTGCCGCCTGACATGCTCTGTAATCGATTTAAACCGTTCAGTTGACGAGGAGGTCGGGACGCAGAGTACGAGTGCGCAGGAGGGCTTGTTCGTAGCGCCAGTCGTCGATCTTGGCCTGATGGCCGCTAAGCAGTATGTCGGGCACCTTCCAGCCCTTGTAATCGGCCGGACGGGTATAGATGGGAGGCGCGAGAAGATTGTCCTGAAAACAGTCGCTGAGGGCCGACTGTTCGTCGCCGATCACGCCGGGGATAAGCCGGACCACTGAGTCGGCGATCACGGCCGCAGCCATCTCGCCGCCTGTCAGCACATAGTCACCTATAGAGATCTCGCGGGTGATCAGATGCTCGCGGATACGGAAATCCACGCCTTTGTAGTGGCCGCAGAGGATTATGATATTGTCGAGAAGCGAGAGCTGATTCGCCATGGGCTGATTGAACGTCTCACCGTCGGGCGAAGTGAAGATCACCTCATCGTAGTCGCGCTCGGCCTTCAGCGCCGATATACAGGCGTCGACGGGCTGGATCTGCATCACCATGCCGGCCTCGCCGCCAAACGGATAATCGTCGACCTTGCGGTGCTTGTTGGTGGTGTAGTCTCTCAGGTTGTGGACCGCGATCTCCGCAAGCCCCCGGTCCTGCGCCCTTTTCAGTATTGAGCAGCTCAGCGGGCCGTCGAACATCTCGGGCAGCACGGTGATTATGTCTATTCTCATCGCTCTCTCTTTCTTTATCACTTGATTTGCTTTGCAAATGTAGATAAAAATCATGAGATTTTTACACCGGCAGGATAAAAAATCAAGGCTGGCACCTTGATTCCCGTTCCCTCCGACGTGCTCTTAGTCACAATTTTATTATATTTGGAGGAATACTTAAATTTCAAAATATGAACAGGAACCGAACAGTCGCCGGCCTTGATGTCCACAAAGATAGCATTTATCTTTGTATTATGAGTCATGACGAGGCCATTATTTTTGAAAAGACCTACAGAGTGCTGACCCCGGACCTTCGTCAGATGTGTCAGGACATGGTGGATCGAGGAGTAACTGAAGCCGCTATGGAAAGCACGGCAGTCTACTGGGTGCCGGTGTGGAACGAGCTTTGCGACTCGATGGAACTCAAGCTTGTAAACCCGTACTTCATAAAGCAGCTCCCCGGTCGCAAGAGTGATGTAAAGGATGCGCAATGGATAGCCGAGTGTCTACTTAAGAACCTCATAAGAGGCAGCTTTGTCCCTGAACCGATAGTACAGGACATGCGTAAGCTTAACCGCCGCATATTTGAC
>SFOK01000009.1 GCA_004552395.1 Bacteroidales bacterium | reverse complement strand
CACTCTTCAGGTCTGGAGTGGATAATCTCGATTGTTGGTGTACTGATCTTCGTGGGCCTCACGGCTTACGACACTCAGATGGCAAAGCAGCTCTCAGCCGCCAACCTCGACCCGGCCATGAGCGACAAACTCGCCACACTCTGCTCCCTGAACCTTTACCTCGACTTCATCAACCTCTTCCTCTTCCTGCTCCAGATTCTCGGCGGCAGCAACCGCAACTGATCGGAAGTGAAGAAGCTGACAGCAGACTAATCAGCAGAAGAATAAGATCCGTCTTATTCTTCTGCTGATTATTTCGTGGGGGTGTAGATCTTCTCGATGCGTGCCGCGAACCGGGGCCACGAAAGACTATCCTCGTAATTGCGTCGGCCGTTTTCGCCCATGCGCGCGCACAGTTCCCGGTCGGAAGCCAAGAGTGCTATCGCTTGCGTGAGCTCCTCGCGGTTGCCGGGTCTCACGCTTATGGAGTCGGCATCAGCGAGTCCGCGCGAGAGGGTAGTGCCGCCCTCTGTTAAGGTGCCTGTTGTGGCCTGTGTCTGCGCCGAGAGTGTGTCGCGCAGAGCCACGGGGTGCAATATCTCGTTCTGCGAGCCCTGGCAGGTGAAGATCACCGGACGCGCGGCGCTTATACTCTCGAGCGCTGCGAGGCTGAAAGGCTCTTCCCAGATAGCCGGGGTGACGCAGAAACGGGCCTGCGCGAGGAGAGGCGCCACATCGGGCACCCATCCTTTCCAGTCTATGAGGTCAAGCACACCCTCCGCCGAGGCCAGCCGGTGCAGTGAGTCGAGATAGTCGGCGTAGCCTGTCCCGGCTATGCAGAGCCTCACACGGCGACCGCGCAGCGGCGCCAGACTGCTGATCAGCGTCTCTATCCCTTTCTCAGGCGAGAGACGTCCGATATAGAGCGCCACCGCCGGACCCTTGTCGGGTAGTGGCGTCGGCTCCGGCGGTGTGAGCAGCGAGGCTCCGAGCGTATGTAGCCGTTCTTCCGGGAACGGATAGTCGCCGTCGGGCCACGTGGAGAGGAATCGCTGCCGGGCGAGCGAGGAGATGAAGATATGTGCGTCGAGGTTGCGGTAGATGCGGCGCAGAAGACGTCCCTGCTTGGCCGCTTTGGCGCGGTGGCACGTCATCACCACCCGCACCTGCCCGGGGCTGCGGCGGGCTAACTTGCGCGCTAAAAGGGCCATGAAAGCGTCGCGGTAGGAGTGGGCGTGGACCACGAACCGTTCACCATTGCGGCGCAGCGAACGGGCCAGTGCGAAGGCTGTGGCTATGTCGGAATAGCCCGAAAAGGGGGCGTGGCGCACACGCAGCCCGGCGCCGGCAATCACGCTGTCGACCAGACGGATGTCGCGTGTGAAGATGCTTGCTTTCCATCCCTGCGATGCGAAATGCCGGCATATGTCGAGCGCGTATCGCTCCGTGCCTCCCCATGTGCGGGCGGAAAGTAGATGTATCAGGTTTTGCGCCACAGATTCGGTTCCTTTGTGTCGGTGGTGTGAAGAAGAATTGCCCGATCAGTTGGTTTGAGTGAGCATCATTTTTATGTTGACGGCAGCCAGCCCGGTTCGCATGGCTATGTATTTGTCCACAAGCTTGCCCCGGTAGGTGAGCACACTTTCTCGCACGCCCGATGTGTTGGCGATCATGGAGTTGAGGCCTCCTTTTATGGTCGCTTCCTCAAAGAAGTTGATGAGCGGATTCGAGATGCCCATGGCCACGGTGCGGGGCACCGAGAGTGAAGGCACCGTCTGCGTCAGGTCGAGGAAATAGACGCTCTGTTTCATTGCCACGGAGAGCTGGCGCGGGAACTCGAAATCGCGCGTACAGCGGTCAAGGATTATCACGTCGGCGCTTTTCACCGAATTGTAGAGTACGTGCGGATGTATCACGGATGTCACAAGCGCGTCGCCGCAGAAATTCTTGGCTTCGTAGAGCGACGAGACATCGTTGTCCATAAGTGTGACCTTGGCTCCGGCCGCTATCGCTGCCTTTGCCGCGAACGCGGGCCGCAGACCGGCTCCGATTATCAGCACTTCGCACGGGTTGACGCCTGCCACTCCGGCCAGCAGCACACCCTTCCCTTCGCCGAGGAAAGAGATGCCGTCTTCCACATAGAGTATGGCGGCGCGGCCGTCGATCTCCTCCAGAATGCGACGGAATATCGGCAGCCCGTTGGCCGAACACATGGAATCGAGCGCCATAAGAGTGACCTCCCGCTTCAGATAGCGCTCTATGAGAGAGCGGTCGAAGAGGTCGCGGTCGAAGAGGGTGATGAGTGCGGCCCGCGGCTTCATGCGGTCCACATCCTCGGCGCGGAGCGGTCGCACCGAAAGCACGATGTCGGCGGCGCCCAGCGCTTTGTCGCGGCTCACAATTTCCACATTGTTGGCCGCATAGTCGCCGTCGGTGTAATTGATGTCGGTCCCGGCTCCGGTTTCCATCACTATCTTGTAGCCGAAGTTGGATATCATGCCGCACGCTTCCGGTGTGAGGAACAGGCGTGTCTCGTCGCTGTCGGCATAATTGTTGACGATACCGATAGCGGGATTCTCTTTTCTGGCCCGCACACAGGCGGGCTGAGGCTGAGGACTGTTCATAATAATCTTATTATGGTTTATGAGGGGATTGGGTGTGTATTTCAGGTTGATGGGCCGGAGATTGCTCCTTGTCCGTCAGAGAGGGCACCAGGCTGAGAAAACGCTTCACGGAGTGGTCTATCTGGCGCCGGTCTTCGAGCTCGTCGCCGCAGAATGTCATAGCGGCTTGGCTGTAGAATGGCTCGCGCTCTTCGGAAAGACGGCGCGAATTGGCCATGATCTCCTCGCGTGTGAGCTGCGCGAACATCGGACGCCGCGCTCCGGCCCGCTGCAGACGGTCGGCGAGACGCTCCTCCGTGGCTGTGAGCCGCACCGTAAGGCCGCGTGAGTTCATATACTCCATGTTGTCGAAGAAACAGGGTGTGCCGCCGCCGCATGCTATGATCAGGTCGTCGATCTCGGCCACTTCGTGGAGCATGTTGTGCTCTAAGGTGCGGAAGCCATCCTCGCCGAGCGTGGCGAACAGTTGAGCCACTGTGGCGTGGAAGCGCTGCTCTATGTAGAGATCCAGGTCTATGAACTCACGGCCTGTGGCGCGGGCAAGTGCCCTGCCCAGCGTGGTCTTTCCGCTCGCCGGCGGACCTATGAGAAAAATCGGCTGCATCTGCTGTCGCTTGGTGTGGGTGAGTCGGCTCCGCTCGCCGCTTCGCTTTTATTTGAATCCGAGTGCGCGGCCCACTCCCGAATAAGCCACTGTGAAGCCTATCTGCCAGCCGCCGAAATGACGGTCGGCGTCGGTGTATACGCCCCGCACGGCGTATGGCGACACTCGCAGCGACGAGATATACTCCTCGCGCATGCTACCCAGGAAGGGGAAGTTGGTCACCACGGAGTGGAAATGCCATTCAAAGGTGCAGCCGAAGGTCACGTTGAAGTCGTCAACCATCATGCGCTGCTGCAGACCGTCGAACACCACATTCTCGTCGGAGCTCGCCGAAGTCACGGGGCGCGCCGTCCAGCTGAACGATGTCCACATGCCGCCCACAAATGGCCGCACGGTGAATTTCTTGGTGTCCACAACGTTGTAGCCTGCATTGAAGCCTATGGCCAGATAGTTGGCGTTCTTCACGTTGGCGTGGTAGCGCTCTGTGCCGGTCAGATATTTGGTCTCGGTGAGCGTGGGTTCGCCGATCGACGGGCTCGCGTAGGTGATCGACCCCTCCAGCGAGATGCGCCGCCACGATCCGAGAAGACCGAATGTGAAATCCCAGGCCGATGAGAAATAATCCGACAGGGGTCCGGTAGAGAACACCGCTCCGGTTCCGGCAAACAGTCCGTAGCGGAACCGGCTCGGCACTACCTGAGGCACCCCTATCTCGCCGAGCTCCTCAAGGCGACGGCGAAGCTGATACTCGCATTGCTGCAGCTTGATCTCGTCGGTGCCGTTGAGCGTCTCGTCGGCCAGCGTGCGGCTCTGCGTCTTGAGCAGGTCGCGGTAATAGTTAAGGCGCGAATCGGCTTCTATGCCGTTCATGCCCGAGGCAAGCTCCTCCTGCAGGCGCCGGGCCAGCACCTCGGTGAGGTCGAACTGGGTCTGGAAATAGCGCAGACGTTCCGGCGTGCGCTCCGCTTCCGAGGCGTAGGAGCGCTCGGGATACATCACCGCGTCTGCCCGCATGGTGAATGATTCTTTGCCGTCCACAGTGCTGCGGTCGGTCGTGAGCCGGATGTCGGTAGCTATGTAGGCAGGACCGTCGGCAAGCAGTGGTTCGGCCCTGAAGTCGTTCCATACCAGTGGGGCGGAGCTCCAGAGTTTCACATCGCCGTCGGCCGCTCTGGCTTCAGGCACGGCGACAAAAAACGCGGCTATCAGGAGTATAAGTGCTATAGATTTCTTCATAAGGGCAGTAGCTTTGTGGTTTGACGGAGAGTGTTTAGTGTGTTTTAGAATTGTAAAGTTAACAATAAAAATCGAGACTGCCTCGGCTTGTCGGTATTTTTTTCGCCTATTTTGGCCCATTTTCCTCACTTTTTGCGCTTCTCGGCCGGATTCCGGTTTCAAGGCCGCAGACGGCACTTTCCGGCATCTGCAAGCCCTGTGAAGTCCGTGCAAAAGTACCGAAAAACATTGGTTGAATAGTCTGAGTAAAAGAAATTTTGTGAGTGATTCGGTCGGTTTTATTGGTCAATTAGGGAACTCAGGTTCGCAAACGAGCTTTAGCGAGGGGGAAGATTCGGCGTAAAATATGTTCTATTTGCGAAAAATGGCCCCTCAGACCATATACACCCCTTCCCGCTAAACAATTATTGACTAAATTTGTAGTAATTTTAAAGCGGTTACTGACGCGGGACATCTCCCCGGAGAGAATCGCAGCATATTATATCCATTGTCTGTTCTTATGAAAAAAGCAGCTTTAATATTGTCGGCCTTCGCTATCCTCGGCAGTGCCGCAGCCTCGGCTCAGGGCGTGCTCTCTCTCGACTCCTGCCGCATGATGGCGCTCCACCACAACAAGATCATAAAGACGGCTGAGCAGAACATCGTCGGCGCGCAGTATGCCAACAAAGCCGCACGCACGGCCTATCTGCCCGGTGTAGACCTCACGGCCGGCTATTTCTACAATCAGCACAAGATTGCGCTTCTTGGAGAGGACGCCAAACTCCCCACCATGAAGTTCGACCCCGCGTCGGGCTCCTATCAGTACAACTTGCTCATGAACCCGGAGACGGGCAAACCGATCACCGATCCCGCCACCGGACAGCCTGTCCCCTCGGAGGTGGCCGTGATTCCGAAGTCGGCCATGGAGTACGATATCCACAATGTCTTCGCGGGCGCGATCACTCTCACACAGCCTGTGTACATGGGCGGTTCAATCCGCGCCATGAACGAGATCACACGCTATGCAGAGGATCTGGCCCGCACGTCGCGCAACTCCGCCGCTCAGGATGTGATCTATTCGGTCGACGAATCTTACTGGCTTGTGGTCTCTCTCGGTCAGAAGAAACGTCTGGCGGAGAGCTTCGTGCAGCTCGTCGACACGCTCAAATATAATGTGACGCAGATGTATCAGGAAGGCGTGGCCACCAAGAGCGACTGCCTCACCGTCGACGTGAAGTACAACGAGGCGCAGGTGGCCCTCACCAAGGTCACCAACGGCCTCACGCTGTCGCGTATGAATCTTGCGCAGATATGCGGCCTCCCGGTCGACTCTCGGATGCAGCTCGAAGACGAGCAGCTCTTGGGCTCCTCGCACTCTTCGGTGGCGCTCCCGGCCGACACGACCCTTACCGACGTGTATCTGCGGCGCCAGGACCTCGCCTCGCTGCGCAACGGCATCAAGATACTCGAAAGCACCGAGAAGCTCACCCGCTCGGCAATGCTCCCCAAGGTCGCTCTCACAGCCTCGTATATGGTCAGCAACCCCAACACTATCGACGGCTTCGAGAAGCGTTTCGGCGGCGGCTTCAACATAGGTGTGGTGGCCACTGTGCCTATCTGGCACTGGGGCGGCAACTACTACAAGCTGAAGGCAGCGCAGAGCGCCACGGCGGCTTCGCGCCTGCAGCTTCAGGAGGCCGAGGAGAAGGTCCGGCTTCAGGTAAGTCAGGCCCGCTTCCGCTACGATGAGTCGTTCAAGACGCTCTCCATGACCCGCTCCAACCTCGCTTCGGCCGATGCCAATCTGGACAACGCCCGCATCGGATTCAGCGAAGGCGTCCTCACGATCGACGATGTGATCGCCGCTCAGACGGCTTGGCTTCAGGCCCACTCGGAGAATATCGACGCCGAGATCGACGTGCAGCTCTGCCGCGTATATCTCTCAAAGGTATTAGGTCTGATGGATTACTAAGCATCCCAGCCGACCGCCGACTCCGGATCCCCGAAAGGGCCGGTGCCCGTGCAACATATTTTTAGACTATTTAACAACACGAAACAATTCATACCGATATGGCAACCGACAACAATATCAAAGAAACTCCGTCCGCTCCCTCCGAGAAGCAGGACGAACGACTCACTCAGGCCCGCAGGGAGATCCTTCTGCTTCAGGAGAAGGAGGCGGTGACCAAACGCGACAAGGGCATAATACTTGCCGTCGTCATAGTCACTCTCGTCATAGCGGCTGTGGCCCTATGCGGCTTCCTTTTCATCAAACCGGAGCCCGACACTATCCAGGGTATGGCCGACGCCACTGAAATCCGTATCTCGGGCAAGCTCCCGGGCCGTGTGGAACGATTCTTTGTGCAGGAAGGCGATTATGTACACAAAGGCGACACGCTCGTGCAGATCCACAGTTCGCTCGTCGACGCCCGCAAGAGCCAGGCCGAAGCCATGGAGCAGGTGGCCCGCGCAGGCAATGAGAAGGTCGACGCCGGCACCCGAGTGCAGATCATCAACTCGGCCAGGGATGTATGGAGCCAGGCTCAGGCCGCCCGCGACATCGCCGAGAAGACTTATAACCGTATGGAGAATCTTTACAGCAAGGGCGTGATATCGGCTCAGAAACGCGACGAAGCCAAGGCTGCTTACGAGGCTGCCGTGGCCGGTGAGGCTGCCGCCAAGAGTCAGTACGAGCTTGCCAAAGAGGGCGCCCAGCGTGAGGACAAGCAGGCTTCGGCCGCAATGGTCCGTGCCGCTCAGGGCAGTGTCAAGGAGGTCGACGCCGTGCTCGAGGACCAGTATCTGGTGGCTCCCTGCGATGGACAGATCACCGTCATCTATCCCGAAGTCAGCGAGCTTGTGGCTACCGGAGCACCGCTCATGAGCCTTCAGACTGCCGACCGTCACGCCGTCTTCAATGTGCGCGAGACCTCGCTGCGCGACATGCAGCCCGGCTACCGCATCCGCACACTCATTCCGGCGCTCGACAAGGAGGTGGACATGGAGATTTACTATGTGAAGGATATGGGCTCTTACGCAAGCTGGCAGGCCACCAAGGCCACAGGCGATTACGATGCCCGCACCTTCGAGGTGAAGGCGAAGCCCGTGGAGCCGATCTCCGGCTTCCTCCCCGGCATGTCGGTAATCTATCTCTCCACAACCTCCAAGGATGCCAAAGCCGACGGCTCTAAAGCCACTGCTGCAAAAAAATAATTCCCTGCTCAATCCACAGCACAGCTAACAACTAATTGCTAAAGAGCTGATAGCCAATATCTGTCAAGAAACATCCAAGATCTAAAATCTGACAGTTCAGGGCTAATTTCCAACAGCTTAAAAATCAGATAATACGGATAAAATGAAACCGACCGGTGTCATAGCCATAGCGCGGCGGACCATCTTGCAGTTGGGACGCAGACCGCTCTATTGGTTCGCAATGTTTCTCACGCCTCTCTTCTGTATAGTCTTTATGACTTCGGAGATGCGCGAAGGACTCCCCGTGCAGGCTCCGGCCGCGATTGTGGATTTGGACCGTTCATCCATGTCGCGGCAGATAACCCGCACGCTCGGCGCCATGCAGATGGTGGATCTGACGACAAACGCCGGCAATTTCCGCGAGGCATGCGATGCCATGAAGCGCGGTGAGATCTACGGCTTCTTCATGATACCGCGCAATTTCGAGAAGGATGTCCTGGCGGGCTCGTCGCCCACTATCTCGTTCTATACGAACATGACCTACTATGTGCCGGGAACCATGCTCTTCAAGAATTTCAAGACGGTGGCCGTCTACACCAAAGCGGGTATTGTGCTCAACCTGCTTCAGTCGGCAGGCATGTCGCAGGAGGAGGCCATGGCGATGGTAAATCCCGTCAACATCACGGCGCGGCCCATCGGCAACCCGGAGCTAAATTACGGCATCTATCTCAACAACGGCTTCGTGCCGGGTATCCTTCAGGTGCTTATCATGCTTGTGACCTGCTACACGATCTTCGAGGAGGTGAAGCGCAACACTTCGCCCGAGTGGATGCGTATGGCCGGAGGTAATGTCTATAAGGCCATTTTCGGCAAGATGCTCCCGCAGACCTTCTGGTGGTGGATTATGGCCCTTTTCATGGAGATGTGGCTCTTCAAGTATTGCCATTATCCCATGCACGGGTCGTGGTTTTGGCTCACCCTTTCGGAGCTGCTCTACGTGCTCGCCTGCCAGGGCTTCGCACTGCT
This sequence comes from Bacteroidales bacterium, assembly GCA_004552395.1. GTDB lineage: Bacteria > Bacteroidota > Bacteroidia > Bacteroidales > Muribaculaceae > Lepagella. The sequence goes on along the minus strand of SFOK01000009.1, from coordinate 21,418 downwards.
TCTCTGCTCCGCGGTGCCCAATCTGCGTTTCTCGCTTTCGATATGTGCCCTGACATCGATTCTCAGCTTCTCGCTCGCGGCATATTCCTTCCCGGTGCAGAGCATGTATCCCGCCGTAGGAATCCTCTCGTATCTGCTCCCGGCCCGCTACAATGTGCTAATATATTTCAACGAGGCCCTCAACGGCCTGGACATATACTATTCGCGCATATGGTTCTGCGCCTACATCCTTTTCGCGATAGCTCCTCTGGCTCTGCTCTGGAGGCTGCGTCCGCGGCTCCTCAAGCCCTCGTATATGCCCTAAGAGCAGCGGGGCTCCAAGAGCTTGTTTGTTAAACAAACTCTAAGTTACCTTCCTTATCACAGATTGTGTCATGAAGAAAATTCTGCGCGCCATAGGAAAACCGTTCACCGAGGTAGGAGCCGTCTATCTCCGGGAATTCAGGATAGTGAAATCCGATGTGGGTCTCATACTCTTTTTCCTGTTTCTCCCTTTGGTGTATCCGGTGCTCTATTCGCTCATATATAACCCGGAAGTAGTCCGCAACATAAGTGTCGTGGTGGTGGACCGCGACCGCTCGGCCGAGAGCCGCGATCTCGTGCGCAAATTCGACGCCACGCCGGCAGCCTATGTCAAAGGGTATGCCGCCGACCTGCCCGAAGCGCGCCGTGCCGTCAACGAAGGCGAGGCCTTCGCTATCCTCGAGATTCCGGAGCATTTCGGTTCCGACCTTGGCAACGGCAAACAGGCCACCCCGGTGCTCTACTGCGAGGTGAGCCTTCTTCTACGTTACCGCGAGCTGCTCGTGGCCTCTACGGGCGTGTCGCTCGATATGGGCGAGAATATCCAGCACTCCCGGATATCCGAATCGGGGGCCGGTTCGATCATACCCGCTGGAGAATCGTTCCCCATGGCGATGTCTTACAGGCCCTTGGGTAATATCTCCTCGGGCTTCGACTCGTTCATCATGCCCGGTGTACTCATGCTCATCCTGCATCAGTGCATAGTGCTGGCAATAGGTATGCGCGGCGGTTCTGTATCGGAAAGTCCCCGCCTGTGCGAGTATTATCCGGTCAACTATGTGAAATCCACATTCCTGACTATGGCCGGACAGTGCCTCTGCTACTACACTCTCCTTTTCATACCGCTCATATGGATGGTTCATTTCGTCCCGCTTATCTTCCATTTCCCCATGGCGGGAAACCCGGTGCAGATTATGGTATTTCTGCTTCCGTATATCCTGTCGGCCATGATGCTCGGCTATTTCGTGCAGGCGTTCGTCACTGAGCGTGAGGCGATATTCGTGATTTGGGTCATCACTTCGCTCGTGCTTCTGTTCCTCTCCGGCCTCACCTGGCCTACCTACGCCATGAAGTTCCCGTGGAACCTGATCAGCGACATGCTCCCCTCCACATGGGGTGTGCAGGGCTTCATCCGCATGAACGGCGACGGCGCCACACTTGCCGATGTTGGCACCGACTACCGCAATCTCTGGCTCCTCACAGCTTTCTGGGGCGTGCTCGGCTATCTGATGCAGCGCTTAGTGGTGCGTCCGCGTGCACGACTTGCCATAGTCACCCGCGCCTGCATATCCGAAGGGCTGCTCCCCGAGCGTGAGGCCAAAGACTGACACTTGGCTGTTTCTAAGGCAAGGTTCTTTCAGTGATTTGCAGCCGGAGGTCCTGTCAGGAATTTTCTCTGAGAGAATCTTTTAGGGGGGCTCTCTGATAGTTCGGTTAAACTTTCGGGCGCAGAATCGGTCAGAAATAACAGAACCATAACAAGATACTCAGGTTGACAATCCGCACTCTATTCAGACATTCAATCAGAGCGTTACCGATAGTGGCAGCGCTTCTGCTCGCGTCGGCTCCCGAAGCCGGCGCGCAGCTCATCATGCCGCCGTCTACCGTTCAGGCAGGTCTCAAAGGTGCCGTCAAGACGGTCGAGACCTTGCAGGGCGTTGGCGGTGATCAGCCGGAACTCTTCGTGCGCACTGACTACGACCGCCACGGATACGTGACCCGTCAGGAATACCCTTCGTTTGCTGAGGTGACCGAGACTACTTATGCCGCGCCGGGCGTTCAGTCGGGCGAGAAACGTTACCGCAACGGGGAGCTACAGTCGGTCTATACCGTCGAGCTCAACGAATCCCTTGAGCCTCTGAACGCAAGCCGGACCACGGTAGGGGAGGGCGTCACTGCCTCGGAGAGATACGCCGTCGGCCGCGACGCCGATGGCAATTACTTCGTCACCTCACGGCTTGAGTTCGGCCCGGAGAGCATGCTCTCACCGATTACTTCGGAGGTACTCTTCGCCGAGCCGGGAGGCCGTCTGCTCAGACTGTCGGAAATACGCGACAACGGTACGGAACGTGTCATGAAATTTGACGCCGAAGGGAAGGTCAGCTCGATCCGTGAAGTGAATGTCAACTCGGTGATGCTCACCGAGATAGAACGTAACGGAGACTATGAGCGCCGCTACAACTCGCGGACCGTCACCGATCCCGACTCCCGCGAGCCCTCCGAGCCGCGGCATCTGGTCACCAAGACCGAGCTCGACAGCCACGGCAACCCCCTCACAGCCATCCACTACCTCCCCGACGGCACAGTCAGCGATTGCATCACATACCGCTACACCTACGACGACCGCGGCAACTGGACCCGCTGCGAGACCTCGGGCGGCTCCGAAGGGCCCAAGCTCTTCCTCCGCCGCCTCCAATACTATGAATAATGGAGGGGAGGGGACGCACACTGCATCCTCCCTGAATATTCTCAATAATAAGAAATCGTGCGGCTCTCAATGAAGCTGTTGTTGTCGGGCTCTGAAGTAGCGGGCTGGAGATCGCCGTTCTGGTCGTAGACCGACGAGGTGCGCATGGCGCGTATATCCAGCCGCCGCCTCGTCCAGTTGCCGTGACTGTCGAAACTGAGATAATCAGCAGTGACAGTGCCCTTTAGCGTGCCCTCTTCGCCCATAAAAGCGAACTGTGCCTCGAAAGTGAGTCGCACCGGGAGATTCTGCGCGTTGTAAGATATATAGCCTTTCGTGGATTCATGGATGCCTGAGTTAGAGAAAGATACCGGCAGTCCGTCGCTGTTGTAAGAATATGTATTGTCCATCGAATTGTAGGCATAGTTGTTGATCACTATGCGCCGCAGCGAGCCCTCGGAATTGAGCATATAGTCCACAGAGCCTGTCTCGTCCACATTCCGCCGCAGATAGTCGCGCAGATTTTCAAATCCTCCTTCGCGGTTGAAGCGCAGGCTCATCCCGTCGATAATCGGAAATTCAGTGATAGGGTCGTAGTGAAGCCCGTCGCCGTCGGCACTGTCGTCGATCGTATAGCTGACGGCGCTCACCGGCCCCTGCAGACTGAAGAAACGCAGAGCGGGCGAGCTGACAGGCTTCACCTCCTGAAAAGACACAGAGTCCGACACCGAGGCTATCTCTCCGGCAGCCGCTTCCTGCTCCCCGGCTTTTTCCTGTGCGCGACGCCGGGCGCGGTCCGCGGCCGTTTCGCTCCAGCATCCTGTCCATAAAAAAATCAACGCAAAAAGACATCCTATAATAGCAGTTTTCCTCATAGCTTTTTTTTGCAAATAGTGGTTACGGATAAGAGACTTATCCCCGCAGGTGCGAATTTACAAAAAGAATTCTTTCTCCCCAAATTCTCCCGGCTCTTCCGGACTATCCAATTTTTTGCGCTGACAAAGAAAAGCGGCGTTTTATTTTGCCCGTCGGGCGAAAATTAGTAAATTCGCGGTTAGCCTTGTCTCCCCTCGCTCCCGAAGATCGAAGCTCTTACTATGAATCCCGTATCCCAGCCCCCGCACATATCGCCGACGCCCGCTCTTTATCTCATACCGGTGAATCTATCCGACGCGCCTCTTCAGTCTGTGCTGCCACAATATAATTTGCATCTGGTAAGACAGTTGCGGTATTTCATCGTGGAAAATGTCCGCACAGCCCGCCGTTTCCTCAAAGCCTGCGACCGAAGCATCGATATAGATCAGATCACTTTCTTCGAGCTCAACACTCACACCGACCCGGCGGCCGTCCCCTCGTATCTGGAACCGCTCCGTGGCGGAGAGCCTGTGGGTGTGATGAGCGAGGCGGGCTGTCCGGCTGTCGCCGACCCGGGAGCTCTGGCTGTGGCCGAAGCGCAGCGACTCGGTCTGAAGGTGGTGCCGCTTATCGGTCCGTCGAGCATTCTGATGGGTCTCATGGGCTCGGGATTCAATGGTCAGGGGTTCACCTTCCACGGCTATCTTCCCATCGAAGAGGGCGCGCGTCTGGCCCGTATACGCGAACTCGAAGCCGACACGCAGCGCACGGGCCGTACACAGATCTTTATCGAGACACCTTACCGCAACAATAAGATGGTCGATTTTCTGGCCCGCACGCTGCATCCCACCACCATGCTCTGTGTGGCCTCGGGTATCACAGACCCGCAGCGCGAAAGCATACTGACGCGCACCGCTGCCGCCTGGCGCACCGCACGCTACGACTATTCCAAGATACCCACCATTTTCCTCATAGGCAAGAATTAGCCGCCGCGACGAACACACGCCCGATTTAATCTCACAGCAAACACACCGATTCACACACCTTAGATCTCCTCAACATCCTCTCTTATAAAGCAATGCCGATACAGTACACTATCAACTTCGATGATCCTAATCCTTCATGCGGCGAGGAGGACAGGCGCCCCGTCTCTCCGGCTAATACCGACCTGCGCAGTGTGGCCATGCGTGCCAAGATACAGTCGGATATCCTTCTCGACCCGACGATCTATTTCATATCCATGGGCTCGGGCAGCAGCGGCAACAGCTACTACGTAGGGAATCGCCACGGAGGTGTGATCGTGGACGCCGGCATAAAGCCCGACATCATAGAAAGTGCCCTGAAAGTCAACGGTATACCTATGGAGAAGGTGAAGGGCGTGCTTCTCACTCACGACCATACGGACCATTCAAAATATGTCTATACGCTGCTCAAGGAGAACCGCCACCTGAGACTCTACTGCACCAACCGAGTTCTCAACGCCCTGCTCCGCCGCCACAATATCTCGCGGCGCGTGAAGGATTACCATGTGCCGGTGTTCAAAGAGTTTCCCTTCAAGCTCGCCGGCTTCGAGATCACGGCCTTCGACGTGCCTCACGACGCCGCCGACAGCACCGGCTTCTTCATAGACCGTGTGGGTCGCCGTTTTGTGATTGCCACCGACTTGGGCGAAGTATCCGAGCGCGCCCGCTTCTATATGCAGCAGGCTCATTATCTGGTCATTGAGTCGAACTACGACTCCGATATGCTCGAACACGGCCCTTATCCTCAGTATCTCAAAGCGCGCATACGTACCTCCCACGGGCATCTGGACAACGAAGACGCGGCCACCTTCCTCAAGGAGATAATCACCGATCAGCTTACGCATATCTGGCTCTGCCACCTGAGTAAGGACAACAACACGCCCGAGCTGGCGATCAACGCCGTGGGCCGTGCTTTGGAGTCGTGCGGCCTAAAGGTAGGCCATGGTGAGGAGACCCTCGCCGACCTGGAGTGTCAGGTCCAGCTCATGGCTCTTCCCCGCTTCGCCCCCACGCGACTGTTCGTGCTCCGTCCGCACCCCAAGAAATAATTCCGGGTCGCCACCATGAGGAATCTTATTCGTAAAAAGTGGTCCATGTACCGTAAATCACGAATAGGAATCGGACAGGCGATTTTAAGCGAGGGCTCGGCATTGTGAGTGTGAATGACGCGGCGCACGCAAAATTTCGCATCCCTACTGCATTGATAATAAGTGATTTGGGTGTCGGACGTGTCGGACGTGTTGGACGAGTCGGACAAGACGGACAGGTCAGACAAGTCGGACTGGGAAAGAAGCTAAAAACCGCCGTCCCCGGCGGGGGATTATTTCCGGGTGCGGGGTTTGCGGCCGGTGAATTTCTCGAGGTTTTCGGCTATGTCGGCGAAGATGTCGTCCACATCGCCCATGCCGTCGATACGGATATATTTGCCGTTGTTCATGTAGTGGTCGCGCAGCGGCGATGTCTGGTTGTGGTAGACATCGAGGCGGTTCTTGATTGTGGCCGGGTTATCGTCGGCACGGCCTGTCTCTTTGCCGCGTTTGATCATGCGGGCCAGAAGCTCCTCGTCGGGGACCTCGAGACCTATCACGGCGTCGAGAAGCATGCCGCGGTCGCTGAGCAGCCTGTCGAGCGCTTCGGCCTGCGGTATGGTGCGCGGGAAGCCGTCGAACACCACTCCCGATTTGCCTTCGGGGAGCGAGTCGAGCACCGAGCCGAGGATGCTGACCATAAGGTCGTCGGGGATGAGCTGACCTTTGTCTATGAACTCTTTGGCTATTTTGCCGAGCTCTGTGCCGCGGGCCATGTGGTCGCGGAGCACTTCGCCCGTCGATATGTGATAGAGGCTGTATTGGTCAATAAGTTTTGCACTCTGAGTGCCCTTGCCGGAGCCGGGGCCTCCGAACAATACGATATTAAGCATGAGTAAGTCGCGGAAATTGGGTTGTTATTGTTGTTGCGGCACAAACCGTTGCCGACCCGTCAGAGAGGGGCGGAGGCCGGTCGCTTATGTGCAGAGATTAGTCTTCTGTGTTGATATATATGTCGGGCAGGTTGCGCGCTTTGCCGTCGAGGTCGAGGCCGTAGCCGATTATGAATTTGGGCTCGATGGTGAAGGCGATATAGTCGGGCGTGAAGCCTGTCTTGGAGCTTGCCGGCTTGTGGAGCAGCGTAGCAAACGATATGGAGGCCGGATTTTTGGACTTCACATCGGCGATCATCTTCTGCGCCGTCAGGCCGGTGTCGACTATGTCCTCCACAATGACGACATGGCGTCCCTCGATATTGTCGGGAAGGCCGGTGAGAAGTTTCACCTCGCCCGTGGAGCTTGTGCCCTGATACGAGGCATAGCGCACAAAGGCTATGTTGGAATCGCATATGTCCACCTCTCTGAAGAGGTCGGCGGCGAAGATGAAGGCGCCGTTGAGGGCGCAAAGAAACAGAGGTTTTTTGCCTTCGAAGTCGCGGCGTATTTCACCGGCTACCCGGCTCACCTCCTTGCGGATCTCTTCTCGGCGGATGTAGGGCACGAACGACAGGCCGTCCACTGTGATTTTCTCTTTGCAATCGCTGTTCATGGTCAGAAGCGGGATATTTTCGAATCACAAAATTACAAAAAAAATTCGTAACTTTCTTTTTCTCCTCAATAAAAAGGGGCTCTCTGTGCGTTATACTCTAAAACGGCCTGTCGGAGCGGCATGCCCCGGGCTCTAAATTCTATTATTATGGCAGACAATTTCGAACCCAATCAATATCTTCCGGTGGCCCGCGAGGGCGAGCCGGTGCCCGAGCCGTCCACATTCGAGGAACTCGGAGTGGAGCCTAAACTGCTGCGCGCAATTGCCGAACTCGGTTTCGAACGCCCCATGCCCATACAGGCTCTCGTGATCCCGCATCTGCTCAACAAGGACGGCGATGTGGTGGGCCTGGCGCAGACCGGCACAGGCAAGACGGCCTCCTTCGGTCTACCCGTGCTGCAGCGTATCAACGCCGACAGCGCTGTGCCTCAGGCGCTTGTGATAGCGCCGACCCGCGAACTCTGTCTGCAGATAGCCGGCGATCTGGCCGACTTCTCCAAGTTTATAGACAATCTGCGCATACTCCCCGTCTACGGCGGTTCGAGCATCGAGTCGCAGATCCGCTCGCTCCGCAAAGGCGTGCAGGTAGTTGTGGCCACACCCGGCCGCCTCATCGACCTGATAAAGCGCGGCGAGGTGAACCTTGATCAGGTCCACACCGTGATCCTCGACGAGGCCGACGAGATGCTCAACATGGGATTCCTCGACGACATCAACGAGATACTCTCCCACGTGCCCGCCGAGCGCAAGATGCTCATGTTCAGCGCCACCATGCCCGCCGAGATAGCCGGCATAGCCAAACGCTTCATGCACGACCCTGTCGAGTTCGTGGCCGGCCACAAGAACGAGGGCGCCAAGAATGTAAAACATATCTACTATATGGTGAAGGCGCAGGACAAGTATCTGGCCCTCAAACGTATAGCCGACAATAACCCCTCGATCTACGGTATCATCTTCTGCCGCACCCGGCGCGAGACACAGGAGATCGCCGACAAGCTGATCGCCGACGGCTACAACGCCGACTGCCTCCACGGCGACCTGAGCCAGCAGCAGCGCGACCTGGCCATGAAGAAATTCCGCGACCATGTCACCACACTCCTTGTGGCTACGGATGTGGCCGCCCGAGGCCTTGATGTCGACGACCTCACCCATGTGATCCACTATTCGCTCCCCGAGGATGTGGCCGTCTACACCCACCGCTCCGGCCGAACCGGCCGCGCCAACAAGACCGGTGTCTCCGTGGCTATAATCCACTCGCGCGAGAAGAGCCGTCTGCGCCAGATTGAGAAAATTATAGGCAAGGAATTCGAGTATAAGCCCGTGCCCACGCCAGAGCATATCATCGAGAAACAGCTCTATAACCTCGCCGACCGTCTCGAGAGAGTAGAGGTGGACGAGACCGCCATGGCCAAATATATACCCGGTGTGCGCAAGAAACTGGAGTGGCTCTCCGAGGAGGATCTGCTCAAACGCATCTTCTCGCTCGAGTTCAACCGACTGCTTAAGTATTACCGCGATATGCCCGACATAAACCTCGACGCCTCGCCCGAGCGCCGCAAGAAGGACCGCAAAGGCTCCGGCGGCGCGGTCAAGGACAAGGACCGCCGCACCGCCGAGGAGGGTATGACACGCATCTTCATCAACGCCGGAAAGGCTGAGGGTATGGCGCCGCGCAACCTCATGGAGATCATCAACCGCAATGTGGAGGGCCGCAAGCCCGACATAGGCCGCATCGACCTGCTCACCGACTATTCGCTCTTCGATGTGGCGTCAGCCGATGCCCGCCGTGTGATCGGCGCTATCAAAGGCGCCGAGTTCTACGGCAAACGGCTCTACGCCGAGGAGGCCGCGCCCGGCAAAGACTACGCCGCAGCCGCAGGAGCATCCTCCGGCAAGAGAGGCCGCAAAGCCGCCGACAAAGCCGCAGCCGACCGAGGCGACAAACGCCGACAGCGCCGCGAGACCAAGAAGGCCGAGAGCGCCAAAGCCGTGGCCTCCCCCAAGAAACATGGTAATTTTGACAAGTTCATAAAGAAAAAATAGATGAGCCGATACAGACTCCTCATTCTCCTCGCCTTCACTCTCCCTCTGCTGCCGCTCCACGCCTCTCCGCTTGCCGCTCCCGGCGGCCAGACGTCCGGCAACCGGCCGGCCTTCGACCCCGAAGAGACTGATTCGACAGTGATAGTTGCCGGGACCGATGCTGTGGACGCACGGGGACTGCCCGACATGAGCGGCCTGCTCGTGGCCGTGCCCGACGCTCAGTTCCCGCTCCTGCAGCGCAGTGAACGTATTTCGCTCGTTGGCTCCGGCGCCGCCGGCAGTGTGGAGAACATATTCAAACGGACCTCCCGGCTGCTCAAGCTCACCGACGACTACGCGCTGATACAGCTGTCGGGCATCTCCACTCTGGAGTGCCGCATCTTCAGCAAAAAGAAAGGGGGAGTGCTCGCCATGATTCATACAGTGAGCGTTGACTCGCTTCCCGACTCGCAGATCAGCTTCCTCGATGCCGGCGAGCTGACCTCCATACCGGTGAAGAAACTGCTCAAGGAGCCGAGGCCCGAGGAGTTCTTCGACACCTCGAGGCTTAGCGGCGACGCAAAACGTAGCTTCAGGGACGCTTTCGCTCAGGTACCGTTCTTCTGTGTCCGCTACCGCTTCACCCCCTCGGGCGACGGCATAGAGGCTACGCTGCCGCTCCGGGAGCTGGTGAGCGAAGAGCTCTGGAACGAGCTGAAGCCCTGCCTGCGTCCCGCCCCGCTTATCTATCGCTGGAACGGCAAGAAATTCTTGCGCTGACAATTTTTTTGCTACCTTTGCAGAAGCAAGAATTAACCGAACGAAAAATATACCATGACCAAGGAGATAAATTCAGTTCCCGCCGTCGGGAAAGCCGCTTCAGATCCGGTAGCCAATGCCGCTCCAGATCCGGTAGCAGGGAAAGCCGCTTCTGATCTCGGGGTCGTTCCGGCCGGAGATGCAGTCGCAAAAGGTGCGGAGGGAAAGAAGCGATTCAGGATAGGTCTGTTGGGTTGGATTGTGATAGCTATCGCGTCCGGCATAGGCGTGGGATTCGTGGCACCTGTGTGGCTGGCCGAGCTGTTCGCTACCTTCGACGGGATATTCTCGCAGTTCCTCGGTTTCCTCATACCGCTTATCATAGTCGGCTTCGTGACGCCTGCCATCGCCGATGTGGGTTCACGTGCCGGCAAACTGCTTGTTGCCACAGCCCTGCTCGCTTACGGCGCCACATTCTTCGCCGGTATGCTCTCGTACTTCACCGGCGTGCTGACCTTCCCCGGCATGATCGGCGGCGAAGAGGGGCTCTTTGCGCTCAAAGAGGGGACGAGCCATGTCCAGCCCTGGTTCACCATGGAGATTCCGCCGCTCATGTCGGTGATGACCGCTCTGGCGCTCGCCTTCATGCTCGGCCTCGGCATAGCCTTCCTTAAAGGCGACTCGCTGCGCAACTGCGCCGGAGAGTTCCGCACCATAGTACAGAAGACTATCAGTGTGGCCGTCCTGCCGATACTCCCGTTCTATATCTTCGGTATCTTCCTGAACATGACGGTAGAGGGGCAGGTAGGTGTGATACTGCAGACCTTCATCAAGGTGATAGCGGTGATCTTCTTCCTGCATATCTTCATACTGCTACTGCAATACTGCATAGCGGCCTGCTTCAACCGCGGCAACCCGCTCAAGATGCTGCGCACCATGCTGCCGGCGTATTTCACTGCACTCGGCACGCAGTCGTCGGCCGCGACGATCCCCGTGACACTGCGCCAGACTATCGAGATAGGCGTGGATGAGGATGTGGCCGGATTCGTGGTGCCGCTCTGCGCCACGATCCACATGTCGGGCTCGGCGCTGAAGATCACGGCGTGTGCCCTTGCGCTGCTGATACTCCACGGCCAGCCCTACGACCTCGGCATCTTCCTGCACTTCACGGCGATGCTCGGTGTGACGATCGTGGCGGCGCCCGGTATCCCCGGCGGATCGATCATGGCCTCGCTGGGTCTGCTCAGCTCGGTGCTCGGCTTCGACCAGCAGATGATAGCCCTGATGATAGCCCTCTACATAGCCATGGACAGCTTCGGCACCGCCTGCAATGTGACAGGCGACGGCGCGCTGGCCGTGATCCTGAACCGCTTCTTCGGCCGTAAAACCACCGCCGCTTCCACAAAAGGCTCCAATGATCCTGTTTGACCTTAATGAGACGTCCGACTTATCTTACCCGTCCGATTCCACGATTCCACGTGCCTGAGGATTCCACGATTCCACGTGCCTGAGGATTCCACGGTTCCACGTGCCTTGTACATGTTTGCACAATACGGAGAATTTGTTTAACTTTGCCGAAGAATAACGCCGTGAGAGCCACGGTCTGGTTACTATGATAAATAGAGTCCTTATCCGAATAAAAGTGGTGCAGATGCTTTATTCATATCTGCTCACAGAAAAGCTGTTCACACTCGAATCGCAGCCTACTCCTCCCACGAAAGAGAAACGGTTCGCCTATGCTCTTTATCTGCAGATGCTGGCCCTTATGGTGAAGGTAGCCCGCGAGGTACAGGTCAGGGGCGCCGGCGCTCCGTTGGCCGACAACCGTTTCATCCGCGCTCTCGCTGCCGATGAGAAGGTGCGCTCTGTCCTCACCCGCTCCAAATCGGAGCCTATGCCGCTGCTCTATCCGGCTTTGGTTGAGAAACTTGCCGGCCTGATAAAGGAATCGGTGCTCTTCAAGGAATACCGCAAGGAGAAGGATGAGGATTCCACGGCCGACATCAAGGTGTGGCGCGCCATTGTCGGAAACTTTATTTCGAAGGATGAGGATGTGACTGCCGCTTACGGCACGCTCGAAAACTATTCTCCGAGAGGTGTGGAGCGCATGGGTGAGCTGCTTGAGGCCACTTTCGCGAATTTCTCATCGTCACAGTCGCTTGTGGACGATGCTCTCAAAGCGCTTTCTTTCAGCATGGACAAGGCCCGCGAACTCTATTTCCGCCTGCTCCTGATACCGGTGGAGCTAAGCCGCCTGCAGGCCCGAACGCTCGATCATGCCCGCCACAAATTTCTGGTCACCGACGAGGACCTGAACCCGAATATGCGTTTCGTGGAGAATCAGTTTGTGGAGAAGCTGGCCGCCGACGGGGCGTTCGCCAAGGAGGTGGAGGACCGCAATCTCAACCTGCTGAGCAACCACGAGCTGCTCATGAACTCGCTGCTGCGCGAGGTCACCGGCTCGCAGATCTACAAGGATTACATGGCAGCTCCCTCAACCGACTTTGCCGCCGACTGCAATTTCTGGCGCCAGACGCTCAAGAACGTGATATTCCCCTCGGCCGAACTGCAGGAGGAGCTCGAGGATCAGTCGGTGTTCTGGAACGACGATCTCGACATCATAGGCACATTCGTGCTCAAGACCATACGCCGCTTCGAAGAGGGCGAGCAGGAGCCGATCCTGCCGCAGTTCAAGGACAACGAGGACGCCCGCTTCGGTTCGGAGCTTTTCAGCAACGTGGTGAAGAACAAGGAGGAATACCGAGAGCTTATCGACTTGGTGATCAATCACGACAACTGGGAGACGGACCGTCTGGCTTTCATGGATGTGGTGATAGCTCTCACGGCTGTGGCCGAGCTGCTCTCTTTCCCGAAAATCCCGGTCAACGTCACGATCAACGAATATGTGGAGCTGGCCAAGTCATACTCCACCTCCAAGAGCGGTTTCTTCATCCACGGCATACTGGCCGGCATCATAAACCGTCTGCGCGAGGATGGCCGTCTGCAGAAAGAATAATCAACTGAAAAATAAACATCAATTCATATAAGTAAGTCGAAGAAATTAGCTTATAAAAATTTTGATTGAATTTTGAGATGATTTTTTTGATTGAGTGAAGGAGTTTAGCGTGTTCTAAGACTGAACGAAATCGAAAAAATCACTCAAAAGGCTTCAAAATTTCATAAGCAGTTATTTGACTTACGTTTAAAATTAACTAATTTCTGAGAATTACTTATGAATACACTTCTGACAATTCTCGCCGCAGAGCAGCAGCAGGCTGCCGGCGGTTACTCCGGCCTCATCATGATTGTGGCCATGATCGCCATCTTCTATTTCTTCATGATCCGTCCGCAGAACAAGAAGAAGAAAGAGATAGAGAAAGCCCGCAACAGCCTCGAGAAAGGCTCGAAAGTTGTGAGCGCCGGCGGTATCTATGGCCGTATCGTGGAGGTGCGCGACACTACCTTCATGGTGGAGATAGCTCCCAACACTGTGATCAAGATCGAGAAGAGCTCGGTTTATCCTGTGGTCGAGACCACCGACACCAAGAAGGACGCCAAGAAATAACAGCGCCGGTACGCGATTTATTCGCCGCCTTTAAGGACGGACGCTGCGTCCTTATAAACGGGCGCGGGGATGCAAGAATAATAGGGGGAGGAGTCCTTAAGGGCGCCTTCCCGATTCCCGTATATTGATGGAAGATAAAGGAGATAATACTGAGAAGAAAGGACTGTGGGGGCGCATCGTCTCGTCGAAGCGTTTTCACGACTTCTGGCTGTTTATCCCCTTTCTGGTGGTGGCGGCCGTGTTTTGGTTCATCATAGCTCTCGATGACGAGATGATGAATGAGTACGAGGTCGGAATCGAGATAGAGCATGTCCCCGACAGCGTCACGTTCATCACCGACCCGCCCGCGGCTATCCGCGTCAATGTGCGCGACAAAGGCACCATGCTCGTGCGCCGCTTTTTCATGTCGCGGCCCGTGGTGCGCATAGATTTCCGCACCTACGCCTCCAACGGCATGCTGCGTATCTCGCGCACGTCGCTGCAGCAGTTCCTCCACAATCTGTTCGGCAATTCAGTGACGGTACTCGCCACCGACCCCGACTCCGTGTGCCTGCCTTACACCACATCGCCGGCGCGCGAGGTGCCGATACGTGTCGTGGCCGACGTCTCGCCGGCCATTGGCAAGGTCGTGGGGCCCAAGTTCATGATATCGCCGGCCACTGTTAAGGTCTACTCCCGGTCGTCGGTGATCGATACGCTGCAGTGCGTCTACACTGTGCCGATAGTTCGTCGCGATGTGGAAGACCCGCTCAAGGTCGAGGTAAATCTGCGGTCGATACCCGGCTGCCGCATAGAGCCGCCCACAGTGACGGTGAACATACCCGTGGAGCCGCTCGAGAACCGCAAGGCGATGGTCGATGTCAAGATAGAGAACCTGCCCCGTGGCCGTTCGCTGATGGTCTATCCGCGCAAGGTGGAGGTCGCTTATCTGGCACCGATAAGCGCCCGCGATGTGGATGCGCGCAACTTTGTGGTGGTGGCCGATTATAACGACGTGGCCCGCTATGTGAGCAATTATATCCCGGTGAGGTTGCAGACCATTCCCGACAATGTGGTGAGCGCCAACCTGCTCACCGACAGTGTGGAATACTCGGTGCTCACGCGCTGACCGTTTCCGCGCCGCTTTTGCCGGGCATCCCCTGCCGACCGGGCGTAAGCCGATGAACTGATGAGAGAGACGCTGCTGACAGGCATAACCGGCGGAATAGGCGCCGGCAAGAGTGTGGTGAGCCGTGTGCTCGCCCTGCGCGGTTACACGGTCTACGACTGCGACTCGTGCGCCAAGGAGCTCATGGAGAGCGACCCGGCGCTCCGCGAGGCTGTCTGCTCCGCCGCCGGCCGCGATCTTTACAGCTCCGGGACTCTGGACCGCCGCGTGCTCGCCGAGGTGATATTCAGCGACGAGGCAAGGCGCCGCAATGTGAACCGTGTGGTGCACGCCGCAGTGCGGCGCGACATCGAGGCGCTCGCCCGCAGCTGCGCCGACCGGCTCCTCTTCGTGGAGTCGGCTATCCTCGTCACTTCGCATCTCGATGAGATTACGGACGCCATTTGGCTTGTGACAGCTCCCGAGCCGATGCGTATGCAGCGCGTCATGCAGCGTAACCCGGAGATGGACGCCGCGCGCATAGAACGGCGCATGAGAGCTCAGGACGGCGAGTTCGCCGCTCTACCCGCCGCGAAAGTGACCGTGATACCCAACGACGGCCTCCACCCGCTGCTCGAGGCCGTTGACGCTGCTCTCCGCCGCCTCGAAGCCGCCCTCTGAGCGGGAAATGCAAAGGACCTTCCGGCAAAATCAGGAGCTTCGTCCAGACGGCTGAAACACACATAAGAAAAACATAAAAACAGAACATCATAATGTTAAAAGAAGTACTTTCAATCACCGGTAAGCCCGGACTCTTCAAGATCGTTTCCAACGGAAAGAATATGCTCGTGGTGGAGGATATCGCCTCCGGCAAACGTATGCCCGCCCACGGCCGCGACAAGATAATATCGCTTGGCGATGTGGCTATCTATACCGACAAGGGCGAGGTGCCCCTCAGCGATGTGTTCGAGCTGGTGCGCGAGAAGACCGACACCAAGCCTGTGGACTATAAGAAGCTCGATGCCGAGGGTAAGCTCCGCGACTATTTCGGCGAGATACTTCCCGATTTCGACCGCGATCGCGTCTACACTTCCGACATCAAGAAGCTCTTCTCCTGGTATAACCTGCTGATCGGTGCCGGCTACACCACCTTCGCCGCTTCCGTGGCCGAGGAGGCAGCCGAATATGCCGTCGATACACAGGAGGAGGACGAGAAGGAGGCCGAGTAATTTTTTTCGACTTGACTTATTTGGAGGGCTGCGCTGCCGATTGGCTTGCGCGGCCTTTCTTGCGGATAGGGGGGATAGGAGGAAATTGGGTGGATTGGAGTGAATTGGGTGAATCGAAGAGGATAGGGAGGATAGGGGGGAATTGGGATTGGACAGGTGTGGCTCGGAAGCGAGGGGTTGGAGCGCGGGATTGGAAGCGGGATTTCAAGCGGGATTTCAAGCGGGGGGTAGAAAATTTTCTTAGGGAAATGTTTGCATAATCGCTTGTTTCTTAGTAACTTTGCATCGCCTTTGAAAGGAGTTCGACAGGCAAATCGTGATTAATCTTCTGATTGTCAGAGGGTTGGTTGCGCGGTTTATGTGTGCGGACATCTCTTTGAGGCGGCTCTGAGGGGCAGTTTCGGCCGTCGGTTCAGGGCGCAAGGGCTTCGATTCGGAGGCGCAAGGCCTCGATTCGGAGGCAAAAAGAGAAAACGAACAAAGAATTATTTAAATAAAGTAAAGTTTAGAAATGCCAACAATCCAACAATTAGTAAGAAAAGGACGTGTTGCTTTGCAGGACAAGAGCAAATCTCCCGCGCTCGACAGCTGCCCCCAGCGTCGCGGTGTCTGCGTGAGAGTCTACACCACCACTCCTAAGAAACCTAACTCGGCCATGCGTAAGGTGGCCCGTGTGCGTCTGACCAACGGCAAGGAGGTGAACTCCTACATCCCGGGTGAGGGCCACAATCTTCAGGAGCACTCCATCGTGATGGTGCGCGGCGGCCGTGTGAAGGATCTTCCCGGTGTGCGCTATCATATCGTGCGCGGCAGTCTGGATACAGCCGGTGTGAACGGCCGTACACAGCGTCGCTCGAAATATGGAGCAAAACGTCCGAAAGCAGCAAAGAAGTAAACATACTTCCGCGTCCTGACGCGAAGGCGCACAGAGGCTCTCCGAGAGCCGGCGGCGCCCTTTCATTAAATCACACAAATTTTCTAACTCAGTTTTTGATTTATTGGATGGCTATCAGGTTGAGTAAACGCGCGTAGAGACGCAGCGTTGAAGCCGCGGGGTTTCTTTCAGAGCGCAAGCCGCAACCCGGCGCCCCGGGCGGGGCAGGGCAGTAAGCAGCCGCGAAAGGCCGCTAAAGAGAGCAGGCGCCGAGACCTCCGAATAACAGCCAATAACAAAACGAATCTCTATTGAAATGAGAAAAGCTAAACCTAAAAAAAGAGTGATCCTTCCGGATCCCGTCTTCCACGAGGTGCGCGTCACCAAGTTCGTGAATCATCTCATGTATGATGGCAAGAAGAGCACAGCTTACACAATCTTCTATTCAGCCCTCGAAAATGTAAAGGCCAAGCTTCCCAACGAGGAGCAGTCGGCCCTCGAGATATGGGCAAAGGCCCTCGAGAATGTGACCCCTCAGGTAGAGGTGAAGTCACGCCGTATCGGCGGTGCCACTTTCCAGGTGCCTACCGAAATCCGTGCAGACCGTAAAGAGTCTATATCAATGAAAAACCTTATCAATTACGCTCGCAAACGCGGCGGCAAGACCATGGCTGACAAACTCGCAGCCGAGATTGTAGACGCCTTCAACGAGCAGGGCGGCGCCTTCAAGCGCAAAGAAGATATGCACCGCATGGCCGAGGCTAACCGTGCATTCGCCCACTTCAGGTTCTAATCATTTTTTTTGACTCTTTAATTATCAAATGGCAAAACAAGAAGATCTTAATCTGACCCGCAATATCGGCATCATGGCACACATCGATGCCGGTAAGACGACAACCTCCGAGCGTATCCTCTTCTATACCGGTCTTACCCACAAGATCGGCGAGGTTCACGATGGCGCAGCCACCATGGACTGGATGGAGCAGGAGCAGGAGCGCGGTATCACAATCACATCGGCTGCCACCACCACATTCTGGAAGTATGCCGACAAGAACTACAAGATCAACCTTATTGACACTCCGGGACACGTCGACTTCACCGTAGAGGTGGAGCGTTCGCTTCGTGTCCTCGACGGCGCCGTGGCAGCGTTCTGCGCTGTGGGCGGTGTCGAGCCCCAGTCTGAGACCGTATGGCGTCAGGCCGACAAATATAATGTGCCCCGTATCGGCTACGTCAACAAGATGGACCGTTCGGGCGCCAACTTCTTCGAGGTGGTGCGTCAGGTACGCGACGTGCTCGGTGCCACACCGCTTCCCATCCAGATACCTATCGGCGCCGAGGAGTCATTCAAGGGCGTCGTTGATCTGGTGAAGATGAAGGCTATCTTCTGGCACGACGAGACCATGGGTGCCGAATACTCCGAGGAGGAGATACCCGACAGTCTCAAGGCCGAGGCCGACGAGTGGCGCGACAAGATGCTCGAGACACTCGCTGAGTTCAACGAGGATCTGATGGAGAAATATTTCGACGATCCTTCGACAATCACCGAGGATGAGATCCGCAAGGCTATCCGCAAGTCGACACTGGCGATGGAGGTTAACCCGATGATCTGCGGTTCGTCGTTCAAGAACAAGGGTGTGCAGACACTTCTCGACGCTGTCTGCGCTTATCTGCCCTCGCCCGAGGACAGCGGCGCTGTGGAAGGCCACGCCATCGACAACCCCGACGAGATAGTCACCCGCGAGCCCGTGCCCGAGGCTCCCATGTGCGCTCTGGCGTTCAAGATCGCCACTGACCCGTATGTGGGCCGTCTCTGCTTCTTCCGCGTTTACTCCGGTGAGATCGAGGCCGGCAGCTACTGCCTCAACAGCCGTTCGGGCAAGAAAGAGCGTATCTCGCGTCTGTTCCAGATGCACTCCAACAAGCAGAATCCCAAGGAGAAGATCGGCTGCGGCGATATAGGCGCAGGCGTCGGCTTCAAGGATATCCGCACCGGCGATACACTCTGCGACGAGAACCACCCCATAGTGCTCGAGTCGATGGAGTTCCCCGATCCTGTGATCGGTATCGCCGTGGAGCCGAAGACACAGAAAGACCTCGACAAACTCGGTGTCGGCCTTCAGAAGCTGGCCGAGGAGGATCCTACCTTCCGTGTAGAGACCAACGAGGAGACAGGCCAGACCGTAATCTCCGGTATGGGTGAGCTTCACCTCGACATCATCATAGACCGTCTGAAACGCGAGTTCAAGGTAGAGTGCAACCAGGGCCGTCCGCAGGTTACCTACAAGGAGGCTATCACCAAGCCCGTAGAGCTTCGCGAGGTATTCAAGAAGCAGACCGGTGGCCGCGGTAAGTTCGCCGACATCATAGTACGTGTCGAGCCGGCCGACGCAGACTTCGAGGGCAGCCTCCAGTTTGTGGATGAGGTCAAGGGCGGCAACGTGCCAAAGGAGTATATCCCCTCAGTGCAGAAGGGCTTCCAGACAGCCATGAAGAACGGTGTTCTCGCCGGTTATCCTGTGGAGCGTCTGAAAGTGACTCTGCTCGACGGTTCGTTCCATCCCGTTGACTCCGATCAGCTCTCATTCGAGCTCTGCGCCATCGGTGCCTTCAAGAAGGCATCGGAGAAGGCAGGTCCCGTGCTCATGGAGCCTATCATGAAGCTCGAGGTGGTGACACCCGAGGAGTCCATGGGCGACGTGATCGGCGACCTCAACAAGCGCCGCGGTCAGGTGGAGGGTATGGAGACAAGCCGCTCCGGTGCCCGCATCGTCAAGGCCAAAGTGCCTCTGGCAGAGATGTTCGGCTATGTGACAGCGCTGCGTACTATCACATCGGGCCGCGCCACAAGCACCATGTCGTTCTCACACTATTCTGAAGTAAGTCCTTCCATAGCCCGCAGCGTGCTCACCGAGTGCCAGGGCCGTGTGGATCTTCTCTGATAAGAAAAGCCCGGGCAGGGGGTCGGCCAGACCTCCCGCCGGGGCGCTCTCATAGAGGCGCCGGGCATCCCGCAGGGAGACCCGCCGCAACAGGAAGAAAAATAAATCAAACTATAATATGAGTCAAAAAATTAGAATCAAACTGAAATCTTACGATCACAATCTGGTGGACAAATCATCGGAGAAGATCGTGAAGACAGTGAAGGCCACAGGCGCAGTAGTGAGCGGCCCGATACCTCTGCCCACTCACAAGCGCATCTTCACAGTGAACCGCTCCACCTTCGTGAACAAGAAGAGCCGCGAGCAGTTCCAGCTCTCATCGTTCCAGCGTCTTATCGACATCTACAGCTCCACAGCCAAGACCGTCGACGCTCTGATGAAGCTCGAGCTCCCCAGCGGTGTTGACGTAAGCATCAAGGTGTAAGCTCAAGGCCCGGTTCGCCCGGCCGGCGTCCGCAGGGCGCGGAGCAGCGGTGAAAGAGGGCCGAAAAAGAAACCAACTCACAACAAAACAATCAATTTTTTATAAATCAAGTAAGAAATGCCAGGATTATTAGGAAAGAAAATCGGAATGACATCCGTGTTCAGTGCCGACGGCAAGAACGTGCCGTGCACTGTTATCGAAGTAGGTCCTTGTGTTGTTACTCAGATCAAAACTGTAGAGAAAGACGGCTATGCAGCAGTGCAGGTAGGCTTCCAGGAGAAGAAAGAGAAGCACACCACCAAGCCTGAGCAGGGCCATTTCAAGAAAGCAGGAGTGACACCCATGCGACACTTGGCCGAGTTCAAATTCGACGGTGAGCACAAGCCGGGCGAGACCCTTACCGTAGACCTCTTCGAGGAGGGCGGTTTTGTAGATGTGGCAGGCACATCGAAGGGTCACGGCTATCAGGGCGTAGTAAAGCGCCACGGCTTCGGCGGTGTGGGTCAGACCACACACGGTCAGCACAACCGTCTGCGTGCACCCGGTGCCATCGGCGCCTGCTCGTATCCCGCAAAAGTGTTCAAGGGTATGCGCATGGCCGGCCAGATGGGTAATGAGCGTGTGACAGTGCAGAATCTTCAGGTAATCAAGGTTCTCCCCGAGCACAATCTTCTTATGGTAAAGGGTTCAATTCCCGGATGTAAAGGTTCAATAGTATTAGTCGAGAAGTAATGGAAGTAGCAGTTTTAAACCTCAAAGGAGAAGATACCGGACGAAAGATCGTCCTCAATGACAGCGTTTTCGGCATCGAGAATAAAGAGGGTAATCCCGAGCACACCGTTTATCTCGACGTGAAACAGTACCTGGCCAACCAGCGTCAGGGCACTCACAAGTCCAAAGAGCGCAGCGAGATCAGCGGTTCAACCCGCAAGCTCGGTCGCCAGAAAGGCGGCGGCGGCGCACGTCGCGGCGATATCAACAGCCCGCTGCTCCACGGCGGAGCCCGCGTGTTCGGTCCCAAGCCCCGCGACTATCGCTTCAAACTCAACAAGAAAGTGAAGCAGCTTGCCCGCAAGCTCGCCCTCACCTCCAAGGCACAGAACGACGGTATCATCGTAGTGGAGAACTTCACTTGGGAAGCTCCCCGCACCAAGAACTACATGGAGATGGCCCGCAATCTCAAGGTCGACGACAAGAAAGTGCTTCTCGTCCTCCCCGAGACAGATGTGAACATCAACCTCTCGGTGCGCAATGTGCCCAACGCTATGTCAGTATTGGCACGCAATCTGAACACCTACACCATCCTGAACAACGACAAGATGGTGCTCACCGAAATCGCCCGTGTCTACAACG
>SFOK01000079.1 GCA_004552395.1 Bacteroidales bacterium | reverse complement strand
CGGTCCGGCGTCTTTCCGGTGAATTTCCCCGAGTTTCATCAGTCACGATGCCCGCATCGCTCCTTCTTCAACTCAGGGAAATTCCCTCGAAAACTCGCCGCCCTGCCGTTAACAAATTTTGTGCAACGGGCTCTTAATAAAGTCCATAGTCGCCGGGATTCTTACCTTCCCAGAGGTAATGGTGAAATTCCTCCTTAAGATTGGGGTTGTCCTTTTTCTTGAATTTAGCTACCTGATAGATCATCTTGTTGAAACATTGCTCTTTGTTTGGGATCGCATCCCACCAGTCTCCTCCAAAACCGTCCATATCGCCGGGATCCCCGTAGTACATTAACTGACGTTTTACGGTGAGGTACTCTCCATCATAGGAGAGGATCTGGCAAATGACATCAAGCTTTTGGAAACCGATTCTTGTCACTAATCCTGAGGACGGATCATAGTTTATATTCTCGGAGATCTCACCGTAAGGCGGAATCGTTCTTACACAAAGGATTGCATTGTTGTCCCAAAAATACCACTGGTATGGCGTACCAGGGCCGGGGATTAAGACTCGCCAGAGCTCTTCCGAAAAATCCACTCCATCTTCAGTCTCGTAACGATTCTCTTCAAGCACCCAAAGATTGTTCTTGATCTCATTTTCAAAGACTTCTTCGGATGGATATTCCGGCTTTGTTACGGGATCCGGTTCATCTTTGTCGTTATCGCTACATGCTCCGACAAGCATCAGAGTCGCCAGCAGTATAAGGCTTACTATCTTCTTCATAATGATTTACTATGTAAATTAAACATCATTTATTTGTAATTCGGATCTTTCTTCAACCCGGAAAGGAATTCTACATTATAGAAGATGAACATTTCTGTTAGGGATATTCAGTTAATGGCGGTGCCGGAGGTCAGCTAAAGTCGCTCAGGCAGCAAAAATTGCCTGAGGATACTCCTTCAATGACTGAATATTCGATTCTCGGTGAGTTTTGACTCAAAAAAAAGCCTGATGAATATATCTATCCGGGCCGTTGGTCATCCAGCGGCCTGTTTTTATCTAAAAAATGGCTATGCCCGTTTGTGTGACCGTCGGTTTTTCTCTTTTTCTTTTTCCTCAGCCAGCCATTTCCTCTGCGCGAGGATTGCCGCATTGGCCATGTGTATCCCGAAGAACAGCAGCAAGGTCTCGCTGCGGGAGTTGCGTGCGGCGATGCGACCGACGCCATAATGCAGTTTCTGGTTTCCAAAACTGCCCTCCATGACAGTGGCGCGGAGGTTGCCGATGATTCTGCGCGATGCGGTGGTGGCGTCATCCTGATCCTTGGGCTTGGGACCTTTTCTTGCAAAACAGGTGGTGATCCCGTTTTCCGTGCAGTACTTCCGGTTCTCATTGTTGGCGTAGATTGTATCAGCTCCGATCTCCCTGACATCGATTCCGGTGAGTTCCTTTTGATACTCAATGCATTGTTTGAGACGCACACCCTCGTTGAAGGCCTCGAAGGAATGATGCTCGATGAACGAGATGCCGTCGATCTGTATGTTGTTGACCTTGGCCCCGAACTCGACCCGCTTGTTTTCCTTTCCCCTTACGATGGGACGGATGTAAGGGCGGTCGATACTTACCACGCGCCGATGCACTTCTTTCTTTTCCAGAAGCTCATGTTGCTGGCCGCGCACCTTCAGGATTGCTGACAGACGTTTCTCCTGCCCGGCACTCAGCATGATTCCCCATGGATAGAGTTTGCGGAACCGATTCCACTGCGCAATCAGCTTGTCAAGGAGTTTGAGGAGCCGTTTCCGAAGTTTTTGTGTTTTTGCATGCGTTTTCTTGCGCATCTTCGCATATACGAGGCGGTCGCGGTCCAGATCACGGTACTTGTTTCTGGGCATCCGTTCTCCCGCCCGCCTGAACTCTGTCCTCATGAGCGAGTGCAGCCATTCGCAGCATTCCCACAACAGCTTCACATCCATCGGATAACGAAGGAAACTCTCATAGCATGTGGCGTCCGTCATGCATCGGTCCTGATTTTTCAGTTCCGGCTTCCATTTCTCAAAGAGAACTTTTTGAAGTTTCTTTATATCAAGAGCTTTGGCCAGACGGTTGCGGATGGCACTCACTATCTTCCCGTTCTTGATGGGATGGTCCGGGTCAATGAAAACTCCGCAGAACATCTGCATGTAGATGTTGCCGTTGAGCATCTCGACCAGTCCGTCATCAGACTGCCCGGTGTAGGATTTGAGGAACATCAGCGCGATTTCCCCCTCTGGAGGAAACATCGGGGTATTGCCCTGAGGATGCTTTTTCGGGAATGCCGATGCAAGTTGTTCAGCCATCTCCTTCAGTGGAAGCATGGCATGGAGGCGACCGAGTTCGCTCGATTCAAAGCCCTTGCGATATTTTTGCATCAAATCGAACTCTGTGAACGGCAGAATAGGGTTGATCTCGATTATTTTTTGTAATTTCACGGTAGATTTTTTTAACTTTTACCCCCGATTTAGCCCGTGATGGGTCCATCGGGGGTTCTTTGTAAAGTTAATAAAAATCTACCAATCTAACAAATAATCAGTTAGCTATTTTCTGAATGTTCCTAATTATAGCTATCTTAGATGAGGTATGGGGATTTTCGGTTGGGGTAATCAGATTTTTGCAGGCACCTTATATATTGGCAGGCATCTCTATGTACTTGGCATCAGGCAGTTTATCGCGCAGCCATGAGCGGACGTAGACGCGCGTGTCGTCGCAGATTATGCGGTCGCGGTCGAAATGCGGATTGTAAACCACAGCATATACTTTGACGCAGTTCATCCTCAGCATCTCCAGTGTGAGGAGTGTGTGGTTGATCGAGCCGAGCTGTCCGTTGATGACCACGGCCACGGGGAGCTTCTGTTCTTTCAGATAGTCAAGCGTTATGTAGCGGCCTTTCAGCGGCACCATGAGACCGCCGGCGCCTTCCACAATCACATGCCTGTATTCGCGCAGCAGTTTCTTTGTGGCCCCGGCAGCCACGCTGTAGTCTATGTCGACGCCGTCGATGCGCGAAGCCAGGTCGGGCGATGCAGGGTAGGAGAGGATGAGCGGGGCAGTGGTGTGATCGAGGTCGCGCGGCAGCAGACCGCAGCCCATCACCTCGCGGTGCACGGCTATATCCTCGCTCATGTCGTGGTTGCCCGTCTGGATCATCTTCTGTGTGATGACCGGCTCGCCGGTGACTTTGGCTGCTTCGCGGGCGAGCCAACCGGTGGCCCAGCTCTTGCCCACGTCCGTGCCAATGCCGGTGACAAACAGTACTTCAGGAATATCTTTGAGTAATTCGCAGCTCGCGGAGCTGCAGTCGGCGTTATTCTTCATAATCAATTTGTGCGCTTAGGGGGAGAGAAAGTCAGTTTTGAGAGGGGAGGAGGCTATTAATTCGTAAGGAGGAGGGGCTAATATTCTCAGAGAAAAAAGGGAAGCCGCCGCACGGGGATTAGTCGGCGGCGGCTCAATAAGTTCAGTTCAGGCGTGGCGGATTACCAGGCGAACATGGGATAATCGTTCATCATCTCGTTGACTTCGCTGCGAACCTGAGCGATTACGGTCTCGTCGTCGGCGTTCTCGAGCACGCGGTCGATGAGGTCCACAATCTTATGCATGAGCTCCTCTTTGGCGCCGCGGGTAGTGATGGCGGCTGTGCCGAAGCGGAGGCCCGAAGTCAGGAACGGGCTGCGGGTGTCGTAAGGCACCATGTTCTTGTTGGCTGTGATATCGGCCTCCACGAGCACGCGCTCGGCCTTCTTACCGCTCATATCGGGGAATTTGGTGCGCAGGTCCACGAGCATGCAGTGATTGTCCGTACCGTCGGAGATCACCTTGTAGCCCTTCTTGACCAGAGCGTCGGCCATGGCAGCGGCGTTCTTTTTAACCTGGAGAGCATACTCTTTCCATTCGGGCTGGAGAGCCTCGCCGAAAGCGACGGCTTTGGCGGCTATGACATGCTCAAGCGGGCCGCCCTGTACGCCGGGGAATACGGCGCTGTCGAGCAGAGCCGACATCTTCTTGATCTCGCCTTTGGGAGTCTTTTTGCCCCAGGGGTTGTCGAAATCCTTGCCCATGAGGATAAGGCCGCCGCGCGGACCGCGCAGAGTCTTGTGGGTTGTGGTGGTGACAATGTGAGCGTGCTTCACCGGGTTCTCGAGCAGACCTGCGGCGATAAGGCCGGCAGGGTGAGCCATATCGACCATGAAGATAGCGCCGATCTCGTCGGCCACTTTGCGGATGCGGGCGTAGTCCCATTCGCGGCTGTAGGCGCTGGCGCCGGCAATGATCAGTTTCGGTTTCTCTTCGCGTGCTTTGCGTTCGAGCTCCTCATAGTTGACGCGGCCGGTCTCCTTGTCGACAGTGTAGGAGATAGGCTGGAACATGAGGCCGGAGAAGTTCACGGGGCTACCGTGGCTGAGGTGACCGCCGTGGCTGAGGTCCATGCCCATGAATTTGTCGCCCGGCTGGAGACAAGCCATGAACACGGCCATATTGGCCTGAGCACCCGAGTGAGGCTGCACGTTGGCATACTCGGCGTCGAAAAGTTTTTTGGCGCGGTCGCGCGCTATATTTTCAGCCTTGTCCACCTCCTGGCAGCCGCCGTAGTAGCGATGGGCGGGATAACCCTCGGCGTACTTGTTGGTCAGACACGAGCCCATGGCGCGCATCACCTCGTCGCTGACGAAGTTCTCGCTGGCGATCAGCTCGATGCCGCGGCGCTGGCGCAGATGTTCGCGGTCTATGATATCAAAAATTTCTTTGTCTCTCTGCATGGTTCAAATGCGTTTTTTAGGTGTTAGTATTCAGGCGCCGGAGCGCCCTGAGGTTAGTTAATTGTTTCAGTTGTAGGTGAGCCGCAGCGGGTGGCTTAGCCTCCGAAGTTATCGTAGTGGATATTCTCAGGCTCGACGCCGAGGCCATAGAGCATCTTGTTCACAGCGTTGCTCATGGGGCCGGGGCCGCACATATAGTACTCGATATCTTCGGGAGCGTCGTGATTCTTCAGATACTTGTCGTACATGACCTGATGCACGAAGCCCGGAGTATATTCCACGCCGGCGGCATCGGCAGCCGGGTCGGGACGGTCAAGCGCGAGATAAAATTTGAAGTTGGGGAACTCCTTCTCGAGCTTGAGGAAATCCTGAAGATAGAAGACCTCGTTGAGGGCGCGTGCGCCGTAGAAGAAGCTCATCTTCCGGTCGCGTGTCTTGAGGGTGACGAGCATGTGCATGATCTGAGCGCGGAGAGGTGCCATACCGGCGCCGCCGCCTACCCATATCATCTCGTTCTTGGTGTCGAAGATAGGATGGAAGTCGCCGTAAGGGCCGCTCATGAGCACCTTGTCGCCCGGTTTGAGGGTGAAGATGTAAGAGGAGGCGATACCCGGGTTGACGTCCTGGAAGCCGACCTGCGGTTTCGGTTTGAACGGCGGTGTGGCTATACGCACCGTGAGCATGAATCGGTCGCCCTCGGCCGGGTAGTTGGCCATGGAGTAAGCGCGCACGGTGTCCTCGGTGTTCTTGCACTTGAGGCTGAAGAGGCCGAATTTGTTCCAGGCCGGCAGATACTCGTCGCCGATAGAAGCTTTGTCGATATCCTTGTCGTAGTCTATACGGAACTTCGGGATACGGATCTGAGCGTAAGAGCCCGGGATGAAGTTCATGTGCTCGCCCTCGGGGAGCTGGACTATAAACTCCTTGATGAATGTGGCCACATTCTTGTTGGAAACTACCGTACATTCCCACTCTTTGACATCTAGAGCCGATTCCGACACCTTGATGTCGATATCGTTCTTAACCTTGACCTGGCATCCGAGGCGCCAGTTGTCCTTGATCTCCTTCCGGGTGAAGTGCACGGCTTCCGTGGGAAGCATCTCGCCTCCGCCGCTTACAACCTGACATTTGCACTGTCCGCAGGAACCTTTGCCACCGCAGGCCGACGAGAGATGCACTCCGTTGTCGTTGAGAGTGGCGAGCAGCGACTTGCCCGCCGGTGTGACAAACTCCTTTGCGCCGCCGTTGATGGTTACTGTCACATCGCCGGAAGCCACAAGAAAATGTTTTGCTATGAGAAGGATGACCACCAGCACAAAGACGATGACTACGAAGATCAGCGCCGCTGTGAGGAGCTGCGTTGTACTCACTGCCGCTAAGGCCGAGATAGAAGTAAGGTCGGTTACCATTTGCAATTCGTTGGTTCTTTATCTTGAAAAGAGTCCGCTGCCGGTGTGAATCCAGGCGAGTGGGAGCCCTTTCTGAAAGTCTGGTGAAAATTAGATCTTGATGCCGAGGAAGCTCATGAAAGCTATGCCCATGAGGCCGGTGATAATGAATGTGATGCCCACGCCGCGCAGAGGGGCAGGTATCTTGGAGTAGGAGAGGCGTTCGCGTATGGCGGCCAGGCATACGATAGCCAGAAGCCAGCCTATACCGCTGCCGGCGCCGTAGACAGTGGCTGTCCATGCGTTGCTGAAATCGCGCTGCTGCATGAAGAGCACCGCACCGAGTATGGCGCAGTTCACTGCTATCAGCGGCAGGAAGATGCCGAGCGAGTTATATAGCGAAGGCGAATATTTCTCTATGAACATCTCCAGAAGCTGCACCAGCGAGGCTATCACGGCTATGAACATGATCAGGCCGAGGAAGCTGAGGTCGGTCTGCGCATACTGCTCGCCGAGCCAGCTCAGGGAGCCGGGCTGCAGGATATACTGGTTGATGAACCAGCTGATAGGGAGCGCTATGATGAGCACGAAAGTTACTGCCACGCCCAGACCGAACGCTGTCTTTACATTCTTGGATACAGCCAGATAGGAGCACATACCTAAGAAGTAGGCGAATATCATGTTGTCGATGAAAATCGACCTGATGAACAGATTGAAATTTTCCATTCTTTATGCGGAGGTATTTTTGTCTGTTGGTTAATCTTGTTGAGGCTCCGGCGGTGCAGTTCCGGCGTTTCGGGCAGGGTGTCCGCACTGCCGCGCTGCTGCGGCCGCTGTGCCTTTGTCAGCTTTAGGTCACTGCTTCTCCTGCAGATCCTTGTTGAAGGAGCGGTGCACCCAGATGATGCAGCCCACGGTGATCAGCGCCATAGGGGGCAGGATCATGAGGCCGTTGTTCATATAGCCGGCGTCGTACCAGCACTGAGGCACTACCTGAAAACCGAAGAGAGTGCCCGATCCGAGCAGCTCGCGGAAAAAAGCCACGATCACCAGGATTATGCCGTAGCCCAGACCGTTGCCGACACCATCGAGGAATGAGGGCCAGGGGCGGTTGTTGAGGGCGAAAGCCTCCAGGCGCCCCATCAGTATGCAGTTGGTGATGATCAGACCTATGAACACGGAGAGCTGCTTGCTCACATCGTAGGCATAAGCCTTGAGCACCTGCTCCACGATCACCACAAGGGCGGCAACTACTACGAGCTGCACTATGATGCGGATCGACGAAGGTATGCTCTTGCGCATCAGCGATATGATCACATTGGCGAGGGCGAGCACACAGGTCACCGAGATAGCCATGACGCAAGCCGGAGCCAGTTTGGCTGTGACGGCTAACGCCGAGCAGATACCTAAGATCTGCACTATCACGGGATTCTCTTTCGAGAGGGGATTCAGAAATGTGAGGCAGTTGGCCTTGGAAAATATGTTGCTCATTACAACTTAATTAAGCGTCTTTGTTGATCTGTTCTCTTTCACTTGGCAGCCGAGGAGCTGTGGAGATTCTCCAGGAATTTCTCGTAGGGGCGGAGGCTCTTGTCGAGCATGGTCTGCACGCCCGAGCTGGTGATTGTGGCGCCGCTCACGGAGTGTACCCACTCCTTGCCGGTCGGCTCTTTGCCCACTTTCACCACCATGATAGGCTCGAAAGTGTTGTTGTTGAAAATCTTCTTGTTGCGGAACTGGTCGGAGAACTGCGGTTTCTCGATCTCGGCGCCGAGACCCGGGGTTTCGCCCTGGTGAGCGAAGTAAGCGCCGTAGATAGTCTCACCGTCGGCATCGAAGGCCACATAGCCCCAGATCGGACCCCAGAGACCCTGGCCGTAGACCGGCAGGATATATTTGAGCCCTTTCTCGGTGGAGCACTCGAAGACAGGGAGCTTACGCTCGTTTTCCGGTTTCTTGCTCTCCTGCGACATATGGAGTGTGGCGTCGAAAGCTGCGTCGGCGTTTTTGTCGACAATAGCGCCGTTATAGTTCACAATGTAGCTTTTCTTGACATGCTCGGCGAAAAAGTCGCTCATCGGCACCCCCTCGGGAGCGGTCAGCAGTGCCGCTTTCAGGATCTGGGAGCGCGTGTCGTCGTCGATATTCTCCTGCTGGGCCGGACGCAGTGTCTGATACACGGCCGAGAGAGCCAGGCCGACCACTAACACCAGGCCGACAGCGTAAAGGATTGTATATGAATTGCTTTGCTTATTCATTGCTTCTCATTTTTCTTTTTTAACAGCAGTTGGAGTGCCCGCTTAAGCTCTGGCGCGTTTGAGTCTGCGTTTGATATTGGAGCGAACCACACACCAGTCTATGAGCGATGCGAAGCAGTTCATGAGCAGGACTGCGAGCATGGCGCCCTCGGGGTAGCCGGTGTTGTAGCAGCGTATTATCATGGCTATCACGCCTATGAGGAATCCGTAGATATATTTGCCGGTGTTGGTGCGGCAGGCTGTCACAGGGTCGGTGGCCATGAAGACTATTGCGAATGCGAGGCCGCCGAGGCAGAGATGCTCAAGAGGCGCCACATAGGTGACGGGATAGAGCGGACTCGCCGTGGCGTGGGCCACGACTGCCATGAGAAACGCGCCCGCGAAGCCGGAGAGCATTATGCGCCAGTTGCCCATGCCGCTCACCAGAAGTATCACGGCGCCTATGAGGATGCAGAGCGCCGATGTCTCGCCCCATGAACCGGGTATCGTGCCTAAGAACATATCCCAGAGGCCCACGGGCTGACCCGTGACTCCGGTGACCTGGCCGAGCTGGTCGCCCGCAGCCGATGCGAGCTGTCCGAGCGGTGTGGCCCCGCTGAAGCCGTCGATCGGGGCAGCGCCGCCAAGCGATACGAACACGCTGTCGCCGCTCATCTTCGAAGGGTAAGCGAAGAAGAGGAACGCGCGCGATATAAGTGCAACATTCAGAATGTTATAACCTGTGCCGCCGAAGATCTCCTTGGCGAAAATCACCGCGAAGGCCACTGCCAGAGCAAGCATCCAGAGCGGTGTGTCGATAGGACAGATCATCGGGATCAGCAGACCCGATACCAGAAAACCTTCCTGGATCTCGTGGCCGCGTTTCTGCGCCACAATGAACTCGATGCCCAGACCCACCACGTAGGATACCACAATCATGGGCAGAGCCTTGAGGAATCCGTAGAAGAAGTTGCTCCAGAGATTCTGAGCCTCGCCGCCGACAGCTAAATTGTGCTGATAGCCAATGTTCCACATGCCGAAGAGCATGCAGGGAA
>SFOK01000078.1 GCA_004552395.1 Bacteroidales bacterium | reverse complement strand
CACTGAAGATGAAGCGATCCGAGCGGCATGGCAGCAGCACTACAGCAGCGCTTCGCCCGACACTCCGCTGGTCCAGTGTCTCGTGACCGGCCAGCAGGCTCCAGCCGCCCGGCTGCATCCCTCCATCAAGGGTGTTCCCGGCGCACAGAGCTCCGGAGCCGCGCTCGTTTCCTTCAACGCCCCGGCATTTTGTTCCTATGGTACACCACTGCATTGAACACGCTGCTGGCCGACCGGGATCATTGCCGTATCCTCGGCGATACCGCTGTGGTCTGCTGGGCCGAAAACGCGTCCCCCAGCTATTCCTCCCTCGGCATGATGGCCATGTTCGGCATCCCGGAAAACCATGGTCTTACCGAAGATGACCTGAGCAAAGCGCTGGACAGCCTTGCCAAAGGGCAGCCCTGCAGCTGGATGGGCGAAGATCTGCAGCCCGGCCAGCACTTTTATGTGCTGGGGCTCTCACCCAACGCGGCACGTATTTCGGTACGGTTTTTCTACCGTGATACGATGGGCAAATTTGCCGCACACTTGCAGCAGCATGCGAAAGCACTGGAGATCGACCGTCCTCCTTACGACCAGGAACCACTTATCTCCATTTCAAAAATCGTCCGCGAAACATTAAACTTCAAAGAGCGCAATCCCAAACCATCCCCCCAGCTTTCTGGTGCGCTTCTGCGAGCCGCCCTCACAGGAGCCCCTTATCCTTCCACCCTCCTTCACAGCATTGCTTCCAGAATCCACGCTGACCAGAAAGTCACCCCAAATCGTGCCGCCATTCTGAAAGCGTATTATCTGAGGAACGCATCCACTCTTTCAAATCACAAGGAGATTTTGGACATGAAGTTAAACGATGATTCGAATTACTGCCCTTATGTACTCGGCCGCCTGTTTGCCACGTTAGAGCATATTCAAAGTGACGCCAATTCCGAAATCAACACAACGATTCGGGACCGTTACTTTAATGCCGCCTGCGAAACCCCCGAAGTTGTTTTTCCCACGTTGATCAATCTCGCACAAAAGCATCTGAAGAAGCTGACACCTGCACAACAAATCAATTACAATAAGCTTCTAACGCACCTTTTCTCCAAAATCGATGAAACCTTACCTGCACACACCACACTTCCCGAACAGGGCGCTTTCCAAATCGGCTACTATCATCAGATGCGAAAGTTTTACACCAAAAAGGATAAGGAGGACTAATTATGTCTGAACCCATCAAAAATCGTTACGACTTTGTTGTTCTATTCGACGTTGAGAACGGAAATCCGAACGGCGATCCCGATGCAGATAACATGCCTCGCATGGACCCCGAAACGGGTTACGGCATCGTGACCGACGTCTGCTTGAAGAGAAAGATTCGGAACTACGTCCAGACCGTAAAAGAAGATGCGCCCGGTTATCGGATTTATGTGAAGGACAGTGTTACGCTGAATCGAAGCGACCTGACCGCTGGCGATGAACTCGGCATCCACGATGATTTGGTTTCCATCCAAAAGGCCAGCACCAAAGAAGCCAAAGCAGTTGCTTCCAAGCTCAAATCTAAAGACCCGGATATCGACATCAAAATCCGCAACTTCATGTGTTCCGACTTTTATGATATCCGCACCTTTGGCGCTGTTATGACCACCTTTGTGAAGGGCGCGCTCAACTGCGGCCAGGTTCGTGGTCCAGTTCAGTTCGGCTTTGCACATTCCATCGACCCCATTGAGCCCCGCAACATCACGCTTACTCGTGTGGCAATCACAAAAGAATCAGATGCGGAAAACAAAGATACCGAGTTCGGCCATAAGCACATCGTCCCCTATGCCCTCTACCGTGCAGAAGGTTATGTTTCCGCCAATCTCGCCCGCAAGACCACAGGCTTTTCGGAAGATGACCTGCAGCTGCTGTGGGAGGCCATCCTGAACATGTTCGAGAACGATCACAGCGCTGCGCGCGGTAAAATGGCCGTGCGGGAGCTCATCGTCTTCAAGCATTCTTCGGAGCTTGGCAACGCCCCCGCTTACAAGCTGTTCGATGCCGTGACCGTCCAACGCAGAGACCTCACCACCCCGGCGCGCAGCTACCGCGATTACACGGTCACCGTATCCGACGCCCTTCCGGAAGGAGTCACCTGCGAGAGGATGTCCTGATGTCCGCCCCGGACGATTACCTGTTGATGTCCGGCATCCAGCATTTTTGCTTCTGCCGCCGTCAGTGGGCGCTCATCCACCTCGAACAGCAATGGTCTGAGAACCTTCGCACTGCGGAGGGGCGGCTGGAACATACCCGCTGCCATGATACCGCGCAGACCGAGCGGCGGGGCGATCTGCTCATCACGCGGGGGATGAAGGTCGTCAGCCACCGGCTGCGGCTCAGCGGAGACTGCGACGTTGTGGAATTCCGGGCGGACCCGGAGGGCATCCCGCTGCAGCACACCGAAGGCCGCTGGCGGCCCATGCCGGTGGAGTACAAACATGGCCGCGCCAAGGAGAACGACGCCGACCGGCTGCAGCTCTGTGCGCAGGCCATGGCTCTGGAAGAGATGCTGGCCTGTGATATCCCGCAGGCCGCGCTCTTCTACGAGGAAACGCGGCGGCGGGAACTCGTCCCGCTGACGGACGCGCTGCGCCAAAAAACGCAGGCCATGGCCGACGAGATGAACCAGTATTTCGTCCGCGGCTACACGCCAAAAGTCAAGCCGGGAACCTTCTGCAACGCCTGCTCCCTCAAAGAGCTTTGCCTGCCCGCACTGTACAAACGCGCCGACCCCAGGGCCTACCTGAAAGCCTATCTGGACGAAGTTCAAGCGGAGGACACGCCATGAGACAGCTATTGACCCAGCTTTACGTCACTTCGGAAGACGCCTATCTTTCGCTCGACGGTGAAAATGTCGTGGTCAGCCGCCAGAAGACCGAGATCGGGCGGGTCCCGCTCCACACGCTGGAAGGGATCGTCTGCTTCAGCCGCTCCGGTGCAAGCCCGGCACTCATGGGCAAATGCGCGGCCAAGGGCATCGACCTCTGCTTTTTCAGCCCTTACGGCCAGTTTTTGGCGCGCACCGTCGGCGAAGAGCGCGGCAATGTCCTGCTGCGGCAGACCCAGTACCGTATCTCCGACAGCGAAGCGCTGAGCTGCAGCTATGCGCGGTACTTCATCCTTGGCAAGGTTTACAACGCCCGCTGGGTACTGGAACGCGCCACCCGCGACCACCCGCAGCGCGTGCCCGTAGAGGAATTCAAACGCACGAGTGCCCAGCTTGCGGCGGCGCTCCCGCTCATCGAGCAGTGCGACGATCTTGACCAGCTGCGCGGTCTGGAAGGGGAAGCAGCGCAGCGCTACTTTGACTGCTTCGACTCCCTCATTTTACAGCAGCATGAAGCGTTTCCGTTCGTGTCCCGAAACCGTCGGCCTCCGCTGGACAATGTGAACGCGCTGCTCTCCTTTGCCTATTCTCTGCTGGCCCGCGACTGCGCTTCCGCACTGAGCAGCGTCGGGCTGGACCCGTATGTCGGCTTCCTGCACCGCGCCCGTCCCGGACGCCGCAGTCTGGCGCTGGACCTTATGGAAGAGCTTCGCGCCGTTTACGCAGACCGGTTCGTGCTATCCTGCATCAACCAGAAACTGCTGACAGCGAAGCACTTCCAGAAACAGGAGAATGGTGCTGTCCTCCTGACCGACGATGGCCGCCGCGCGTTTCTCAAAGCCTGGCAGACCAAAAAGCAGGAGCAGATCACCCATCCCTTCCTGAAAGAGAAACTGCCCTGGGGACTGGTGCCTTACGTGCAGGCGCTCCTTCTGGCGCGGACTCTGCGCGGCGATTTGGAACTGTATCCGCCGTTCTTCTGGAAGTGAGGGTCGTCTATGTTGGTCCTGATCACCTACGATGTCAACACCGAGACCGCTGCTGGGCGCAAACGCCTGCGCAAAGTCGCCAAAAAGTGCGTGGACCACGGGCAGCGGGTGCAGAATTCTGTCTTCGAGTGCCTGCTGGACGCCGCGCAGTTTGCTGTTCTGAAGTCCGAGCTTGCCGCTCTCATCGACCCCGATCTGGACAGTCTGCGGTTTTATCAACTGGGCAACAACTATAAGACCAAGGTCGAGCATATCGGAGTTCATCCCCTGTTTGAATCCGGAGACGTGCTGATTTTCTAGCCTGTTCCCTCGGTGCGAATGGAAAGCGCTCACCCCTTTTCCGTCTCCTTCGCACCATGTTTTCAAGCCGTTCTGTGCAGATCGCAGCTATTTTTTTGGATCTTTTTGGAAAATCTCTTCCAAATCTGTGCAGATCGTTTTATAATGAAACAAAAGCGGAGATGTTTTTCTCCGTTTTTGCTGTCGCCCTCCTCGCGGAGGGCGTGGATAGAAATTCTATGAATCTGAAAGATATCGCATCGCGCTTGCAGGGTCGCCCTCCTCGCGGAGGGCGTGGATAGAAATCCTACGAGGTCGTCAAGAACAAAATCTGCTTTGATGGTCGCCCTCCTCGCGGAGGGCGTGGATAGAAATGACGATGTGAGTGTTGAAGATGCTGCACAGATGAGTCGCCCTCCTCGCGGAGGGCGTGGATAGAAATTACGAAGCCCTGCAGATCGGCAGCCGTGCAGACCGTCGCCCTCCTCGCGGAGGGCGTGGATAGAAATATTGACATCAACCGAGAGTTCACCGCAGCAGCCAAGTCGCCCTCCTCGCGGAGGGCGTGGATAGAAATGTCATTGAAGCGCAGAATCTGGGTGCGAAGAAGGTGTCGCCCTCCTCGCGGAGGGCGTGGATAGAAATAGAGCGGTGATCAGGTAGTCGTAGGAGCTGCCATAGGTCGCCCTCCTCGCGGAGGGCGTGGATAGAAATATCACATTGTCGGTGGCCTTTTGGTTTTCCTCCAGTGTCGCCCTCCTCGCGGAGGGCGTGGATAGAAATGGATTGTTCCGGCGGTAGCTGAGACTGGAAACTGTGTCGCCCTCCTCGCGGAGGGCGTGGATAGAAATTGGACAACAAGAAAACCGTCACAATCAAAGAGCAGTCGCCCTCCTCGCGGAGGGCGTGGATAGAAATTTCCGCACGGGGAAGTTGCCAGCGCCGCAGATCATCGTCGCCCTCCTCGCGGAGGGCGTGGATAGAAATCGTTGCCGCAATGGCCGACGTTCTGGTAGCGACGGGGTCGCCCTCCTCGCGGAGGGCGTGGATAGAAATGACGTATGCGGCCAGCGTATCCACCGACACGCCAGGTCGCCCTCCTCGCGGAGGGCGTGGATAGAAATTTTGCTGTTCCTGCGGCAGAGTTTGGATGCGAGAGTCGCCCTCCTCGCGGAGGGCGTGGATAGAAATGGGAAAGGCGCAGTCGGCGGGGCCAAGAACCTTGCGTCGCCCTCCTCGCGGAGGGCGTGGATAGAAATCACATTAAAAAGGGAGAGCTGCCCACACGGACGGGTCGCCCTCCTCGCGGAGGGCGTGGATAGAAATACCCAGCTGCCGCAGGCTGAGAAGTACCTTGCTCGGTCGCCCTCCTCGCGGAGGGCGTGGATAGAAATACTCCTTCAGGTACCGCTGCCTTTTTGGGAGTTTCGGTCGCCCTCCTCGCGGAGGGCGTGGATAGAAATGATGATGAACTGGGCGAGGGTGATCGCTGCCGGGGTCGCCCTCCTCGCGGAGGGCGTGGATAGAAATACAAAAACGTTGGTGGCGTTCTGTACGGTGGTAGTGTCGCCCTCCTCGCGGAGGGCGTGGATAGAAATGTATGTGGCCTCGTCAAAGACCACGATCTTGTCGGTCGCCCTCCTCGCGGAGGGCGTGGATAGAAATACTTCCAGGGCAGTGCCGCTCTCGGTGTCCTTTTTGTCGCCCTCCTCGCGGAGGGCGTGGATAGAAATAGCGGGCAGCTCCACAAAAGCGGAACGGCCCCCGGTCGCCCTCCTCGCGGAGGGCGTGGATAGAAATGTTGGCATCTCGGATGCGGGTGATTGTCTGACTCAGGTCGCCCTCCTCGCGGAGGGCGTGGATAGAAATGCAATGTCCACGAACGGCACCCCTGCGGCAGCCTTGTCGCCCTCCTCGCGGAGGGCGTGGATAGAAATCCACCACCACCGCCGAACAGAAGTCCGGCATGGCGTCGCCCTCCTCGCGGAGGGCGTGGATAGAAATACGATTTAGCCCTCCAATTTGATTAAACATCAAAGGTCGCCCTCCTCGCGGAGGGCGTGGATAGAAATTGCGGATGTGGGAGCGGACGTTCTTTACCCGCTGTCGCCCTCCTCGCGGAGGGCGTGGATAGAAATATCTTGAGCAACTTGATGACCAGAGCGTGCTTGTCGTCGCCCTCCTCGCGGAGGGCGTGGATAGAAATAAGGCCGGGCAGGGTATCCAGTCCATCATCAACGGGTCGCCCTCCTCGCGGAGGGCGTGGATAGAAATTTTAGTTGGTGGGGCAACAGCTTTATCCTGACCGTCGCCCTCCTCGCGGAGGGCGTGGATAGAAATGTACTCGGCCCGGACCTCCGGGTCTTGGAACTCCCGGTCGCCCTCCTCGCGGAGGGCGTGGATAGAAATATTGCCACGACTGCGACGACGTGGACGACTAACCGGTCGCCCTCCTCGCGGAGGGCGTGGATAGAAATCTCGTCGTATTCGTCGTATTCGCCATTAACTTCTAGTCGCCCTCCTCGCGGAGGGCGTGGATAGAAATCTGCTTGAGCCTCCCGGCGGAAGCGGCGGAAGCCGTCGCCCTCCTCGCGGAGGGCGTGGATAGAAATACCGCCTAGAGGCCGCAGGCTACACGGTCGAGGGGTCGCCCTCCTCGCGGAGGGCGTGGATAGAAATTCTACAATCCAGCGAATTGCGGCATGAAGTGCGCGTCGCCCTCCTCGCGGAGGGCGTGGATAGAAATAGGCTCTTCTGGTCGGTGGTAGCGTAGAACTGGCCGTCGCCCTCCTCGCGGAGGGCGTGGATAGAAATATGGTTTTTCGGGGGCTGTACCCGGCTTTGGTGAGGTCGCCCTCCTCGCGGAGGGCGTGGATAGAAATTGGGAATATTTCGGCGAAGAAATATGTCAAAATCGCGGTCGCCCTCCTCGCGGAGGGCGTGGATAGAAATCAGCAAATGCTGAAGGATGCCGCTCACGGCCACTGGGGTCGCCCTCCTCGCGGAGGGCGTGGATAGAAATTCGGACACCCGCATCGAGGGCGGGATGCCCGCTCGGTCGCCCTCCTCGCGGAGGGCGTGGATAGAAATAAAGAATCCGTTTTGACGAAAAAGGGCATCGCCCTGTCGCCCTCCTCGCGGAGGGCGTGGATAGAAATGCAATGGCTGGCCAACTACCTGCTGGAGCCGCTCGAGTCGCCCTCCTCGCGGAGGGCGTGGATAGAAATTTGAAGCATGTGAAGGAGGAACACAAGATCAGCTGTCGCCCTCCTCGCGGAGGGCGTGGATAGAAATAGGCAGATATAGCTCATGCCGACACCTCCATTACGTCGCCCTCCTCGCGGAGGGCGTGGATAGAAATAGGATGGGGAAAAGCTCATCTTCCTTCTTGCCAAGTCGCCCTCCTCGCGGAGGGCGTGGATAGAAATCTCCAAAACTTTTGCTTTCTACCAGTCGGAGGCCCGTCGCCCTCCTCGCGGAGGGCGTGGATAGAAATCCAGCCTATACGCAAGCTCTTTCTGGCTCAGACCGGGTCGCCCTCCTCGCGGAGGGCGTGGATAGAAATAGGCGGGCACCACTTCCAAACGTCCAGTGCAGCTGTCGCCCTCCTCGCGGAGGGCGTGGATAGAAATCTCCTCGGCAAAGCCATCAGTGGCAGCTGCGGCAGGTCGCCCTCCTCGCGGAGGGCGTGGATAGAAATTGCTGCCGCGCCTGGGTGACAAAAGAACGGCCCGTCGCCCTCCTCGCGGAGGGCGTGGATAGAAATTGGTTCGGCAAGTACAATAGCACCTGCACTGACAGGTCGCCCTCCTCGCGGAGGGCGTGGATAGAAATGGGAAAAGCCGTTGTGCAGATTCCGAAACTGAGCGGGTCGCCCTCCTCGCGGAGGGCGTGGATAGAAATAACGATGAAATAGGCAGGCTGTTGGGCGGCTACATGTCGCCCTCCTCGCGGAGGGCGTGGATAGAAATATGAACGCTATCGTAAAGCAGATGGCGGCAGCGTTGTCGCCCTCCTCGCGGAGGGCGTGGATAGAAATAGAGTATTCTTTGAACAGTTCTGCGTAAGACTTGGTCGCCCTCCTCGCGGAGGGCGTGGATAGAAATATTTTTTCTATCTGCGCCCGAAGTGTCAGGGTGGCGTCGCCCTCCTCGCGGAGGGCGTGGATAGAAATGAGACCGAAAACGTGCCCGCAGTATCGTAACTGGGTCGCCCTCCTCGCGGAGGGCGTGGATAGAAATAGCTCAGAGGAATACTCCTTCTGCTGCTGGATGGTCGCCCTCCTCGCGGAGGGCGTGGATAGAAATGAGAGGCCGGGTGGATTTGTTGGCATTATTTTACGTCGCCCTCCTCGCGGAGGGCGTGGATAGAAATACGAACGTAGGCATGAAAGAGCAGGCGGCGCGGGGTCGCCCTCCTCGCGGAGGGCGTGGATAGAAATCTGCGTGGTGGCGTCGTCACCGGGCACCTTGCAGGTCGCCCTCCTCGCGGAGGGCGTGGATAGAAATAGCAGTTCGTCCTTTTCGAGTGCCGTGGGATAGGTAGTCGCCCTCCTCGCGGAGGGCGTGGATAGAAATTCTATAACCTTCGCCCTGGCTTTCGGCCATTTGCGTCGCCCTCCTCGCGGAGGGCGTGGATAGAAATCAACAATATCTGAATAGTTGGAGATAGTCAGTATGTCGCCCTCCTCGCGGAGGGCGTGGATAGAA
>SFOK01000077.1 GCA_004552395.1 Bacteroidales bacterium | reverse complement strand
CGCGTTTTTAGTTTGCACAACTAAAAAATTAGTTATACCTTTGCTGCCGAATCAAAGCAGCAAACGATATGGCACGTCTTAAATCGAAATCGCTCACCGAGAAGGAGGAGGAGATAATGAAGGTGATATGGGAGCGCGGTCCGCTCTTTGTGCGTGAGATAGTGGATCTTCTTCCCGACCCGAAGCCGCATCAGAACACTGTTTCTACATTCGTGCGCGGACTTGAGCAGAAAGGGTTTCTGGACCACGAGGCGTTCGGGGGCGCACACCGCTACTTCGCCGCGGTGAAAAAATCCGATTATCGCGGCTCGAAGATAGGCTCCCTGCTCCGCAATTACTTCGACAACAGTTCGCGCAGCCTTGTCTCGGCGCTTATCAGCGAGGAGAAACTATCGGCCGACGATCTTCGCGAGCTGCTCGACCTCATAGAATCGGAACCCGAAAAACAGTGACGCTATGGTAGCCGCAATTTTCTCATACGTGCTCCAGTCGGCCGTGGTGCTCTCGATACTCTACGCCTGCTATAACATGGCGTTCGTGAGGTCGGCACCGGCTTCAGCGCGCCGCAGTTTCCTCATCACAATCTATCTTTTGGCGCTTCTGCTCCCGGCTCTGTTCCTGTTTCGCGCGCCAGTTCCGGCCGAACAGATCCCGGCTGCTCAATTCACCGGCGCACAGACCGTTCAGCTTCAGGGCATCCCCTCGGATGCAGCGGCATCCGCGCCTGCCGAGCCTTCGCATTTCTGGGCCTGGATGGTGGGCATCTCGCTTACCGGCTCGCTGCTTCTGCTGCTCTTCACAGCCGTGTCGTTTCTGCGCCTCACCTGGCTTGTCAACAGGGGAGAGGCTTACTACGACCGCGGCTGCAAGTTTGTGCGTATCGACGGCTCGGGCGCGTTCACTTTCCTGAACCGGATCTGCATACCGCGCGATGTCGAAGCTGCCGATGCAGATATGATAGCGGCTCACGAGCTGAGTCATCTGCGCCATTATCACTCCCTCGATCTGCTGTTGGCCCGCGCTGTGTGTGTGGTGCAGTGGTGGAACCCGTTCGTGTGGCTCATGCTCA
The DNA here is from genome assembly GCA_004552395.1 of Bacteroidales bacterium. Taxonomy (GTDB): domain Bacteria; phylum Bacteroidota; class Bacteroidia; order Bacteroidales; family Muribaculaceae; genus Lepagella. The sequence continues at coordinate 7,624 of SFOK01000077.1, read as the reverse complement.
GGGAGCTGCACCAGGTGCATGAGTTTCAGGCCGATGCAGATGTGATCTCATCGGGTGTGGATGCACGCACTTACCAACTGATGCTTATAAGAAAGGCTGTCGGCACGCGTTTCCCGACACTCACCGACAGCCTGAGTCATAGTAAACTTAAACAAAGAATCACCATGATGAAAAAAAGTCAGATCAAAGGCCGCCCGGCTCTCCGCGGCCTGGTGCTGGTGCCCGCAGGCGCCGTCTCACTGGCAGTCCTTGCCTCAATGCCCGTACGCTCCATGGCCGACAGTGTCGCCGAAGCCGAGCTGTTCACTCCCCGCGAATTCGTGGCCCGAATAGTGGAGCCTTCGCGGAATTACGACAGCAAAGTTACGGAATCTTCTTCAGAAACCCAAATAAGCCGTTCTGAGGCCGTTTTCGACGCCGGGGAAACACTTGCTCAACTGGAGCCCGCCGACGCCTCTGAGGAGCCTGAAAACGCTTCTGAAGCCGATTCCGCTGAGCCTGAGCAGCCCGAGACGAAAGCCGCTGAGGCTGTAGAGCCTGTGAAGCCGGCCAAGACTACGATCACCACGACTACGACCATGACCGCGCCGGAGGCTCCCAAGAGCTCATCCATGTCGTCGTTGACTAAGGTAAGGGACGGCAAACCGGCCACGATTACTCTCTACAGCGGCGAGATCAACAATATCGGCGGAACCAACATTCACTTGGATTTCACTTCGGATTTCCCTGATTTCGAGATACATAGGGGCGTGATGCACATCAACGGCAAAGATTACGGATTGAACAAGAGCAGCATCACTTACTACGATACGGCAGACTCCAAAGGGGGCGAGCGGCCCGAAAGCAGCACAGTGACTACCGTGAATACCGACGGCAGCAAGACCACGACCAAGACTGTAGCCGGTGCCTATTCCGGCCATATAGTCTGCCATATCGACAAGAAGCTCAAGCTATTCGACCCGCAGAACGATTATCTTTATCTGGTCACCAACCTGGGCACAATCCGCTATCCGGTCATGGCGCAGTAAGGCCGGGTTGACAATAAGGCTCATACGAGAACCGGACGCAGGAGCCGTGTATCCCCTACAGTAATTCGCGGATAATCAATGGTTTGACGATGCGGGGCGCTGGTTTCAGCGCCCCGCACTGGGTTGATAATCAAGTATATCAGTGAGGACCGGATCAGAAGATGCGGCCGCTGAGTGTGAACTTAAGAACCGGATAGACAGTGAGCTTGTCCATCCATTTTTGCCAGTCGTCGTCATTGTCGACTCCGGGAATCTTATCAAGCTCAGTATCCTGATTGTACAGTTTCATTTTCCCATGGAACTGTACGCCCAATTCAACGCCAAAATTCAGGCGCTTATTAGACACGGGGCGTCCGAAACCTATGACTATATACGGACGGAAACTGTTTACTTTCAATGCGCCTTCCACATTGCCGTTTTTGTCAACCGGCAGCTGATAGTCGCCTATTTCCAGGTAGGAGTGGGAGTCAGGAAGATTCATAAGCTCGTCGCTGTGTCCGGTGATGCCGAGTATTTTACCGCCGCCGAAGTAGGCTCCGGCCGCAATATAGAGCGATGAAAGGTGAGGAATGGGATAGACATTGAATATGACGCTGCCCTGCACTCGAGACAGAGAGCCTTTGGCGTTCAATGTGAAATCCTGCTCAATTTGCCGGCCATTGCTGTAATCGGTATAAGTACCGTCGATATCGGTGTGGAAACTAATGCCCGGCATGATAGTCACGCCTCCGCGTAAAGTGACCCATTTGGTGATAGGAGTGGCGGCTTCGAAGCCGAAACCGGTAGTGCCCACGTGAGCGCCTACGCCAAGATGATTGAAGATGTTGAGCTCTCCAAGTCCTGCCGCCGAGCAGGGGATCGCAGCTGCCAGAACTATAAGCAGTGAGATGGTTCGAAATAATCTTTTCATAAATATAGGTAATTAGTTGTAAGAATTTAGTTCATTAGTGGAGCGGGTAGATGGTGTTTATATGTAAAACCTTTGCAAAGGTAATTAAAATATTTTAACAAAGTGCAAGGTTAGCTAAAAAGAAATCAAAAATTACTCGTCACTTGCTATCCGACGGCAAAATCAGGCAGCGGTAAGGACGGGCGGAGGGTGAAAGATGGTGCGGGCGCCGGGTGCAGCGCCCCTACCGGGGTTGATAATCACGTATTTTTTGGCAGGGGAAATGCTATTCGTCGAAGAGGGAGGGGGAGGAGTCGCAGGGAGGGCGCAAGGGGGCTTTTTCGGCCGGTGTGCGGTGGAGGTGCTCGTAGGCGAGAGCGGTCACTTCGCGTCCTCTCGGGGTACGTTTGATGAAGCCTTCCTTGATGAGGAAGGGCTCGTAGACCTCCTCGATGGTGCCGGCATCCTCGCCGAGCGCTGTGGCTATGGTGCTGATACCCACCGGACCGCCGCCGAACTTGTCGATGACAGTGAGCAGAATCTTGTTGTCGATCTCGTCGAGGCCGTATTTGTCGATGTTGAGTGCCTCGAGCGCGTGGCGGGTAATAGCCAGGTCGATCTTACCGGTTCCTTTCACCAGAGCGAAGTCTCTGACGCGGCGCAGCAGCGAGTTGGCGACACGCGGAGTGCCTCGGCTACGGAGAGCTATCTCGAGCGAGGCTTCCTTGTCGCAACCTATCTGAAGTAGGTGTGCCGAGCGTTCTATGATGCGCTGGAGGGTCTTGTGGTCGTAGTATTCCAGGTGACTGTTGATGCCGAATCGGGCGCGTAGGGGAGATGTTAACAGACCGCTGCGGGTGGTGGCGCCTATGAGTGTGAACGGCTTGATATTCAGGCGGACACTCTTGGCACCGGGGCCTTTGTCGATCATGATGTCGATGCAGTAATCCTCCATGGCCGAGTAGAGGTATTCCTCTACGACGGGGTGCAATCGGTGTATCTCGTCAATGAAGAGCACATCCTTCTCCTCGAGCTGCATGAGTATGCCTGCGAGGTCGCCGGGCTTGTCGAGTACAGGGCCCGAGGTGGTCTTGAAACCGACACCCAGCTCGTTGGCTATGATGTTGCTGAGGGTTGTCTTGCCGAGACCCGGAGGGCCGTGGAGGAGGGTGTGATCGAGCGGTTCGCCGCGCATACGGGCAGCGGCCACGAACACGCGCAGGTTCTCTATGATCTTCTCCTGACCGGCGAAGTCGCTGAACTGCAGCGGGCGGAGCGCTTTCTCGTAGTCGCGTTCCTGTTTGGTGCCGTGTCGCTCTTGGTGTATGTCGAATTCTGTATTTTCGGAGTCCATTCGGGTAAGACTTATTGTTCTATTTGTCGTATTTATGGGAGAGGGGAGAGGTCAGTTTTTCTGCCGGGCGAACTGCTCGACGGCGCGTTCGTAGACGGCGTGGAGCAGTGCCGTGGGATCGGCTTCGCGGAACTTCTCCGCTTGCTTGGCGCCGGCTTCGCGGAGTTCGTTGCGCAGAGCGCGGCACTCGCAAAGTTCGAGCATAGCTCCGGCCATGCTACCTACCTGGTCGGGGCCAACATATATGGCGCCGTTTCCGCCGGCTTCCTCGAGGCATGAGCCTGTGGTGGCAATGACCGGTACGGCACCTGCAAGTGCCTCAACGACAGGAAGTCCGAAGCCTTCGTAGCGTGAGGGATAGAGCGCGGCCGTGCTGCCCTGTATGACGGCCGGGAGGTCGGCGAAAGCTATGTCGCTGTGGACCCGAAGGCGGTTCTCTATGCCGAGATTTCGGGCTACGTTCCTGACTTCCTGCAGGTATGAAGTCCCGCGGCCTACTAGCACGAGGCCGAGTCCTACTGTGACCCCGGATTTGGATTCCTTGAGGAATTCGGCAAAAGCTTTTACGGAGAGAAGGGCGTTCTTACGTTCCTCGATTGTGCCTACCTGCACGAGATAATCTTCCGGGAGGGAGTATTTGCGCTTTATCTCATTGATCTTTTCCTCGCCTTCCCGGACGTAGAACTGCGGGTCGACGCCCTGATATATGACCGTGATTTTCTCCTCTGGGATGCCATAGAAGCGCATCACGTCGCGTTTCGTGCACTCGCTGATAGCGACCACAGCCGTGGCGTTGCGGACTGAGCGGCCGTACTTAAAATCGTAAAGCTTGCGGTCGATAGCCTTGTAGCAATAAGGCATTGTGCGGTAGATCACGTCGTGGATGGTGACTACGGAGGGGATACCGGCTTTATCTATGTTCAGCGGGAGCTCGTTGCTCAGTCCGTGGAATAGATCGATGCCGTCGGCCCTGAGCTGCGAGCTGATGCCGAAGCTGCGCCAGAGGGCTCCTTTACCTTTAAGACCCCGGCCGGAGGGCAGCTCTATACTGACGCCGGGAGTTGATGCCCAGGCGTGGCGGGGGTTGGTCAGTTCGTCGGGTGACAGCGGGCGCGGGGAATAGACTCGCAGCTCGTCCGCAGGAAAGCTCTTAGCCAGCGACTCGATGGTCAGCCGCGAGTAGTTGCCCAGTCCGGTGAAATTTTTCACAGCCCTTTTGCCGTCGAATCCGATTTTCATTTTCTCTAAGTTGTTTTGAGGAGTAGTGTTTCGGAAAATTTTTTTTGAGGAGGGATGCCTCGGAAAAAGTTTTTTTGGGAGCGGTGCCTTGGCAAAATTTTTTTTGAGGTTTTGCCTCCGTCTGAACTTTTTGGGGAAGGGTAGAGGAGGCCGGTTCCGTCTTGGATTTTTGAATACATGAAAATTTTTCTTTTCACGCTCCTGAAACTACAAAGATACAACTTTCGCGGCTTCCTCGCAAGACTTCGCCGAAAACCGCTTTCAGAAGCCCGATTTTTCTCAGCAGTTGACCGGGTCTGCATTTTCCGTGGCCTCCTCAGGAGGGTATTTTGCGGACTTGTTTTGTGTAAATATCGATGATTCAGAGTCTTGCGGCTTTTATCTGCAATTGCGGGCGCCTGGATCCAAAATTTGTTAATTAATGTTAAAGCGACAAAGGTTTTCAAAAATCGTGGAAATTGGCTATATTTGTAGTTTGTTTTGACACAAATCCCGAAGCAATGATAGATTTCCAGACTAAGAGTGTGGATATGCCTCTTATCGATGTGCGTAAGGTCTCGGCATGGATAGAGGCTGTAGCTGCGGCCCACGACCGGACGTCGGGTAACCTCAATTACTTGTTTTGCGACGACGAGCATATCCTCTCGGTGAACCGCGAATTTCTTCAGCACGATTACTACACAGACATCATCACCTTCGACTATTCGCGCGGCTCGCGCATCGAGGGCGACATGGTGATCTCGCTCGATACCGTACGCTCGAACGCGGAGCAGGTGGGCGAGCCTTATGCCCGCGAGCTGCTGCGTGTGATCGTACACGGTGTGCTGCATCTCTGCGGCATCAACGACAAGGGCCCGGGCGAGCGCGAGATCATGGAACGTAACGAGAATGAGGCTCTTGCCCTCTACGACAGGCTGGAATCATGATGACGACGTACTACGATGTGATAGTGGTCGGCGCGGGTCATGCCGGCTGCGAGGCAGCTTCCGCCGCGGCACGTTTAGGCGCGCGGACACTGCTTGTGACCTCGGATATGAACCGGATAGCGCAGATGTCGTGCAACCCGGCTGTGGGCGGTATCGCCAAGGGCCAGATTGTGCGCGAGATCGACGCGTTGGGCGGCCGTATGGGCGAGGTCACCGACGCTACGGCCATACAGTTCCGTATGCTGAACCGGTCGAAAGGTCCGGCCGTCTGGAGCCCCCGTTCGCAGTGCGACCGTACGCTTTTCTCGCTACTCTGGCGGCATATCCTGGAGAACACTCCGAACCTGTTTATGGTACAGGACACCGCCACGGAGTTCGTAATCGAGCCGATTGAATCGGCAAAAAGCTTTGATAGCTGTAATAGCTGCGATAGCGCTGATGACTCCGACCGTTTTGGCACGGCGAAGTACCGTGTGGCGGGTGTCAGAACAGCTTTAGGCGTGGAGTTCAGGGCCAAGGCCGTGGTGCTCACGGCAGGCACTTTCATGAACGGTAAGCTGCATTTTGGCGAGGTACAGATGCCCGGCGGACGTATATCCGAACCGGCCACAACCGGTATCACCGAGCAGCTCCGCGACCTCGGATTCGCCACTGACCGCATGAAGACCGGTACGCCGGTGCGTCTGGATGGCCGCACCATACACTTCGCTCTCACGCAGCGCCAGGACGGCGACGACGCGCCCGCCGAGACCACTCAGGACATACATCATTTCAGCTTCCTTCCCGGGTCGCTGCGGCGTCTCAAACCGCGTCCCTGCTATATCTGCCACACCAACACGCAGACTCACGATATACTGCGCGGCGCGCTGGACCGTTCGCCGCTTTACAACGGTCAGATCCGTAGCATCGGTCCGCGTTACTGCCCCAGTATCGAGACCAAGATTGTGACCTTTGCCGACAAGGAGAGCCACCAGCTTTTTCTCGAGCCGGAAGGGGAGAACACACAGGAATATTACCTCAACGGCTTCTCGTCGTCGCTCCCTTACGACGTGCAGCTAAAAGCTCTTGAGACGATCCCGGCGCTGAGGAATACTCACGTTTACCGTCCCGGTTACGCTATCGAATACGACTTTATCGACCCCACGCAACTCTACCACAGTCTGGAGACAAAGCTCGTGAAAGGGCTCTTCTTTGCCGGGCAGGTGAACGGCACCACCGGCTATGAAGAGGCCGCCGGGCAGGGGCTCGTGGCGGGAGTGAACGCCGCGCGCAGCGTGAAAGGGGACGCACCCGTGGTTCTCGGCCGCAACCAGGCATATATAGGCGTTCTCATCGATGATCTTGTCACAAAAGGAGTGGACGAACCTTACCGCATGTTCACCTCACGCGCTGAATACCGTATTCTTCTCCGTCAGGATGACGCCGATCTGCGACTGACGCCGATCGGTTTCGAAATAGGTCTCGCCACCCGCGAGCGTTTCGAACTTATGAAACTGAAACGCGAACTCCGCGATGAAATCGTGGAATTTTCGCGCAAGATGAAGGTGCGGCAGGAGGATGTGAACGCCTACCTTACAGATAACAGTCTGCAACCTCTTGCGGGTGGCATACGTCTTTATGACCTGATACTCCGTCCCGGCGTAGAGATCGAAGCGCTCCCGAAGTATCTTCCGCGCTTTGCAAAGCTTCTCAAAGATATTTCCGGACGAATCAAAAAGGCGGAACAATTTTGCAACGCTTGCGCCGATGAATTCGGAGAAATTGCTTTCCTGCGTCCGCTTGCACAGGGTAGGCTCGACCACGCGGCAGATAATTTTCTGCGCGAGATTCTCGAGGCAGTAGAGATACAGATAAAATATTCGGGATATATCGACAAGCAGCTTGCGAAGATACGCGAGCAGAGACGGCTTTCGGAGAAGAAGCTGCCGCGGGATATCGATTACACCGATGTGACCGGACTGCGGCTGGAGGCGATAGAGAAGCTGGAGAGGGTGCGTCCGGCCGATATAGGGCAGGCCTCGCGTATATCCGGCGTCAGCCCGGCGGATATCGACGTGCTGTTGATATATCTGAGGCGGGGAGCCGGAAACGAAAGGTATTCCGGATGACGGAAAGACTTTTTGCGGCAGATAAACAACAAAAGCAGATAAAGGAGAGCCACGGATGATTATTGACGGCGATTTTTTGA
>SFOK01000076.1 GCA_004552395.1 Bacteroidales bacterium | reverse complement strand
AGCTTAGAGCCCGAAAGGTTGAGCCGCTCCCGCACTTTAACATATCTTATTGAATATTGCGTCTTTTCAGCAAGTCGAGCGCGTGAGGAGAAGGCAGGCGCAGTGGCCGCCGCATTTTCAGACATCGCAAAATTTTTTCAAAAAAAGTGACAGCTTCATAAACCTTTTCAACATCCCGGGGTTGAAATAATATAAAAGTTAAAGACCGGGACTTCCGACGGATGAAGTCTTACATCTTACAGAGGTCTCTCCAAGCGCGAGAGCCGCGGGCATCACGGATAAAATCCGCCACCGGCCTTGACAAAACGAAAAACACGTCAACTATATCTTAATTCAGACTAATATGAAAAAGACAATTATTCTATTCGTCACGCTATTTGCAGCATGCGGTGCTGCATTTGCCCAGAAAGTGAACAAAAGCGAGCTCCGTCAGCTGCAGAATTTCCTTAATCAGCCTGCGGCAGAAGCTGTTTCCAATGCAGCGGCTCTCAATATCACAGACCTCTCCAACCCTGCCTCATGGGAAGGAGTGAAGATCGAGAACGGTCGCGTAGTGGAGATTAACTGGAGCGGCAAGAAGCTCGCCGGAAACCTTGACCTGACCAACTTCACCGCACTCCGCAGCGCCAATCTGAACAACAACCGCCTTACCTCGCTGACAGTGACCAACGATGCAGCGCTGACATATCTCAACGCCGGGCGCAACCGTCTGTCCGAGCTCACAGTCAACAGCAACCCCGCGCTCAAGGACCTGCGCGTATACCGTAACAAGCTCACCGACATAGACCTGAGCAACCTGCCGTCAATACAGCGCCTCAACATCTCCGGCAACGGTCTTGTGGCCCTGAACGTATCGAGCGCTCCCACACTCACATACCTCAACTGTATGAACAACAATCTCGAAGAGCTTACACTCGACGGCTGCACCTCACTGAAGACGCTCTACGCCGGCTACAACCGCATCGAAGAACTCGCGTTCACAGCCCTTCCCAAGCTCGAGAACGTGAACCTCGATAACAACCGCATCCGCAAACTCTACATGAACAACCTGCCCTCACTCTTCACAGTGATGTGCTCCGACAACCACATGACAGAGTTCGCCATCAACAACTGCCCCAATGTGAACGATGTGGATGCCGCATACAACGACCTGACCACCTTCGGTGTTGACAATTGCCCCAACCTGGCGTTCGTGAACCTGGCCTGGAACGACCTCACATACCTGAACCTCAGCAACCAGTCATACCTGCAGCGTCTGAATGTGGCCAACAACCAGCTCATCACGCTCGACGTGACATTCGACCCGCTGCTCAGCTACGTCAACCTCGGCGGCAACTACACACTCAGCGACTTCCGCACGCAGGGCGACGACAATCTGAGAATCGTCCGCGGTTCGTGGGATGATTTCGACGCAGCTATCTGATAGCCCGCTCCTCCGCAACCGACATTCCCCGGAATGTAGATCTGAAAAACATTCCTCCCGATTCACAGAAATATTCCTTGACATAATCAATCAGCCGCTTCGGAAGTTGAATTCCGGAGCGGCTGATTGATTATGCGGGTATGTTAACAGCGGACAGTTTGAACCGAAGCGGGATGGCCGGCGTTGCCAAAAACTGAAGCGTGAGAAGGCGGTGGAATTATGAATCGAAGCGCATGGATTCGGCGGGGGATATGCGGCTCACGAAGAAGGAGGGGAGGGCAAGCACCAGATAGATGATGAGTGCGAAGCCTATTTCGATGCCCAGTATCCACCAGAGGTTGAAATGTATCGGCACGAAATCCATGTAGTAGCCTTCGGGATTGAGCGGCACTATATGCAGCCACGCCTGCAGGGCTGCCAGACCGAGGCCTATGGCAGTGCCCCATGCCATGCCCCGCAGACCGACGCGCAGCGAGAGCCACACGAAGACGCGCCGCATTGAGGCGGCCCTTGCTCCCAGCGAGCGCATCACGCCTATAAACCGCACCTTCTCAAGAATGATGATAAGCATGGCAGCTATGAGCGAGAAAGCCGAGACAATGGTCATGAGGATCAGTATCACCCACACATTCGTGTCGATAAGGTCGAGCCAGGTAAAGAAGTTGGCTCCCTGCCGGTAGACCGTATCGACCGTGAACGACCTGCCAATCTCGCCCCGCATGAAAGCCCTGTCGAGATCGGCCTGCAGCTTGGGAGCATACTGAGGCAGCCGCTGCATGTCGCTCACCGAAGCCTTGAGCATAGTGGCCTGATCAGGTTGCAGACCCGTCAGAGATTGAATCGTAGCGAGCGGAGCGAAGAAGAAACGCGAGTCGAAATCCTCGAGATGAGAATTGTAGATACCCGCCACCCTCAGGCGCCGCGCGGCCACGTCCTGACTCAGGAAATAAGTGTTGATACTGTCGCCCGTCGACAACCGGAGAGCGTCGGCAGCGCGCCGCGAGATCAGTATATCGTTGCCCGGCGCTTTGCCGTACATGACCGGCACACGGCCCTCCTCAAGGTTCGAGGCCAGGAACGAGGAATCGTTGGCTCCCAGCGACAGCAGGAAGCCACCCAGGAAAGCGTCAGACTGCTTCAGGATGGCCGGAGCCGAGACAGAGGGGGTATAAGAGGTGATGAAATTTTCGTGTGAGAGGATAGAATCCAGAGCCTTGTCTTCGTAGCTGAACACCGACGAGCTGCCCGGAGCCTGCGCGGGGTAGAGCGTGACATGCGAGTTGAACCCCACAAGCTTGCGGGTGATTTCCTCCTTGAAGCCGAAGACCACCGCGACGGCCACAAGCATGATAGCCACAGAGAGCGCCACAGCGGCAGTGGCCACACCGACAGCCGGTGTGCGTTTCCCTTCCGAAGAGAAAGAGAGCCGGCGTGCTATGTCGAATTCAAAACGTGCCATAAGAGATGTGCAAAAAGAGAGAAAAGAGAAAGCCTGTCGGCGGTCGTGACACCCTGCTTCCTGCGGGAGGGGAGAGGCGCGGGGAAGCGGCAGCAGGGAGAGATTGTATAAAAAGAAAAACTCCGGAAAGCATTTAGAGCTAACCGGAGTTTTCGGAAGTGTCCAGGATGAGACTCGAACTCACACGAACTAATGTTCACTACCCCCTCAAAGTAGCGCGTCTACCAATTCCGCCACCTAGACATTAAAAGATTGTACCGGACAGGCCGGGATTAGAGCGAAAAACGGGACTCGAACCCGCGACCCCGACCTTGGCAAGGTCGTGCTCTACCAACTGAGCTATTTTCGCATTTTCAAAGCGTCCCGGGCCGGCATCGCCGCCTTTCCGGAGCTGAGGTCTCTCCCTCAAACGCGATGCAAAGTTAGAGACTTTTTTGCAACCTGCCAAATTTTTGAGGCGGAAATTTTCAAAAAAATTCTTATTTTAAGGTTAAAAAGTTGAGTCTCAGTCAGAAAAAATCTCCGGCTTCGCACCATTTTCTAAGGCTTTTCTCCGCAGAAGAGATGAGATTGTTGCCGAATAGGAGGAAAATGAGTATCTTTGCGGAAAGGGAGGCCGCCTTAAGAGATGCCCGGCCCTGAGACAGCAATGCAAGAGACGCCCAAAGATATCGACCTGCTGAATCCTGAATTCCTTCAGGCCTGGAACCTGCTTCGCAACACCCGCCGCTCGGTGTTCCTGACCGGTAAGGCCGGTTCGGGCAAGAGCACCTTCCTGCGCTATATCTGCGAGCACACCCAAAAAAAATATGTGGTGTTGGCGCCTACCGGCATAGCCGCCATGAACGTAGGCGGCCAGACCATGCACTCCTTTTTCCAGATGCCGATGCGTCCGGTGCCCTGCGACGACCCCGACTATTCGTTGCTCAAGATAGGGAAGAAGGTCAAATACAAGAAGGAGAAGATCAAGATCATGAAAGAGCTCGAGCTCGTGATCATTGACGAGATATCGATGGTGCGCGCCGACATGATCGACTTCATAGACCGCGCGCTGCGCAACGTACGTCGCAACCGCGAGCCGTTCGGCGGCTGTCAGCTCCTGCTTGTGGGCGACATATTCCAACTCGAGCCCGTGATCACTCCCGAGACCCGCAACATCCTCAGCTATTCCTACAAAGATTTCTTCTTCTTCAACGCCCGTGTCTACGAGCATATGGAGCTTGTGGCCGTGGAGCTCAGGAAGATCTACCGCCAGAAGAGCGTGGAGTTTGTGGAGATGCTCGACCGATTCCGCGAGAACCGCGCCACGACAGAGGATTTCCGTCGGATCAATTCCCGCTATACACCCAAAGCAGAGGCTGCAGCCGGCTCAGGCAGCGACGGCAAGTTCGTGATGACACTGGCAGCGCGCCGCGAGACAGTGGACGGCATCAACGACCGCGAGATGGACCGTCTGCCCGGCGAAGAGCGTGTCTACAGCGGCACAGTGCACGATGAGTTCCCCGACAAACTGCTCCCCACCGACAAAGAGCTGCGGCTCAAAGTCGGCGCTCAGGTTCTTCTGATCAAGAACGATCCCGACCGCCGCTGGGTGAACGGCACGCTCGCCAAGATCCACGCCCTCACCGACGACAGTATACGCATAGAGCTCGAGGACGGCAGCTTCCACGCGCTCGACAAGATCGTGTGGGAGAACATGAAATATGTCTACAACGAAGAGACGAAACGCATCGACGAGCAGGTGATAGGCACCTTCACACAGTTCCCCGTCAAGCCCGCCTGGGCCATGACGATCCACAAGAGCCAGGGCCTGACGTTCGACAATGTGGTGATAGATATGGAGGGAGGGGCCTTCTCAGGCGGTCAGACGTATGTGGCGCTCTCACGCTGCACCTCGCTCGAAGGTATACGTCTCTGCCATCCGATCTCGCCCCGCGATGTGAGGGTTAACCCCGAGGTGGTGCGTTTTTCCGGCTGCTTCAACTCCCGGCGCGCCGTGGACTCGGCCCTCAACGACGCGCGAGCCGACTATCTCTTCGTTCAGGCGAAGCAGGCGGCCGATAGCGGTGACTACGCCGCCGCGATAGAGGATTTCTACAAGGGGCTCACCTTCCGCAACGAGTTGGGACGTCCCGAGATAAGACGGTATATAGCCATGCTTATGGGGCGTATAAACAGGCTTCAGAGGCGCATCGGCGAGCTTGAGAAGGAACGCCGGCAGCTTGCCCGTGAGTTTGTGGATATGGGAGGGGAGTGCCTTGCGTCGGGCGACGAACTCTGGGAGCCCGCGCTGGCCAATTTCCGCAAAGCTATCCGTTTCGACGACCGCAACGCCGACGCTCTGCTCGGTGCCTCGCGGGCCAGTGTGCTCGGCGGTCAGGCAGAGCAAGGCGTGGATTATGCCAAGCGGGCGCTTAAGCTGCAGCCCCGCAACTGGGAGATAAACATAGCCATAGCCGAGGCCGAGCGTGCGGCCGGGGACTGTGCCAACGCGCTGATCCAGTATGGCGCGGCGCTCAAACGGCGCGACCGCGATCCGCGTATCTACGACGCCATAGCTGATCTGCTTGATGAGATGGGTTTCGAGGATGAGGCTCAGGAGAACCGCGAGAAAGCGGCCAAGCTGCGCAAACGCAAGAAGAAATAGCCACCTCGCCTAAGCGGCGCAAGTCCGGCCCGGGAGGGGAGGGCATTTGGCAAGGGAAAAAGGGCGAGCTCCGGGACCCGAAACTGCCAAAACAGGGGAGTGTGGCAGAGAAATGGCAGAACTGTGTCAGACGTTCCGTATGTCAGGTAGGGATATGTTAATAAACGTTTTTCGGCTTGATTTTTAACAATTTAACTTCGAGGGGAGAAAAAAGTGTCTTAAGCGTGAAACATTTAGCACGCGAATTGTTAATACAAAGAGCGAAGGGAAAGACGGAGCCGATAAACCGGCGCACCTCCCTTCCGCGATTCGGGAAGCCTTAATCGAAAGCGCGGCACCGGCAAGGAAACACCGGGCGCCACAATCCGGCAGACGAAACGCGCATCGCAGATAGAAAAATAAAACTAAAAAAACATACTTTACTATGGCTAAAATTATTGGAATTGACCTTGGAACCACCAACAGCTGTGTAGCTGTGATGGAAGGCAAGAACCCCGTTGTGATACCCAACAACGAAGGTAAGAACACCACACCTTCAGTAGTAGCATTCGTCGACGGCGGCGAGCGCAAAGTGGGTGACCCGGCAAAGCGCCAGGCAATCACAAATCCTACACGTACCATCTATTCCATCAAACGTTTCATGGGCGAGACCTGCGACAAGGTAGCCGATGAGATCAAGCGAGTGCCTTATAAAGTCGTATGCCAGAACAATATGCCGAAAGTCGACATAGACGGCCGCGACTACACCCCCCAGGAGATCAGCGCCATGACTCTCCAGAAAATGAAAAAGACAGCCGAGGATTATCTGGGTACAGAGGTAACGGAAGCCATCATCACCGTGCCCGCTTACTTCGACGATTCTCAGCGTAAGGCCACCAAAGAGGCCGGCGAGATCGCGGGCCTGAAAGTGCGCCGAATCATCAACGAGCCTACAGCCGCAGCGCTTGCTTACGGTCTGGAGAAGAGCGACAAGGAGCAGACCATCGCCGTATTCGACCTCGGCGGCGGTACATTCGATATCTCGATCCTCGAACTTGGCGACGGCGTCTTTGAGGTGAAGTCGACTAACGGCGACACACACCTTGGCGGCGATGACTTCGACCAGGTAATCATCAGCTGGCTCGCCGACGAATTCAAGGCAGAGGAGGGCGTGGATCTGCGCCAGGATCCTATGGCCATGCAGCGTCTCAAAGAGGCAGCCGAGAAAGCCAAAATCGAGCTCTCAAGCTCCACATCGACAGAGATCAACCTTCCCTACATCACAGCAACCGCATCAGGTCCGAAGCACCTTGTCAAGACCCTCACACGCGCCAAATTCGAGCAGCTCGCCGAGCAGCTCATCGACGCAGTGGCCGGTCCCTGCCAGAAAGCGCTTCAGGATGCGGGCAAATCGGCCGCAGACATCAACGAGGTGATCCTCGTGGGCGGTTCGACACGTATCCCCGCCATACAGGCCAAGGTGAAAGAGATTTTCGGCAAAGAGCCCAACAAGGGTGTGAACCCCGATGAGGTTGTGGCAATCGGCGCAGCCATCCAGGGCGGTGTCCTCGCAGGCGATGTGAAGGATATGCTTCTGCTCGATGTAGTGCCACTGTCGATCGGTATCGAGACCCTCGGCGGCGTGATGACCAAGATGATCGACGCCAACACCACGATACCTACCCGCAAGAGCGAGACATTCTCCACAGCCGTGGACAATCAGCCCGAGGTTACAGTACGCGTGCTCCAGGGCGAGCGTTCGAAAGCGAGCGACGACAAGCTGCTCGGCGAGTTCAACCTCACCGGCATAGCTCCCGCACCGCGCGGTGTGCCTCAGATCGAGGTTACATTCGAGGTAGATGCCAACGGTATTCTCAACGTATCCGCCAAGGATAAGGCCACAGGCAAGGAGCAGAGCATCCGTATCGAGGCTTCGAGCGGTCTTACAGATCAGGAGATCGAGCGTATGCGCCGCGAGGCCAAGGAGAACGAGGAGGCCGACCGCAAGTTCAAGGAGAAAGCCGACAAGCTCAACAAGGCCGACGCCATGATCTTCCAGACCGAGAAACAGCTCAAGGAACTCGACGACAAGATACCCGCCGACAAGAAAGCACCCGTAGAGGCCGCTCTCGAGAAGCTGCGCACAGCTTATAAAGAGCAGAATGTAGATGCAATCGACGCAGCCGAGAAGGAGCTCAACGACGCCTTCCAGGCAGCCGCCCAGGATATCTACAACGCACAGAACGCCGGCGCACAGGCCGGTGCCCAGGGTCCTCAGCCCGGCGCCCAGCAGCCCGGTCCTGACAACGGCGACCACGTGCAGGATGTAGACTTCGAGGAAGTGAAGTAACCAATTAAAATATAGAATTGAAAAGAGCCGACTGCATATTGCGGCCGGTTCTCTTTTCTCAATATAGCCCCCCGGCCGCTTTTATGCAAGTGTCGCTTATGCGCGGGCTGCGGACGGAGGAAATTTGACAATCAGAATTACAAACAATAATTAAAACGAAAACTGATGGACGAGAAAAACATTGTACTCGAGGCAATGCGTAAAGCAGGCGAGCCCCTGAATGCAGGCAAGATAGCCGAGCTGACAGGTCTCGACCGCAAGGTAGTGGACAAAGCAATGGCCGCTCTGAAGAAAGAGGGCGCCATCGTCTCCCCGGTCCGCTGCAAATGGACAGTAGCCTGAACAAGAATAATAACTACAGATATGAAGATAGGTGAGAAGGTGCCGGAGCTGCTGGGCAAGGACCAGGACGGCAATGAAGTGAAGAGGTCGGACCTCGCGGGGGAGAAGACGGTGCTCTATTTTTACCCCAAGGACAACACGCCGGGCTGTACGGCCGAGGCCTGTTCGTTGCGCGACAATATCTCTGCGCTCGCTGCCGAGGGTTATCGCGTGATAGGAGTGAGCAGCGACTCGGAAGCGTCGCACCGCAAGTTTATCGACAAACACTCGCTTCCGTTCACTCTCATAGCCGACTCGGACCATAAGTTGCAGGAGGCTATGGGCGTATGGGGCGAGAAAACACTCGCCGGACGCCGCTATATGGGTACGCTGCGCACCACTTTCCTTCTGGACCCCGACGGCACTGTCACCGCCATTTTCGGTCCCAAACAGATCAAGACGAAGATCCACGCTGAACAGCTTCTGGAAGCGCTGCGCGACAAGTGAAAAGCGTCAGTAAGGAAAATT
>SFOK01000008.1 GCA_004552395.1 Bacteroidales bacterium | reverse complement strand
CTTTGCTTAAGTGTACGTTTACAAATTTTCAGAACAGACTCTGATTTTAGTTTAAATTTCTTTCGGTCCGGCGTCTTTCCGGTGAATTTCTTCGAGTTTTATCAGTCGCGATGCCCGCCGCATCGCTCCTTCTTCAACTCGGGGAAATTCCCTCTAAAACTCGCCGCCCTGCCGTTGACATATTTTGTGCAACGGGCTCTTAGTTTCCCGCACCGCCTTGGAGCTCTCGCTGCGCAATGATCGGTAACCTCTCACCACCATCCATGCCGTCTGAAAACCATTGCGCACATACTTCTGCCCCAACTTCATATACCACTTCTCCCAGATGCGGAAACGCGTGTAGAGAAACGGCACAAACTCGGCCGTGAAGCTGAGCCTCCGCCCGATAGCCGCCTCCACGGCAGCCCGCCGCCCCACAGCCGCATCCTTATCCAACGGGCGCCCGTCAGCCACTCCCTTATCCACGGGTCGCCCCACAGCCACACTCTTATCCACAGGCCGACTGCTGGAGATCTGACGCAGAAAAGCCTCGAAACGCTCCATCACAGCCCGCAGATGCCGCCGCAGATTCTCCGATCGAAGACTGTCGCCCCCTCCGTGTTTGCCGTTGTAGATCTTCATAAGCAGCTTGCGGGCATTCTCCGCCTCTCGATCGCCGCGGAATATCTTGTGTATCTCAACCTTATGAGTCACAGGATTGTAAAACTGTATCAGACGCCGCGATATGTCGCAACGGGCCGGATCGGGCATCCCCCAGTCCCTCTTCCCCTTCGCCGAGTTGCAATACTGGCACGACAGCATCAGATTATCCCATCTGTTACTGCGGCCGCCCATCACAGCCACCGGCCTGAAATGCTCCACATTGATATCCGTCTCCAGCCGCCGGTCACACAGATAGCACTTCCGCCCCTGCGCCTCCCACAGCATCCGGCAAACCCGCTCGTACACACTCCTCCTGATCCTCTCCTCCCCCGCAGCATCATTCTCCGCAAGGCGCAGTTCAGCTTCTTTCTTAGGTCGTATAAATGAATTCATAAGCAAAACGGTCAAATTTCGCTGCAAAGTTACGCAATTATTTCGGTTTTCGCAACCCGTAGGGGCGCAATATTTTGCGCCCGCGGCGTATCTTGCTGTAAATCATTCTTTATACTCCCCCGCCGCCAATTCCCCGCCTCAAATCCCCCTCAAAATCCCCGCGGCCCGCGCGAAAAAAAGCGGCCCCCGCTGCTGCGGGAACCGCCTTCCGTATTTCGCTTATGCGCGGATATTAATCCTCGGCTTTGCCGTCGGATCCGAGCACATTGTAGATTTTGTGCTTGTAGAGCTTCTCCATTTCGTCGCGAGCCGGGCCCAGGTATTTGCGCGGGTCGAACTCTGAGGGTTTCTCAGCGAAGATCTTGCGGACAGTTGCTGTCATGGCCAGACGTGAGTCAGAGTCGATGTTGATCTTGCAGACTGCGCTCTTGGCAGCCTTGCGGAGCTCCTCCTCGGGGATACCGATAGCATCCGGCATCTTGCCACCGAATTTGTTGATCTCGTCCACATACTCCTGGGGCACTGAGCTTGAACCGTGGAGCACGATGGGGAAGCCGGGAAGTTTCTCCATCACAGCGTCGAGCACATTGAAGGCCAGGGGCGGCGGAACGAGGCGGCCCTCAGCGTTGCGTGTGCACTGCTCGGGTGTGAACTTGTAGGCACCGTGCGATGTGCCGATCGAGATAGCTAAGGAGTCGCAGCCTGTGCGGGTGGCGAAATCGATCACCTCCTCGGGGTCAGTGTATGTGTGGTGGTCGGAGCTTACCTCGTCCTCGACACCGGCCAGGACGCCGAGCTCACCCTCTACTGTCACATCAAACTTGTGGGCATAGTCCACTACTTTCTTGGTCAGAGCCACATTCTCCTCATAGGGAAGATGCGAACCGTCGATCATCACGGATGAGAAGCCGTTGTCGATGCAGTCCTTGCAGAGCTCGAATGAATCGCCGTGGTCGAGGTGGAGCACGATCTCAGGGTGCTTCCAGCCCAGTTCCTTGGCATATGCCACCGCTCCCTGAGCCATATAGCGGAGAAGCGTCGGATTGGCGTAGTTGCGGGCGCCCTTCGATACCTGAAGGATCACCGGCGATTTGGTGTCGGAGGCAGCCTTGATGATTGCCTGAAGCTGCTCCATGTTATTGAAGTTGAATGCGGGGATTGCGTAACCTCCCTTGATGGCCTTTTTGAACATCTCGCGGGTGTTAACCAGGCCCAGATCTTTGTAATTTACCATGATTATAAAATTCTACGGGAATTATACTGTTAATATTTCTTTCTCTTTAGCGGCGAATACTTCGTCGATTTTCTTCATGTACCTGTCGTGGATCTTCTGTACCTGAGCCTCGGCATCCTTCTCGTTGTCCTCGCTCAGGCCGTTTTTGACCTCCTTCTTCAGGCCGTCTATAGCCTCGCGGCGGGCGTTGCGCACCGACACCTTGGCGTTCTCGGCCTCCGATTTGCTCTGCTTCACGAGCGCTTTGCGGCGCTCCTCGGTCAGAGGCGGTATGCACAGGCGGATCACCTCCCCGTTGTTCTCGGGTGTCACACCGAGTTCCGAGTTGATGATCGCTTTCTCAATCTCCTTGAACATGGATTTCTCCCAGGGGGTGATGGCTATGGTGCGCGCGTCGGGCACACTGACATTGGCCACATTGGAGATAGGCGCCAGCGAGCCGTAATATTCCACTTTGATGCCGTCGAGCAGACGGGTCGATGCCTTGCCGGCGCGGATGCGGCTCAGGGTGTCGTCGAGGTATTCCACTGCCAATTGCATGGAATCCTCTGCATTCTGAAGGTATTCTTTTACTTCCATGGTCTATAGGATTTTGATGAGTTGTCTCTGTCAGGGTTTCACATATGTGCCTATCGGCTCGCCCTCCATCATGCGCAGCAGATTGCCGGGCTTGTCCATATTAAACACATAAATCGGCATTCCGTTCTCTTTGCAAAGCGCCGTGGCGGTGAGATCCATCACTTTCAGGCCGCGCGCAAGCACTTCGTCGTAGGTTATCTCGGAGAATTTCACCGCATCGGGATCTTTCTCGGGATCAGCCGTATAGATGCCGTCAACTCGGGTGCCCTTCAGCATCACGTCGGCCTCGATCTCTACGGCACGCAGCGCCGATCCGGTGTCGGTAGTGAAGTAAGGATTGCCCGTGCCGCAGCTTATGATCGCTATCTCGCCCCTGAGGAGCGAATCTTTGGCACGGAATTTCGAGTACGGCTCGCCGATCGGGAACATGCCTATGGCCGTGTAGACCCGGGCCGGGCAGCCGATCGCCTCGAGAGCCGACTGCAGCGCCAGCGAGTTGATCACTGTGGCCAGCATACCCATCTGATCGCCTTTCACACGCTCGAACCCTTTGGCCGCGCCGCTCAGGCCGCGGAATATGTTGCCGCCTCCTATCACGATGCCTATCTCCACACCGCGCGAGGCTATCTCTTTGATCTGTGACGCATATTCGGAGAGGCGCCCGGCGTCTATGCCGTGGCCCTGCTTTCCGGCGAGCGACTCGCCCGAAAGCTTCAGCAATATTCTCTTGAATTTCATAGTTCGCAAATTTACTAAAATATGCGGAAACAGCCTAATATAAGGCCCTGTTTTTTTGATTTTATACCCCGGGTTCTATCCTTTCTATCCCTTTCCGGGCCAGATACACGCCCACTGTGCTCGGGAAAAGCACCTTGTAGCGCGCCTCGCAGAAGCCGGCGCGAAGCATCAGCGACGTCATGTCGCCGCGCTGCGGACAGGCTGATATACTGCGCGGCAGATACGTATAAGCGCTCCTGTCGCCGCTCAAAAAACGCCCGGCCAGCGGTATCAGCGTGCGCGTATACAGCTTGTAGCCGAAGCGCATAGGCGCGTTCTTCGGCTCGCAAAGCTCTATCACACATAGCGTGCCGCCCGGCCGGAGCACCCGCAGCATCTCGCGGTAGCCGCCCTCTAGATCCTGGAAGTTGCGCACTCCGTAGGCCACCGTCACCGCGCCAAACGAGTTGTCGGCCATCGGCAAAGCCATGCAGTCGGCTTCCATGAAACGTATACGGTCCGCCAGACCGGCATGACGCTCGGCCAGCTTACGGCGCGCCACACGGAGCATGCCGGCGCTCAAGTCGGCCCCGGTCACCCGCGCTTCGGGAAACAGCCGCGCCAGATGAAATGTGACGTCGCCAGTCCCGCAGGCTATATCCAGCACCTCTTTCGGACCGGCCCGGAGCGACTCGTTGAGCATACGCAGAGCCTTGCGCCGCCAGAGACGGTGCATACCGAAGGTCATGGCCGAGTTCATGAAGTCGTAGGCGGGCGCGATCGAATCGAACATCTCGCCTACCTGCTCCCCTTTTTCGCGCCCTTCATCATAGGGCTTCACTTCTTCGGTACGCATCTGCCTCTTAGACTGTCCCTTCTCCGGAAAGGGTATTGTCAGATCACTTTCAGGCAATCCTTCACATTGGAGTCGATGCGGGCAGCGAGATCTTTCTCATCGCCGCGCAGGAACTTCTCGCCTGTGATATGTTCGTAGAGCTCGATATAGCGCTCCGAGACTTCGCGGCAATACTCGTCGGTCATCTCGGGAACCTGCTGGCCGGCTTTGCCCATAAAGCCGTGA
The DNA here is from genome assembly GCA_004552395.1 of Bacteroidales bacterium. Taxonomy (GTDB): domain Bacteria; phylum Bacteroidota; class Bacteroidia; order Bacteroidales; family Muribaculaceae; genus Lepagella. The sequence continues at coordinate 25,998 of SFOK01000008.1, read as the reverse complement.
TCCATAAGCCATTTACGCACAAACTCCTTGGAGAGCTGCTTCTGAGGCTCGCCGGCTGCCAGACGCTCTGCGTAGCCGTCGGCATAGAAATAGCGGCTCGAGTCGGGTGTGTGAATCTCGTCGATAAGTATCACCTTGCCGTCGTGCTTGCCAAACTCATACTTGGTGTCCACAAGGATCAGACCGCGACTGGCAGCCATCTCGGTACCGCGCTCGAAGAGAGCCAGAGCGTAGCGCTCCACCTGCTCGTAATCCTCCTGGCTCACGATACCGCGGCGTATGATCTCCTCGCGCGATATATTCTCGTCGTGACCGGCGTCGGCTTTGGTGGTCGGAGTGATGATCGGGTGAGGCAGCTTCTCGTTCTCGCGCAGACCCTCGGGCAGCTTCACGCCGCATATCTCGCGGGCACCGGCCGCATATTCACGCCATGCGCTTCCGGCCAGATAGCCGCGCACAATCATCTCTATCCTGAAGGGCTCGCAACGCAGGCCGATAGTCACCATCGGGTCGGGCACAGCCACCTTCCAGTTCGGCACTATGTCGGACGTAGCGTCCAGGAACTGAGCAGCTATCTGATTGAGCACCTGTCCTTTGAAAGGTATCCCCTTGGGGAGCACCACATCGAAGGCCGAGATACGGTCTGTGGCGACCATAACCAGATACTTGTCGGCAATATTATACACATCGCGGACCTTGCCGTGGTAGACTTCCCCCTTCTGGTCAGGAAAACGGAAATCGGTGTTTGTAAGCGTTGTAGCCATAATTTTATATTGAGAGGTTGAAATGTTTCTTGCGTTATCTGTCACCTTCTGGACCTGTGTTTCACCCGGCGGCGAGCTGATTATGACCCGGTGGGAACCTGCTTATGATCCGTCGGCGAGCTGCGTCTGGATGGCTCCGAGGGTTGCTTTGAACCGTCGGCGAGCCGGGGCTTCCGCGGAGAGGAGCAGTTGGAGAGGGGGTTGCTTTTTCGCCTGCAAAATTAGTCATTTTCAGCCAAAAAGGCAAAGCAGACCGCCTCAAAAGCATCTCCCCGCCTAAATCCGCCTTCATTCCATTGATTATCAAAACATAATATTCAAGCCGTAAGGACGCAATATTTTGCGCCCGCTTCCTCTCTTCCCGCGCCGCTCGCAACAACCTGCTGCGGGCCCACCGCATCCCGAACGCGCGAACCGCACTTCCCTACATTTTTGCCCTTGCATTTTTCAAAAATTTAATTTTTTTTTAGCTATAAATTTGCAATCAAAATTTTTTTACCTTAAATTTGTCGGCGCAGAGATAAGAGATACCTGTTACTTCGAATCTTTGCTTACCAAAATTTCAGCAATCTAATACAATTTTTTATTCACCTAATACACTCAATATTTTATGGAAGATCTCAAAAAGAACAAACTGATCGTCTACATCGTAGTCGCTGCACTGGCCTTCATCTTTATCGCCTTCTGCCCCGCTGCCGACATCATGGGAAAAGCTAAAGTCAACGGCTTCAAATATGTGTTCCAGGGCGAAGGTCTCGGATTCAGCCGCTTCCTCATGTTCCTCGTCCTCATCGCTCCTATAGTTGCTGCCGTATTCGCAGCCATCGCTAAACCGGAGAAGCCCACCGACAAGCTCGTCGGCATCTGCTTCGCTGCCGGTTTCGTGCTCGCTATCATCACTCTCATTGCTATGCCCACAGGTGTATCCTTCGCATTCGGCGCCTGGCTCTATGTGATTTTCTCACTCATCGGCGCTGCCGCTTCTTTCGTGATTGGTGGCCAGAAACTTCCCGAACTTCCCAAGAAGTAATTATTCCCAAGAAGTAATTAATTGAATACCAATTCGCAATTACACAGGCCGCCGCGCTCCCGCAAACGGAAAATCGGGATTGCGGCGGCTTGCTTTTTAGGTTTTATCCTGATCGTCGTCCTCGCCTTGGCCATTGCCGTGCAGTGCTCGCGCAAGCCGTGGCGGAGCCCCGACACCACCGGCTGGCAGACCGGCGACATATTCTTCTCGGCCGGCAACAGCTGGAAAAGCCTCGCCGTGCGCCTATTCGGCGACAAGAGCGAGGAAGGATCCACACACTGCGGCATCGTGATGATGCGCGACGGTGTGCCTATGCTTGTGCACATGTCGACCGAGACCGGCGAGATAAGAGCCGAATATATCGAGGATTACGCCCGCGTCAACGATGTGAGCGCCGTCACCGTACGCCGCCTCCGGCAGCTTCCCGACACAGTCGTCCTGCGGCACTACGTCGACTACCTTTTCCGTCGGAAAAAGAGGTTCGACAACAGTTTCAACGCCCGCGACACAACGGAATATTACTGCACCGAATTTGTGATCCACGCCATGGACCACGCCGGAAACAGCTCGTTCATGCCTCTGCTCACCGACGACTACATCTACCCCGAGCAGCTCGAAACATCTCCCGCCGTCAGCCGCCTCCCCTGATCCCGCATATAATCCCGCAAATAATTCGGAGCAACCTGTGGTCTCGATGACCTCCGGTTGCTCCGTTTTCAGTTATCTCGGATTGCTCGGATAATTCCGACATCGCGGATTGCTCCGAATCAAATTTGCCGCCAATTAGAATCTTACAGTCTTGAGTGTGCGGTCTCCCTGACGGATCAGGTAAACACCCGGCTGCGAAGGCTTGCCGGGCAGGCGCACACCCTCGGGCGTGTAATACTCTGCCTCTGAGCTATCTACGGTCTCAATCGCCTCGACACCGTTGGTGGCAAGCACTGTCACGGTATTCGACGGCTCGGAATATTTATCGCCCCAAGTGCACTGAACGAAGTAAGCTTCATTCACATTGGCGTCGCGGTCGGTGATCTCATAGCTTGTGGTGTCGGCGCCGTCGATCTCGTAAGTGTAGGTCTCGGCCACACCTATGCCGTCGGGGTTGTAGATCTGGCGGGTCAGCAGATAGCCGTCAACACGGAACATCGACTTGGCCCAACGCGCTGTGTAAGAGGTCGCTGTGACATCCTCGGCTTCATAAGCGACCGTAGGCACCATCTCGTAATCCTCCTCGCAGGTGCCCTGCACATAGACCTTCAGCGGGCCGGGGTTGATATCCTGGCTCGAGAGAGTCACTGTGGCTGTATGGCACTCATTCTCAGGCGTGATCGAGGTCGGAGTGTATTTGAGAGTGAGGTAATAGCCGTTCTTGTTGTTCACATCGGCTGCCTGAATGGAGAGGCCGGGGAACTCAGTGCCGGCCACCACGAACTTGTACATATCTGCATTCGTGCCGGTGATCGAGGCATTGACGGCGTGAGTGAATCCGGAGCCGAGCACCGGTATGGTGATTGTGTTCGACTCGCCGAGCTTCACATTGCCCACGGAGAAGATATCCTCCGGCTCGGGAGAAGTGAGCACCGGATCTACGGGATCGGGATCCGAGCTTCCGCCTGGTTTCCAGGGCTTATCCTGAAGATTGCCCCAGATATGCTCGGCCAGCTCGGGATAGTCGATAAACGGATTGCGGTTCCCCTGCACGTCGTAGAGTGCGTCGTTGCGTTTGCGCTCTTTGTCGCTCACAGGATCCTGACGGTGCCATTTCAGAAGCATCTCTATGGCCCACTGCTGCAGTGTCGGGTAGTCGCCCTGAGCGGCTGTATTCAGACCTTCGGAGCTCCATGAGAGATTCTGATAGCAGGTCACCATATAGAAATAGTTTCGCGCCAGATCGCCTTTGTATTTGTCTTCAGGCTCGATCACCAATGAGGCTCCGCCGCCCTGACCCGATTTGGGCGTACCGCGCTTGAAAGTCATGTACGATTCGGGGTTCTCCCTGACGTTTTCCACTTCGGCATAAGGATTATTGCCGCGCGTGGAGTTGGATTTGCTCTCCGAAGGCATCAGATGGCCTATATCCTTGTAGGCATTGTTCTTGCCGCCGCCCCACCAAGATTTGGGGAACGTATGTTCTATATTCATGCCCGAGCCTACCTGGCCACACGAACCCACTTTCGCACGTTTTGTGGTGTAGATATCGTAATAGGTGTTGTCCGACTCGTCCACGTCGGTATAGTAGAATGCGCCCCAGGTAGAGTTGGAGCCGGAGCCGTAAGGTATCGCCTCGTGGTCCTTGATAATGGAATAGAGCTGCGACTTGAGCGCCCTTTGGGTCTTCCCTTCGCAGGCCTTATAATAGCCTGTGGGAATGGCTGCGAAGGCACCTGAAGCGGAGGTGGCACCCAGCAACAGTCCGATCAGATAAGAGTGTTTCATGCTCAGATAAGAGTGTTTCAAAAGTATTTGTCCGACAATTTTAAGGGTCACATATCCTTTTACAAGCTCCGCGCCACTCACTTTTGAAGCTGCCTGCTGCCTTTTCGGCTGCGGGCGGCCTGCGGCTGCGGGCGGCTTGGGGCTGCCCCGCCGGTTGCGGCGTTTGGGGGAGCGCAGCGAGGAGCGGGAACTTATACAGGATGAAATGTCAAAGTTAGGCTCTTGAACCGAAAGAGTCAAGAGCCCGACAAATATTTTCAGATTATTTAACAGTACGCGCCGGAGGGACTCTGTTTACGCGGCGGTTTCTCGACCGATTGCAGAAGCATGGGGCTGTAGCTGCGAATTACCGGACTGTGGCCATGACAGCGAAGTAGCTGCCGACGCCGATCACTATCCAGAGGATCACGGCCTGCACGAGCGGCTTCACACCGACCTGCTTCACTACCTTGAGCGAAAGACCGGCGCCGATTGCGAAGAGCACTACCACGAGAGCTTTCTTGGCCAGATCCACAAGCACGTCGTAAGTAGGACGCAGCGACTCGGGCGAGTAGGTGTTGATGACCATTGCCACTACGAACAGGAGTATGAACCAGGGTATGGAGACTTTCCCTTTACCTTCGCCTCCGCGGAGTGACTTGCGGAAATACCACATTGTGAAGAAGGCCAGCGGTATGATCCAAAGTGCTCGCGTGCACTTCACGAGAGTGGCTATGTCGCAGGCTTCGGGGCTGAATGCCGCGCCGGCGCCCACGACTGAGGATGTGTCGTGGATCGCTATGGCGGCCCAGGTGCCGAACTGCGGGTCGCTCATCTCCAGCATCCAGCCCATGGGCGGGAATATGAAGAGCGCTATGGCGTTGAGGATGAAGATCACACCTAAGGAGACGGCCATCTCATCGTCTTTGGCCTTGAGGACACCGCCTACAGCCGCTATCGCGCTGCCGCCGCAGATCGCCGTGCCGGAGCTGACCAGATAGGAGGTTTTGCTGTTGATCTTCATGTAGCGGCCGAGAACCACTCCGACGACCATGACCAGAACCACCGACCCTACGGTGAGAAGCATACCGTCGGCGCCCGAGGAGAGCGACTCCTGGAGGTTCATGCCGAAACCGAGGCCGACCACCGAAGCCTGAAGCAAATACTTGGAGAGCTTCTTGTTGAACTTAGGCACCGGTGTGCCGAAGATGAACGCGAACACAAGTCCGCAGAAAAGAGCCACAGGGGGCGAGATCAGCGGTGTGCCGTGAGCGCGAAACAGTTCGAAGGGGAACACCATCAGCGCCAGCAGGAGCCAATAGAGCGGTTTTGCAATTTTTTTAATCATCTTAAACCAATTCAGTTGCAATTATAATAATTTCTGTTTTCTTTTCTCTCTCAAGATTCAAACCCGCCGTCTTCGCTTTCCTATCGATGAATGCAGCTACTCACTCCGATGAAATCGGGGATTTTTTGCGTCGGAAGCGGCCGAAAACGTACCCGGCGCCTTCGTCGAGAATCTTGTTGCGGAATATTTTAAGTATAAATATATAGAGTCCGAGTCCTATGGCGCCTTCGATGAGGAGAAGCACCGAAGGACGCAGAGGGAGTATCCCTGCGGGCCACATAGCGGCGCCGCAGAGCAGAGCCAGGGCTACGTAGCGCCAGATGTCGCGCAGGAATCCGGCTATCGGGTAGCCGGCCTCGCGCGAAGTGAGCCACACTGTGAAGATCCATGTGAGCACTCCGGCTACGAGCTGACCCCATACGAGGGCCTCCACGGAGCGGAGTGGCAGCGTGACGGCTATCGCCGCAGCTGTGGTTACATCTTTCACCACCTCGACCCGGACGAGGCTGCGGGCCCGGCCGAGCGCCAGGATATAGTTATTGCATGTCGATGAGAGCACGGTGAATATACCGCGGACCATCAGTATCTGAAAGAGTATCACGGCGGAATCCCACTTCGTGCCGAACAGGAGGTGGAATATCGGCAGAGCCATCACGGCCGGGAAGATCATGAACGGCATGGTCATGAAGGCGGCGAACTGATTTATGCGGCTCAGAAGCGCGCAATATTTCTCCTTATCGTCCTGAAACTTGGCTAAAAGCGGCACAAACGAGGCTGTGAATATCTGCGAGATAGAGGCGCTTCCCATCTTGCTCCATTTGTCGGCCTGGGTGTAATCGCCAAGCGCGGCGAGCGAGTAGCGGGCGCCTATCACGAAGCTGTAGATGTTGAGAAAGAGAGTGTTGAGGAATCCGGTGGTGAACACACCAAGGCCTACGCGCCATATGCTGCGCAGCGAGTCGAGCGAGAAACCGGCTCTTGGAAGCCAGCGCTCCACCACCCAGAGCCAACCGGTCTTCATGGTGGTGAGTATGATCGTCTGCCACACCAGAGCCCAGGCGCCCCAGCCCGAGAGGGCCATCCAGATGCCGGCGGCTCCGGAGACAATCAGCCCGACGGTATTGGAGATAGCTATCTGCTTCACATCCATGCGTTTCATCAGCCGGTTGGTCTGCACAATGCCGAGTCCGGTGATGATGAAACTCAGGAACATGACGCGCGAAAGAGGTATCAGACGGCGGTCGTGCTGGAAGATGTCGGAGATGTGCGGCGCACAAAAATAGAGCACTGCATAGACAGCAATGCTCACAGCGAGGTTGAACCAGAATACGGTGGAGTAATCGCGGTCCGTGGGCTCCTTCTTCTGCAGGAGCGCGGCTCCGAAACCGCTGTCGACAAAGAGGATAGCGAAGGCTTGAAACACCAGGATAGCTCCGACAAGACCGAAGTCGGCGCGAGGGAGCACGTTGGCCAGCACAATACCTGTGACGGCATAGAGCACCTGCGACGCCACCTTGTCGATGGTGTTCCATTTGAGAGTGCGCGCCGTGGTGAGCTTAAGCTGCGACGGGTTCTCCTGCCGATCTGGCTTAAGACTATCTTGCGGTTGTGCCATCCGATTCTCCTTCGGTTCTGACTTAAGATTATCCTGCGGTTCGGTCATCGGATTCTCCTGCCGGTCGGACATCAGAGGGTCATTTCAGGGGCTCGACTTTGGCGAAGCCTGTCTTCTTGATGGTCTTGGGGGTGCCGCGGTAATAGACTGTTGTTGAGGCCAAGCCCTTCACACTCAGTTTGTCGACGGGCCAGCAGCCTATACTGCCGGTGCCGAACACCGAGCAGCTCACCTCATCGGCCTCGAGACTGTCGGCCTGGATGGTGCCTGTTCCGACCATTGAGAGCGAAGCCCTGGTGCACTCGCCCTGAATGGTGATCCGGCCCTTTCCCGTGGCCACTTTAGCGTTGACTTTGGTAGCCTCGATATTGTCCACTGTCACCGAGCCGTTGCCGATCTGCTTCACCGAGAATTCGGGGCAGGAAGCCACGGAGACCACTTCCACATTCTTCTGCGAACTGTTCTCCACGCTTGTGAGGAAATTGGAATAGACCGTGACCTGAGGTACTTCCACAGTCGCGAAGTCGGTATATTTCTCTATCTTGAGAGTGCCGTTCTTGTTGGTGAAAAGATAGGCGTCGGCCAGAGAATCTTCGGCTACGAACACCGCTTTGCCGGCTGAATCCGGTACGCATTTATAGACCACATCAATGTCGTTGATCACCTTGAGCTTGCTGAATTCGCCCACTTCTACGGTGTATTCGTTGATGTCGGCCGACGAGCTGAGCGCCACGGCCAGGAAGCTGAGAATAAAAACTATCTTCCTCATGATGTATCGGTTAGATTATGATTTGCACCCAAAGAGGTGATTTTGGTGCGAAAATAAGAATTTATGGGCAAACTGCCAAGCAGCCACACACTTATTGTCCATTTTTTAGATTTTTTCGGAGTTATTTCCTGCAAAATCGGAATTATCGGAAAGATCCGGAATTATCGGAGTAATCGGATAGATCTGACAGATCCGACACATCCGATACATAAGCCAAATAAGCTACATAAGCTGCGGTTAGAAGTTGCTCTTGTCGAGACGGCGGCCGAGATAGAAGCGGCGTGTGGCGAGCAGGAAGAGTACAGCGCCGGCGGCCTGACAGGCGGCTGTGAACCAGAATGCCGCGCTATAGCCTACAAACTCAGTGAGGACACCTCCGAGCAATATACCGAAGCCCATGCCGAGGTCCCAGGAGATGAGTATCGAGGAGTTGGCCGTGCCTCGCTGGTCGTGGCGGGCCACACCGATGAACATGGTGAGCATGGCGGGGTACATTCGGCCGTTGCCCAGGCCGATAAGAATAGCCGAGAGGTAGAAGCTCCATTGCTGCGGCACAAGCGCGAAGAGCGTGTAACCGGCTGTGGAACAGATTACACCGAACGAGCCGCTTTGGGTTATCTTGCCCTTGCGCAGCATCTTGGAGCCGAAGAGACGCGAGGTGAAGAGTCCGGCCGAGAGGAGCAGAAAGAAGATGCCCGTGCCGTCGGTGATCTGAAGGACATCGCGGCCGTAGAGCGCCACATAATTGGCCATGACGCCCCAGCAGAGGCCAAAGAGACAGATGTTGACAGCCATGAGCCAGGCTCGGGTCAGGAAGAAATGATCCCACGACATCTTGCGTCTCCCCTCCACCTTGGGACGGACCGGGAGCTTAACTCGCGTGGAGAAGAAATATCCGGCGAAGGCCAGTATGAGCGAGATCCAGAAAAGGACCTGGAAATTGTCGGTGACGGAGTAGATCCAGATGCCGGCCGAGGGCGCGAAAGCCATGGCGAGGTTGTTGCTCAGGCCGTAGAAACCGATCCCCTCGTTGCGCCGCGACGAAGGAAGCACATCAATAGCTACCGTGCTGTTGGCCACGGTTGTGGCGCCGAAAGGGAGACCGTGGACCGTTCGCACGATAGCGAACATGAGCAGCGTGCCGGCTCCAACATAGCCGAAGAACACCACAAAGAAAGAGAAGAAGCAGATGGTGAGCACCTTCTTGCGTTCGAAGGTATCCACGATGAATCCGCTGAACGGCCTTACAAGCAGAGTGGCTATGACATAGCCCGAGAGCACGAGGCCGATCATGTCTTTGTCGGCTCCGAACTGAGTGTCGAGATAGATAGGAAGCAGCGGAGTGAGCAGATAGAAAGCGAAGAAAAGGAGGAAGTTGCAGAGCATCACCTTGATGTACTCCGCGTTCCAGAGTTTCTCCTTCGGTGCCTTATTTTCAGCTTTAGAAACCATTAATCCTTCACTTTAATATATAGATTTTTATCAGTTGGGTCAGAGCGTGTTGCGGGGGCCTCCAAGAAACTTGTCCTCTACCTCGTCAAGTATGAGGCTAAGCTCGGAGAAAGTGTCGGCGCGGAGCATCCGGATACGGGTGTCGCGGAAATCGGGGAGCCCTTTGAAGAGCGGAGTAGCTGCCAGATGGCGACGTATATGCAGGATACCCCGGTACTCGTCGATACGCTCGATGCTTTCGCGAATCTGGCGGCGGAGCAGCGCGAGCTTCTCGGCGTCGGAGAGCGGCGTACAGGAGCCCGTGTCGAGGTACTGACGTATGTCGTGGAAGATCCAGGGAGCGCCTATGGCAGCGCGTCCCACCATCACGGCGTCGACGGCGAACTTATCGAAAGCGGCGGCGCACCCTTCGGGGGTCTTTACGTCGCCGTTGCCGATGAGCGGCAGACGGAATTCCGGGTTGCGGGCAATCTCGCCTATGAGGGTCCAGTCCGCCTCGCCGGTATACATCTGGCTGCGGGTGCGGCCGTGGACCGTGAGAGCCGCGATGCCGCACTTCTGCAGCTCGAGGGCGAGCTGAGGTATGATCTTGTTTTCGCAGTCCCAGCCCAGACGGGTCTTGACAGTGACAGGGAGCGAGACGGCGTTGACCACCGTCTCTGTGATTGCGAGCAGTTTCGGTATATCGCGGAGCATACCGGCTCCGGCGCCCTTTCCGGCCACCTTCTTGACCGGACAGCCGAAGTTTATGTCGATGATATCGGGGCGGGCCTGCTCAACAATCTTCGCTGCCTCGACCATAGCTTCCGGTTCGCGGCCATAGATCTGAATAGCCACGGGACGTTCGGCCTCGTTGATCTGCAGCTTGCGGGTGGTGGAACGTATGTCGCGCACGAGCGCTTCGGCCGAGACGAACTCCGTATAGACCATACAGGCGCCCATCTCGCGGCAGATGAGACGGAACGAAGGGTCGGTGACATCCTCCATCGGAGCGAGCAGCACAGGATGCTCTCCAAGATCTATGTCGGCAATCTTCATCGCAGGTTAAAGTAACAGTTTAATAAATCTGCCTTGCAGCTTTAATGTATCGCTTTTATTCACACTATCTAAGGCGGTGTTTCTTAGCGGATTCCGTTTTGATCGTATTCAGTTTTGATCGGCTTCCGCTGTCAGAGCAGGGTGAGGCGCGAGAGACCGGCGTTGAGGATCATCTCGGCGCAGAAGCGGAGCTGCTCCGGCGTGACGCGGCGGATCTGTTCGGCGGCATAGTCCGTGTCGTGAATCTCGCCGTAGTAGAGTAGGCTCTTGCCCAGGGATATGGCCCTTGACTCGCGGTTGTCGGAACTGACCAGGAGCTGACCGAGGTACTGGCGGCGTATTTTCTCAAAAAGGGCCGGTTTCATCGGGGTTTCTGCCAGCTGAGCGAGGACTCTGCCAATGATTTTCTCGCAGCGGACGATATGCTCTCGGTCGCAGCCATAGTAGACGGTGAAGAGGCCGCAGTCGGAGAGCATGCCGACAAACGAGTCGACCGAGTAGACGTAAGCCCGCTTTTCGCGCAACTCGCGGTTGAAGACCGAATTCATGGATGGTCCGCCCAGGTAATTGTTGAGCAGAAAGAGCGCATAGCGTTCCGGCCAGTGGCGCGACGGTATGCGGGCGCCGACTATGGTGTGGGCCTGATGGCTGTCGCGCTGCAGGTCGCAGCTGAAAGGCTCCGGAAGGGCCGGCTTCGTGCCGCGCAGCGAGTGGGAGCTCTTCAGATGCATGGAGCCGAAATACTTCTCCATGCGGCGGAAAGCGGCCTCCGGTTTGCAGCGGTCCACACAGTAGAGCGCCATGTTATCCGGCGTATAGTACGTGTCGAGGAAAGCGCGGCAGTCTTCTCCGGCCAATCCTTTGACGCTCTCTGGGGTGCCCAGGATATTGTGGCCCGGGCCGCTTCCGGCATACATACGGTCCTCAAACTCGTCGAAGACCGATTCGCCCGGAGAGTCGAGGTAAGAATTTATCTCGTCGATGACTACCTCACGCTCCTTTCTGAGCTCTTTGGCCGGAAAACAGGAATTGATGACCAGATCAGCGAGGAGGTCGAGGGCGCGGTCCGAATAGCCGGCCGGAAAGTTGGTGTAGATCACCGTCTCCTCCTTGGTGGTGTAGGCGTTGAGCTCGCCGCCAACGGACTCCATGCGGTTGTTGATCGCCTGGCTGCCCCGGCGCGGAGTGCCCTTGAAGAGAGTGTGTTCAACGAAATGGGCCAGGCCGAATCGGTCGCGGAAATCGTCGCGGCTTCCGGCATTGACAGCGACGCCGCAATAGCCGACCTTCTCCGAAGCCATGAATACGCAACGGAGGCCGTTGGAGAGGGTATGCAGGTGATATTTAGGCGATTGAGGGTTCATAAGAGAGTCGATTTTGCCTGCTAAGCAGTTTGCAAAGTTACTACATTTTTCCGAAAGGGTGAGCACCCCTATTTTGGAATTGCGGGGAGCGGAGTATCGGGGCAAGGAAATCCGAGAATTTTTCATTAATTTTGCAGTTGAAAAAGAGAACCCGAAAAAGATGGCTGAAAGCATGTCAACGATTGATAATTACGACAATATAGTGTTCGACTTAGGCGGCGTGGTGCTCGACATAGAGCGAGACCGCGCCGTGGAAAGTCTCACGGCGCTCGGGATAGCCGAAGCCGACGAGCTGCTCGACCCCTATTGCCAGAAAGGTATCTTTTTAGAGCTCGAGGAGGGCACTATCTCGGCCGGGGAATTCTTCGACGCACTGCGAGCCAAGAGCACCAAGGCCGACATCTCCGACAAGGACTTAGAGGAGGCTTTCACCGCCTTCATAATGGATCTGCCCGTGGAGCGGCTTCAGGCCATAAGGGAGCTTCGCCGGCAAGGGAAGTGCACGTATGTGCTTTCCAACACGAATCCGGTGATGTTTCATACCGTAATCGACCGTCTGTTCCGCCGCGAAGGGCTCGCCATCAACGACTATTTCGACGGTGTGATAGCATCGTTTGCCGAGAAGGTGTGCAAGCCGGATCCGGAGATCTTCCGCATCCTCCTACGGCGTTACGATCTCGACCCGAAAAAGACAGTTTTCCTCGATGACTCCGCCAAAAATTGCGCGGCAGCCGAGAAGGAAGGTATCGCTTCGATGCTTGTGGATTCCGCCGAGGGGTTCGTGAAAATGCTCGGGCTGAACGGCGCCGGACAGAGCTGACCCCTAAGAAAAAAAAACTGATAGAAAGAGATGATAGGGACAGTAGGCACATTCGACGGCGTGCACGCAGGGCACCGCTACCTGCTCGACACACTGACGGCACTTGCCCGCGAGAAGGGCGAAGAGGCCGCGATATTCGTGCTTGCCGACCATCCGCTGCGTCTCGTGGCTCCGGAGCGTGTGCCCCCGCAGCTGATGACACGCGCAGAAAAGCTCGGTCTCATCGGGGAATTATACCCCGAAGCGCGGGTGATTCCGCTCGATTTCACACCCGAGCTGCGCGCGCTCACTCACCGCGGCTTCATGCAGAAAATCGCCGATGAATTCGGCGTAAATCGCCTCCTCGTGGGACATGACAACCGTTTCGGGAGCGACCGCGACGTCACGCCCGACCGGTATGCCGACACGGGCCGGGAACTCGGCATGGAGGTGATCATGTGTCCCTCGCTGCCTGATGTGAGCAGCACCGTGCTCCGCCACCTCCTCTTAGACGAGGGTGACGCCGCCCGGTTCGGCGAGCTGGCCCGGTACCCTTACATGCTTCAGGGCCATGTGGAGCACGGGCAGGCCGTGGGGCGCACCATCGGCTTCCCGACAGCGAATCTGCGTCCCGACGATCCCTTCAAACTGATACCCCGTCGCGGCGTGTATGCGGCTGTGGCCCTGCTCGACGGGCGCCAGTATCCGGCGGTAGTGAACATCGGCGTGCGTCCCACCTTGGGCGAGGCCGCCGCCTCACCCACCATCGAGGCTCACCTGCTCACTCCTGAGCCCCTCGACCTCTACGACAAACCGCTGACAATCTGCTTCATGGCGCGTCTGCGCGATGAGCGGCGCTTCCCCTCGCTCGAGGAGCTCCGCCGACAGATAGAAACCGACTCGGCCCGGGCGCTGAAGATTCTGCCTCCGCTGCCGATACAATTGCCCCTCTCGGGCGTTAATAAATAAGACCCTCAGACGCTTCGCCCCCGGGGCGCCTTCATACGTGCCAACAAATACACAACCTCATAAAAAGCCATGAATCAGATTGAAATAATCAACTTCGCCGAACGACCGTCGCTCGTGAGCCGCTATATGCTCGAACTGCGCGATGTCACCATACAGAAAGACCCGATGCGCTTCAGGCGCAACCTTCAGCGCATCGGCGAGATCATGGCCTACGAAATATCGCAGCGCCTTGACTATAAGGACGTTGAGGTGCAGACACCGCTGGCAAAGGCTGTGTGCCAGACACCGGCCGAGGATGTGGTGATAGGCACTATACTGCGTGCCGGGCTACCGTTTCACCAGGGGTTCCTCGACTATTTCGACAACGCCGAGAACGCCTTCGTGAGCGCTTACCGCAAGTACCGCGAGAAAGCCGGCGACCAGTTCGACGTGCTGATTGAATATCTGGCGTCGCCGTCGATCGAAGGGAAGACGCTCCTGCTTGTGGACCCGATGCTCGCCACCGGCACCTCGATGGATCTGGGCTACCGCGCACTCCTCTCGAAGGGGAACCCGGCGCATATACATGTGTGTTCAGTGATCGCTTCGCAGCAGGCAATCGACTATGTGACAGATCATTTCCCGAAGGACCGCACCACGGTCTGGGTGGGCGCCATCGACCCCGAGATCAACGCCCATTCATACATAGTGCCCGGCCTTGGCGACGCCGGCGACCTCGCCTTCCGGCCGAAGGATTGACCAATCTAACCGGAAGATTGTCCGATATCCGACCTTGAGGGCAGCCCGCAAGCCGGGCCGCGGAAGGCCCGGGCTCCGAAGAATATAACAGCTCTACTCTGCAGAAAGACAGCATAATGGACGACAAAGAAAGAAACAGCGAACTCCTCCGCGATGCCACGGATTCCGAGTATAAGTACGGATTTGTGAGCGACATAGACACCGACGTGATACCCGCCGGGCTCGACGAGGATGTGATCAGACATATATCCCGCAAGAAAGGGGAGCCCGAGTGGCTCCTGGAATTCAGGCTGAAGGCGTTCCGCTACTGGCAGACGCTGACGCCGCCTCACTGGGCTCATCTGGCTATACCGCCGATCGACTTCCAGGCGATCAGCTACTACGCCGCGCCGAAAAAAGCCGAGACCAAGAAGAGCATGGACGAAGTGGACCCTGAGCTTGTGAAGACCTTCAACAAATTGGGGATCAGCCTGGAAGAGCAGAAGCACCTTGCCGGAGTGGCAGTGGATGCCGTCATGGATTCCGTGAGTGTGAAGACCACACACCGCGAGAAGTTAGCCGAGCTCGGTGTGATCTTCTGTTCGTTCTCCGAGGCCGTGAAGGACTACCCCGACCTGGTGAAGAAGTATCTGGGCTCGGTGGTCTCCTACCGCGACAATTTTTACGCCGCGCTTAACTCGGCCGTGTTCTCCGACGGCTCGTTTGTCTACATCCCCAAGGGGGTGAAGTGTCCGATGGAGCTATCCACCTATTTCCGCATAAACGCCTCAGGCACAGGCCAGTTCGAGCGTACCCTGATAGTGGCCGACGACGACGCCTATGTGAGCTATCTGGAGGGGTGCACCGCACCGATGCGCGACGAGAATCAGCTCCACGCCGCCATAGTGGAGATAATCGTGGAGGAGCGGGCCGAGGTGAAGTATTCGACCGTACAGAACTGGTTCGCCGGCGACAAAGAGGGTCGCGGAGGCATCTATAACTTCGTGACCAAGCGCGGTTTATGCCGCGGACACCGGTCCAAGATATCGTGGACGCAGGTTGAGACCGGCTCGGCCATCACGTGGAAATATCCTTCGTGTGTGCTGAAGGGCGACGAGTCGGTGGGCGAGTTCTATTCAGTGGCCGTGACCAACAATTATCAGCAGGCCGACACCGGCACCAAGATGATCCACATAGGGCGCAACTCGCGGTCGACGATAGTCTCCAAGGGTATCTCGGCCGGGCAGAGCCAGAACTCATACCGCGGCCTTGTAAAAGTGGCCAAGGACGCCACCGGATGCCGCAACTTCACCCAGTGCGACTCGCTGCTGATGGGCGACCGGTGCGGCGCGCATACATTCCCCTACATCGACGTGCAGAACGACTCGTCGACCGTGGAGCACGAAGCCACGACATCGAAGATCAACGAGGAGCAGATCTTCTACTGCAACCAACGCGGCATACCGACCGAGGAGGCTGTGGGCATGATTGTGAACGGCTACGCCAAGGAGGTGATGAACAAGCTGCCGATGGAGTTTGCCGTGGAGGCGCAGAAGTTGCTGCAAATCACCCTGGAAGGCTCGGTGGGTTAAAGCAGACCTTGAATCTCTTTCCCAAAAATCACGCGACGCAATGATTGAACGTATAGTAATCTTAGACAACATAGATCCGCAGACTTTCTACGGAGTGAACAATTCCAACATATCGCTGATCCGCAACCTGTTTCCGAAGCTGCGCATGGCTGCCCGCGGCAATGTGATCAAGGTCATAGGCGAGGACTCCGAGACCGCCGACTTCGAGAAGAAGGTGAAGGAGATCGAGGCTTATGCGGCGAAATACAACAAGCTCACCGAGGATGTGATCATAGACATAGTCCGTGGCGAGTCGCCCAAGCAGATCGACTCCGAGGGGGTGATCATATACGGCCAGACCGGTAAGCCGATCGCTCCGCGCAACGCGAACCAGGCCCGGATGGTGAAATCATTTCACGAAAACGACCTGACATTCGCGCTCGGCCCCGCAGGTACCGGCAAGACCTACATAGCGATAGCCCTGGCTGTGGCGGCGCTGAAGAACAAGACCGCCCGCAAGATCATACTGTCGCGACCGGCCGTGGAGGCGGGCGAGAAGCTCGGCTTCCTTCCCGGCGACATGAAGGATAAGATCGACCCGTATCTGCAGCCGCTCTACGACGCTTTGGAGGATATGCTCCCCGCGCTCAAGCTCAAGGAGTATCTGGAGAGCAACACGATACAGATAGCGCCGCTCGCCTTCATGCGCGGCCGCACGCTCAACGACGCGATAATCATACTGGACGAGGCGCAGAACACCACGACGCACCAGATGAAGATGTTTCTGACACGTCTGGGCATGAACGCCAAGATGATAATCACCGGCGATGTGACGCAGATCGACCTGCCGCGCAGCGTGAGGTCGGGCCTGCTGCAGGCGCTCTATGTGCTTAAGGGAGTGAAAGGTATCGGCCGCATCGAGTACGAGAAGAAGGATATAGTGCGCCATCCGCTGGTGCAGCGCATCGTGGAGGCTTACGAGTCGCGGGAGAGCACCGACCCGGCTCCCGACTCCCGACCTTCAGCCGAGAATCAATAGCGATAGGCGTGAACAATTTACCGAATGATTTTGGTCGTAACGAGCCGCTATTTCGCGCTAAAATTTCGCAACAAAATTTCGTTGCGTATATTTGCAGAGGAGAGAAGAATTTGCTATCTTTGCATATTCGGAAGCGAACCGCTTCTCCGGGGCCGCAAGTTGCAGACGGCGAAGGGCCGCAAGTTGCAGGCGACGGGCAGTCAGCAGGCTAAAGGCGAGCGGGCGGTGCTTCAAAGGAAGAAGAGAATAAACACCTAAACATACAGAAATTATGTCGAAAATAGAGTCCATAGGAATCCTGACGTCCGGAGGCGATGCTCCGGGCATGAACGCGGCCATCCGCGCGGTGACCCGCGCAGGCATCTTCGCCGGCTTCAAAGTGTTTGGCATCTACCGCGGCTTCAAGGGTCTGATCTCCGATGAGATCGAGGAATTTTCCACCCAGAACGTCTCCAACATCATACAGCGCGGCGGCACGATACTGAAGACAGCGCGCTGCAAGGAGTTCCAGACACCGGAAGGACGCCAGTGTGCCTACGATGTGCTGCGCCGCCACGGCATCGACGCCTTAGTGGTGATCGGCGGCGACGGATCGCTGACCGGCGCACGTATTTTCGCCAACGAATTTTCTTTCCCGATAGTGGGTCTGCCCGGCACGATCGACAACGACCTGTATGGCACCGACTCCACAATCGGCTATGACACAGCGCTCAACACTATCATGGAGTGTGTGGACAAGATCCGCGACACTGCCACGAGCCACGAGCGCCTCTTCTTCATCGAGGTGATGGGCCGCGACGCGGGCTTCCTGGCGCTGAACGGCGCGATAGCTTCGGGCGCAGAGGCCGCCATCATACCGGAGTTCTCCACACAGACCGACCAGCTGGCCGACCTTATCGACCACGGGTTCCGCAAGTCGAAAAACTCGTCGATAGTGCTTGTGGCCGAGAGCCCTCTGACGGGCGGCGCCATGGGTCTGGCCAAGCGTATGGAGGAGGAGTATCCGCAGTACGACGTGCGTGTCACGATCCTGGGTCACCTTCAGCGCGGCGGTTCGCCGTCGGCGTTCGACCGTATCCTGGCTTCGCGTATGGGCGCGGCAGCCGTCGACGCGCTGCTCGACGACCAGCGCAACGTGATGATCGGCATAAAGAACGACGAGATCGTGTATGTGCCGTTCACTAAGGCCATCAAGAACGACAAACCTATCAACACAGAGCTTATCAACACTCAGCGCCGCCTCTCGATCTGACGCGGCGCTCCCCCTTCACGAAACCTATGAATCAGCCCGAGTCACTTAGCTTAGCCTGCCGCAGCGGAGCCGCGATGATGCTGCTGCGGCTGCTGCCTTTGGTGCTCTTAGCCCTTTTTGTCGGCTCGTGCACGAAGAACGAGTTCCGTATAGAGGGTAAGATCGACGGCGGCGCTCAACGCGGCCTCAAGGCCATGTATGTGGCTTACAGTTCGAATACCGACGAGCTCGTGTCGCAGGAGCTTGCTTTCGAGAACGGGGCTTTTCAACTTCACGGCGCCACGCGCTATCCCACGATAGTATGGCTGTTTTCCTCGGACCGGCGTCTGCTCTATGCCGTCTATGCCGAGAAGGGCGACAAGCTCGAGATAAAGGGTGATTTCAACCACCCGTACCTCTGGCAGGTGAAGGGCAACAAGCCTATGGAGCAATACTCTGACTGGGTGCGGCGCAACGAGGCGCTTTTGCCGTCGATGGTGGGAGGCTACTCAGGACCGGGGGGATCGCCCGGCATGAGCATGTCGTTCCGGGAGCCCGACGAAAGCGGGCGGGGACGCGGCACGGCCGAGGAGCTGAACGCGGCTGTGGCCGGATATGTGAAGGAGCATACCGGCGATGTATGCAGCGCGCTGCTGCTGCTGACCTTCTACGACCGCACGGCCGACGAGGCCGGTTTTAACCGTCTCTGGGGCTCTCTGACGCTCGATAAGGAGGATAAGGAACGGTTGCTTCATGTGGCCATGACGGTGACGTCAGAGAGCCGCGAAAAGGCCTCCGGGCTGCCTATGGTGCCTATAACGCTGCGCACACCGGCCGACACGCTGTCGACACTCAATCCGGCCCGCGCAAGGGCCACAGTGGTCTATTTCTGGAAGGAATCGGGCGGCTCAGAGCTTCGCGAGGCGCTGAGGGCCATGAGCCGTCTGCCGCAGGATATAGCCGTGGCCGACATATATCTTGACCCTGACAGCTCGCAGTGGCACTCGGCGCTGCGCGGCGACACCACGAGCCGGCGGCGCAGTTTCTGGGCGTTCGCCGGGCCTATGGACGTGAGCCTGCAACGACTCTCGCTTCCCGGCGCGCCTTACGTGATCGTGGCCGACCGCAAAGGCTCGCAGCTCTACCGCGGCACCGACATGAAGAAGGCCGCTGCCGCAGCCCGCGCGGCCAGATAGCCCAGTAGAAGCTAACCTAATCAACCTCTATACCGACATGCTCGCCAAAGTATACACAGCCGCCGTGCAAGGCATAGAAGCGCTTCCCGTCACCATAGAGGCCCTCTGCGAGCGCGGAGCCACATTCACGATAGTCGGACTCCCGGACACGGCTGTGCGCGAGGCTCACGAGCGTATCATGGCCGCAATGACTCAGAGCGGGATACCTTTCCCGCATCAGCGCGTGGTTATCAACCTGGCGCCGGCCGACGTGAAGAAGGAGGGCGCATCGTTCGACCTGCCGTTGGCTATAGGCATACTTGCCTCCAACGAGCATGTGGCGGCCGCAAGTGTGGCCGACTGCATGATAACCGGCGAGCTGAGTCTGGACGGCTCTATACTCCCGGTGAAGGGTGTGCTCCCCATGGCAATCAAGGCGCGCGAGATGGGCTTCAAACGCATGATAGTGCCTGAGGCGAACGCTACGGAGGCGGCTGTGGTCAACAATATCGAGGTTTTCGGCATGACGAATCTTGCGCAGACCGTAGCTTTCCTCAACGGTGCCGAAGATGTGCAGCCCACGGTGGTAAACACGCGCGAGGAGTTCCGCCGGCGCATGGACTGTTTCGACTTCGATTTCGCCGAAGTGAAAGGTCAGTTCGCGGTGAAGAGAGCATTTGAAGTGGCTTCTGCCGGCGGACACAACATTCTCCTTATCGGCAGCCCGGGCAGCGGCAAGTCCATGATGGCCAAACGGCTGCCGTCCATACTTCCGCCTTTGAGCCTCGCCGAGGCGCTCGAGACCACTAAGATCCACTCTGTGGCGGGTAAGCTCGGCCGCGGTTCCATGCTTATGACGCAGCGGCCCTTCCGCGCCCCGCACCACACTATATCGCCTGTGGCGCTCGTGGGAGGCGGCATCAATCCTCAGCCGGGCGAGATAAGTCTGGCGCACAACGGGGTACTTTTCCTCGACGAGTTTCCGGAGTTCCCGCGCCAGGTGCTGGAAGTGCTCCGACAACCTGTGGAGGACCGCGTAATATCTATTTCGAGGGCTAAGTATACGGTCGACTATCCGGCGTCGTTCATGCTCGTGGCGAGCATGAATCCGTGCCCGTGCGGATGGTACGGTCACCCTCACAAGCAATGCACCTGCCCGGCGGGAGCCGTGCAGAAATATATGAACCGCATCTCGGGGCCTCTGCTGGACCGTATCGACCTTCAGATACAGATACAACCGGTGGAATTCGACGAGATGGCAGACAGCGCGCCGGGCGAGAGCAGCGCCACGATACGCGAACGTGTGGTCAAGGCGCGCACTGTGCAACTTGCGCGTTTCAAGGATGAACCGGGCATTTACTGCAACGCACAGATGAACACGCGCCTTATCCGGCGCTACGCATGGCCCGACGCAGAGGGTCTTGCGCGCCTCAAGGAATCGATGGAGCGGTTCTCTATGTCAGCGCGCGCTTTCGACAGGATACTGCGAGTGGCGCGTACCATAGCCGATCTCGACAACTCGGAGACGGTACAGTGCCGTCACATAGTGGAAGCGATCGGCTACCGCAACCTTGACCGCGCCACCTACGGCAAAACCTTCTGATCCCCCCTTCCCTCTTCCGTCTACATCCCCCTCACTTGTTCCCTCAATTGTATGGTCGCGGCAGGCCGCGACCTCGTCTTTTTCGCCCAGTGCCTTCAATGATTCCCTATAATCTCGAATTTGTCTAATTGGTCCAATTTGCCCAATTTGTCTAATATTTCCTCAAAATAATCCGCTTCGGCCGAATCCTCAAAATTCCCATTACTCCCAAAATTCTCAAAATTCCCATTACTCCCATAATTCCCATCTCTCCCATCCCCACTCCCACGGGAGCGAAAAAAAGGGCCGCGCCTCAGGCGCGACCCTCTGTTTTGAGATATGTCTCGGCTTGCAAGCAAGCCTTGAATTTACTTGACAATCACTTTCACAACTGTCTTGCCGGCCTTCACTACGTAAACACCTGCAGCTACATTGTAAGCAGTCTTGGCGCTTGCGTTGTCGTTGGCAACGAGCTTACCGTCGGCAGTGGCAATGAGGACCTTCTGGCCTTCGAAGCCCTTGACGATGATGCGGCCGTTCTCAGCATAGATAGCGTGAGCAGCGTCAGCTACAGCCTTAACGTCTGTTGTGCGGAGCACGAGTGTGTTGGAGTCGAGACCCTTGGCACCGTCGCTCAGAACGGGAACTACGATGTAGCTGTACTGGGTGTCGTCCTCGACTGTAGTATCGTTGAAGAGGACATCAGCTGTAACGCCTACGAGAGCGCCGTCGCGGTAAACCTCATATTTGTCGATAGCTACGTCGTTGCCGGCTGCCGTGTACTCGATGTCGTCGATAGCGATACCGAAGATATCGTGCGATACATAGTGGATAGCGAAGTACTTGGCATCCTGAGGCAGAGTGTACTGATACTGCTCCCACTCGGGTGTAGCATCTTGCGGACCCTCGATGTCGAGGTATTCGAGCACCTTGAAGTCCTCAGGCTTGTTGCCTGTGGTCGAGTACATGATCTCGATGTTCTCTGCGCCATAAGCATATGTGAACGCCTTAGCCCAGAAGCTGAATGTCGAGCCACCGTTAACCGCGGGTGAGATCAACCAGTCGTCAGCATCGGGAGTTGTGCCGTCCTCCTGCTGTGAGGGGCTGATAGCTACGAGGTAATTGTCGCCTTCGTGAGCGGGATATAAACCTGTCGTGCCGATGATTTCGTCCATACCGGATTCTGACCATACCATGAAGCCCATGGGCTGGTATGCCCAGTCGAGAGCCGCAAAGCCCGGGTTGTTGATACCGTAGAGCATAGCGCCGTCACCGTCGACTGTGGTGAAGCCGGCGATCTCGTCGGGAGCAAGGACGAAGGGAACTTCATCCTCGAAGCTCTCGGAACCGGCTGCAGCAGCGGGAGCTGTCCAACCGAGCATTACGTTCTCGTATGTGATCTCGTCGGCGTGAAGGTCGGTAACCACGGGCTGTGAGCCTACTGTTACGTTCACGTCTACAGACTTGGTGTCGTTCATGGCCTTGTTGTCACCGGAAGCGAGTGCGTAGGTGAGTTTGAGAGTGCCAAGGTCGTCGGCAGTCGGAGTGTAGGAGATAGTGTTGGTGTATGTGCCTTCTGCTTCAACTACGTTGCTTGTAGCGGCTACGTCAACATCAGCGAGGACAGTACCGTCAGCGCGTGTGAGAGTCCACTTGGCTGCGGGCTCTGTACCGTCCAGGTAACCGTAGTTCATAACCTGAGCTGTGAACTGAGCTTCCTCACCAACCTTGGCGTTGTTGGCGCCTGAGAGCTGAAGCACACCGAAGTCGTTGGGAATATTGTCGAAGTAGCGGAATGCATACATGATGTAAGACTCATCGCGTGTAGCGAGGTCGAAGTTGATGAACGGCTCAACCCAGTCCTTGTTCTGGAATTCGGCAGGAAGCTCTACTGTCACTTTCTGTACGCCTGTCTCTGTGAAGTAAGACTTGTTGAAGGTCTCGATCTCCTTCTCTTCCACTCCGTAGGTTGCGGCGCTTACTGTGAAGGACTCGCAGCTGCCTCCATAGACTGTAAGCTCGATTGCTGCGTGCTGGCAATCCTTGGTCGAGAACTTGGGCATCGAGAACTTACCGCCGGTTACGGGTGATGAGGCGTATACATACAGTGCTCTGAGGTTGTCGTCTGTAGCGAACTGCGGGAAGCGTGTCTTGGGATCGCCAAGGTTCACTGTGTAACCTGAAACATAATTAACGATAGGCTGCAGGTTGTCACCGGCTGCATAGTTGCAGGTAGTGGGGTTGGCGTAGGGCTCACCTGTCACTGCATGGGCGATGGCGAGATTTGGTGCCATACCGGCCACATTCTCAGCGATAATGCCGAAGTTTGAGAAGTCCTGAGCTGTGCCTACGGGGAACTCGATGTCGAACGAGTAAACGTCGGTGCCGATAGCATCGCCGATCTGCCAGCCGCCGCCGAAGATTGACTCTACGTAGTTGCAGAGGTAGTATGTGTTGCCTGTGGGAGCCACATAGCCACCGTTAGCACCTACAGCGGGAGCGTCCCATGTGAGGTGAGCGGTGTAGTTGTCTTCCGACATGGTCACTGTCACGTTAGTGGGGATAGAGGGTACATCGACACCTGTGTAGACGTTGGTCTTGGAGGGGATACCCTTGAGGTCGCCGTTGGCAACTGTTACAGTTACCTCGTTGTCGCCCTGCAGAGTGGGGATAACTACAGACTTGGCTTCACCGGCTTTACCTGTGACGGAGACAGACTCGCAGCCGTCGGCCTGAACGGTGGCGGTGAGAGTAGCGTCAGCAGCGATACCGGCGCCGTTGATCTGAGTTGTCGGGAGTGTGAAGGATACTGTAGCGTTGAGAGCGCCCTTGTCACCAGCGACAGCTGTGAGGTTGAGCACGTCGGAGGGACCGGCTGTCGTCATACCTGCAGCAGCCTTGACAACGAACTCGTTCATCCAGAGGCGGAACTGATCTGCGTCGGAGGTCACGTGGATACCGATCATATAGTCACCGGCGGCGGGGATGGTGAAGTAGTTGGCCTGATAGCCGTCAGCCTGGCTGCCGTTTTCGCTGTCGAGCAGGAAGGCCTCTGTCTCAGGACGGATAGTCTTCACTACAGCGTCGGGAGTCGGAGCTGTGGCGAGCACGATCTCGTACTTCTCCATATAGTTGTTGTCGGTACGGAAGATCTGGGCCTCGAACTCATATACAGCGTTGGCGTCGGTGAATTTCATGAGCGGGAGGAACAGATAGTCATCGGCGGGCTTGCTGCCATCGTAGAGATAGTAGAAGCCGGTGAACGTGCCGAGCTGGTTGCCGAGATTAGCTGTGCCGAAATGAATTGCACCGCTGTCGCCGTTGCTGCCGTTGTTGTCCACGATAGTGAAGAGGCGCGACTCCTTCTCTGTGGGAGCGAATGCCTGGGGAAGCTCGAGAGCTGAACCGTAAGTGATATCGTTGGAGTAAGTCTTCTCCGAACGTTTGCGGTCGTAGACAGCCTCGACGGCAGCCACATAGAATTCGATAGGTTTCTCGGGATCGAGCTTGGTGGCTGTCTCTGTAGCGGAGATGCCGCGGGCAATCAGCTCGTCGTTGAGATATACATTGTAAGTGACCTCTTTGGGATTTACATAACCTTTGTTGACACCTTTGGTCACGGGAGTCCAGGATATCTTGTTGCCTGTGAGCTCTACCTTTTCGGGAGCTACGGGAGTGTCGTTACCGATGTAGATGGAGTTGTTGAGTGTGCGACCGAAGCGACCGCCGAGGCTTGCACGGAAGGTGAATTTGTGGAGACCCTCTGTGAGTTCTTTCACCTCGATGGTTACCTGCGAACCGGCTGCCGCGCTGCCGCGCTTGTACTCTGCGCCGTCGATCTCAAGGATCCAGTCGATGTTACCGATGACGGGTGTGCCGGCATAGGTGGTGGAAGCGAGCTGGTAAGTGATGGTGCCGCTGAGTGCGCCGTTGGGGAATACTGTGTTGACGAGTTTCGACTCTGCGGGAGCTGCGTCGTCGATCACCTCTGTGTCGGGGCAATAGAGCAAGTCATACTCCACGATGCCGGGATAGTTGGTGTTGTTGACCACTGCGAAGTTTTCGTCAAGGAGCTGGATTGAGCAAGCCTCCTGTGTGCAGACTGCGTATACATAACCGCCGTCGATGGGGCTGTAGCATATACCTGTCAGGAAAGCCGAAGGATCAGCCAGCTCGGCGATCTCCTGGTACTGACCGGTGGTCTTGTTGATTTCGGAAACCTGACCTGTAGCGGAAACGACGATGAACTGGTTTGTAACCTGGTTCACTGTGGAAGCCACACCGATCTTGCCGCCGGGGAAATCATCAGCAGTAAGCGATGCCACTGCCACGAACTCCGACATAGGATCGGATGCATCGGATAGATGACCGAAGGAGATCTCGCCTGTGGTGGCGTTCTGGGAGAAACCCCAGACCTTGTCGTCCTCGGCGCTGTAAGCTGCGAGGCTAAGGAGCGTTGCGTCGTTGCTCACCATTGTGACAGTCTTGTCACCTGTAGCGAGGTCAATGTCGACCATGTAAGTACCGAGAAGTAACATGCCCCAGATAGTCTCCTGGCCGATACCGAGGTAGTGGCCGTTGTAGAAATAACCGAAGGCCATGCCGAAGTCGCCGCCCTGGCCGATGCCGCTGAAGTCTACGATGTTGGTATACCCGGCATCGAGGGTAACTTCGCCGAGACCTAATGTCCAAGCGCTTGAAGCGTCATAGACCAGATCGCCGTAGATGGTCGAACCTGACTCGCCGGCATAAGCGGGAGCTTTCTTGCCTGCGGGCTTCAATGAAGCGGTCTGCACGACAGCGCTCCGAACGCCGGGGAGGACGTCGGGAGTCTGAACACTGCGCAGCGTTTTTTCCGCATAAGGGTTCTCGGAAATGACATTGCCTGTCTGCGGAGTGATGGCCGGATTCGCTTTGCGCATCGCGGGAGTGGCCGCGATTACCGAACCTACACCGACAGCAAGAGCCAGGCAAATAGTAGCCAATTTCTTCATAGCTGTAATTGTGTTTAGTTAACGGTTGGCCCGCTACCCAAAGGGGCAACGAACCGTTTATTTAAAAATATAGAATTAATATCCTGTATTGCTGAAATTCTAAAGGAGAATCAGTTTTTTCATATT
>SFOK01000075.1 GCA_004552395.1 Bacteroidales bacterium | reverse complement strand
CTGCCTTACCAAGAAAAATGGAAGCTCCTTCGGCATACGGCTCTCCAAGACGGTAATCCAGCGGAAAGAGTGCCAAGTCAATCTGCGGATACTCTTTCGCAATCTCCGCGACATGATGAAGGTACTCCCCCATCATCTGCTTGTCGCTCTGCGCGGTATCCTCCCTGCGCCAGACCCACGCGTTCAGGTCGCCGGCAAAGAATATCCGCAACCCTTCGCAACATATGGCGTAACTGCAGCCGATGTCCGTAGAGCCAAAAGCATTAACAGTCAAACAGTTGTCGCCGTACTCCTCACCGGCCATGAGCGCGGTGACCGTCTCGGGCCTACTCAGTTTCTTCTCACCTTTGTAGGCCGATTCGGGCCTGATATACCGCCGGGCGTACCGGGCCGTGTCGCGGCTTATGATATACCTGATGCGGGGAAAATGCTTCTCCCATAGGAATATATCGGGCGTAAAATGGTCCTTATGATGATGCGACACCACTACATAGAGCGGCTTCTCCCTGTCCAGTTCTCTCAGAAACGCCGGAAGATCGCCGCCCTCGGACTCGGCGCCAGAAGCCTCGGCTGCTGACTTAACCGGAAGATCGCCGCCTTCAGCTTCGGCGTCGGGGTCGGCGGGAGGAGTGCGGAAGAAGTCGGTGACTATGTTGCAGGATATGAAAGAGAGGAGGAAGCAGTCGTGCCAAATGTATGTCAAACGCATAATTCTCGTGTTGTCAATTTGCTTTCACCAATAATTAACAAATACGGCGCCCTTTTTACCCGCACAATGCCCCTGTTTCAGCAATTTTTGTTAATTTTGCAGTCTGAAACAGGCTCTTTTGAGCTAATAGGCAGCAAATTCTTTTCACAACTCGATATGATTAAATTTTTCAAGAAAGGTTCAAACCATGTGATTGCGGTGGAAAGCACCACAGAGCTCTCAGCCGAAGATATCAAACGTCTTGAATGGGCACTCGACGGCGCCCATCCCCTCTCCGCGAAGAAGATCGGCGGCCAGTGGATAGGCCCCCGCAAAGAGATGATCACTCCCTGGAGCACCAACGCGGTGGAGATAACCCGCAACATGGGCATCGAGGGGATCGTGCGTATGGAGGAGTTTTTCCGTACCCGGAGCGAGGAACCGACCTACGACCGTATGCTGAACCGCCTCTATCCCAACGGCATAGGCCAGCGCGCCTTTCATGTAAACAGAGAGCCTGAAAAGATAGTGCATATCACCGACATCGAGGGATACAACCGCAAAGAGGGTCTGGCGCTCTCGTCGGAAGAGATCTTATATCTGCAGGAGCTGGGCAAACGGCTTGGCCGTCCGCTCACCGACTCCGAGGTGTTCGGCTTCTCGCAGGTCAACTCCGAGCATTGCCGCCACAAGATCTTCAACGGAACTTTCATCATCGACGGCAAGGAGATGCCATCTTCCCTCTTCCAGCTCATCAAGCGCACCTCCAAGGAGAATCCCAACAGCATAGTATCCGCCTACAAGGACAATGTGGCTTTCCTCACCGGACCGGTCGTGAAGCAGTTCGCGCCCGAGAGTGCCGACAAGCCCGACTTCTTTGTTGAGAAAGATATCAACACCGTGATCTCGCTCAAGGCCGAGACACACAACTTCCCCACGACCGTAGAGCCGTTTAACGGCGCGGCCACCGGTACGGGCGGCGAGATCCGCGACCGTATGGGCGGCGGCAAATCGAGCATACCTATCGCCGGCACAGCCATATATATGACTTCCTACCCGCGTCCCGAAGAGGAAGGCCGCGACTGGGAAAAGAATGCTCCCTCACCCCGCAAATGGCTCTATCAGACACCCGAAGAGATACTCATCAAGGCCTCCAACGGCGCTTCCGATTTCGGCAACAAGTTCGGTCAGCCTCTCATCTGCGGCTCGGTGCTCACCTTCGAGCATCAGGAGAAAGGACGCACACTGGCCTACGATAAAGTGATCATGCTTGCCGGAGGCGTAGGCTTCGGCACAGTCAAGGACGCTATCAAAGAGACACCGGAGCCGGGCATGAAGGTCGTCGTAATGGGCGGCGACAACTACCGCATCGGCATGGGCGGCGGCGCCGTATCTTCCGTCGAGACAGGACAGTACGACAATTCCATTGAGCTCAACGCTGTGCAGCGTGCCAACCCCGAGATGCAGAAGCGCGTCAGCAATGTGGTGCGTGCCCTCGCCGAGATGGAAGAGAATCCGTGTGTCAGCATCCACGACCATGGCGCCGGAGGCCACCTCAACGCGCTCTCGGAACTCGTGGAAGCTACCGGCGGACGCATCGACATCGACAAACTCCCTGTCGGCGACCCCACCCTCTCAGCCAAAGAAATAATCGGCAACGAGAGCCAGGAACGCATGGGCCTGGTGCTCGACCGCCGCGATGTGGACAAGATACGCAAGATCGCCGAGCGCGAGCGCGCTCCCTTCTATGTAGTGGGAGAGACCACTCCCGACGAGCGTTTCGTTTTCGAGAACGCTCAGGGCGTGAAGCCTATCAATCTGGCCATGCGCGACATGTTCGGCAACTCCCCCAAGACTGTGATGCACGACACCACGGTTCGCCATACTTATGAGGATGCCTCCTACGAAGAGTCGAAGCTCACCGATTATATCGGACGTGTGCTCCAGCTCGAAGCTGTGGCCTGCAAGGACTGGCTCACCAACAAGGTGGACCGCTCCGTGACGGGTAAGATAGCCCGCCAGCAGTGTCAGGGCGAACTGCAGCTCCCTCTGAGCGACTGCGGCGTCGTGGCTCTCGACTATCGCGGCAAGAGCGGTATAGCCACTTCGCTCGGCCATGCGCCTCAGGCTGCCCTCATCGACCCGGCCAAGGGCTCGGTGCTCGCCATAGCCGAAGCGCTCACCAACATATCGGGCGCTCTGCTGAAGGAGGGCCTCAAATCGGTGTCCCTTTCCGCCAACTGGATGTGGCCCTGCAAGAACGAAGGCGAGGATGCGGCTCTCTATTCCGCCGTCAAGGCTTGCTCCGACTTCGCCGTGGCTCTCGGCATCAACATCCCCACGGGCAAGGACTCCCTCTCCATGACTCAGAAATACGGCGACGACAAAGTCTTCGCACCCGGCACACTGATCATATCGGCAGCCGGCGAGGTGCGCGACATACGCAAGACCCTCACTCCGGTGCTTCAGGGAGGCAAGAGCTCGCTCATCTACATAGACTTCAGCTCCGACAGTCTCAAGTTAGGCGGCTCGGCCTTCGAGCAGTCGCTCAACAAGATAGGTTCCGACGCTCCGACAGTGAAGTCGGCCGAACATTTCATCAAGGCCTTCGCGGCCATTCAGCGTCTCAACGAGGAGGGTCTGGTGAAAGCGCAGCACGATGTCAGCGCCGGCGGTCTTGTCACCACACTGCTCGAGATGACATTCGCCAACACGAGCGGCGGTCTGGAGATAGACCTCTCCGAGTTCCGCGACCCCGACACAGTGAAGGTGCTCTTCGCCGAGAACCCCGCTGTGGTGCTCCAGGTAGAGAACTCCCACATGCCGCAGGTTAAGCGCGAGCTGACGCGCCTCATGCTGCCGTTCAAGGTGATAGGCCGTCCGGTAGCCCGCCGCCGCACATTCCATGTGGTCAACGGCGAGGCGGAATATACCTTCGATATCAACGAGATGCGCGATCTGTGGTACAGATCGTCGTGGCTTCTCGACCGCGACCAGTGCGCAGCCGACAGAGCCGACGACCGCTTCCGCAACTACCGCCGCCAGCCGCTCAAATACAAGCTGCCCAAGCAGTTCAAAGGCACACTGGCCGATCTGGGCCTGACCTTCGACCGCCAGGGACGTTCCGGCATCAAAGCCGCCATCATACGTGAGAAAGGCATCAACGGCGACCGCGAGATGGCCTATTCGCTCTATCTTGCCGGCTTTGACGTGAAAGATGTGCACATGACCGACCTGATCTCCGGCCGCGAGACACTGGAGGATGTCAACATGATAGTGTTCTGCGGCGGTTTCTCCAACTCCGACGTGCTCGGAAGCGCCAAGGGATGGGCCGGCGCCTTCCTCTACAACGAGAAAGCCAAAGCGGCACTGGACAACTTCTACAAACGCGACGACACACTCTCGCTCGGTATCTGCAACGGCTGCCAGCTCATGGCCGAGCTCAACCTCCTCTACCCCGAGCACCCCAAGCGCCACCGTCTGCTCCACAACGACTCGCATAAGTTCGAGAGCAACTTCATAAACCTGACCATACCCGAGAACAATTCCGTGATGTTCGGATCGCTCTCAGGGAGCCGTCTCGGCGTCTGGGTGGCCCACGGCGAGGGTAAGTTCCAGCTGCCCGGCAACCTTTCCGACTACAATATCATAGCCAAATACAGCTACTCCGGCTATCCCGCCAACCCCAACGGCTCGACAGCTTCAGTGGCCGGTGTGGCAAGTGCCGACGGCCGCCATCTTGCAATGATGCCTCACCTGGAACGCGCCATATTCCCCTGGCAGTGCGGATACTATCCCGCCGACCGCGCCAACGATGAGGTGACACCCTGGATCGAGGCCTTCGTCAACGCCCGCCGCTGGATTGAGAACCACAAACACTGATCAACGTAAGTCCCGGAAACCTATAATATCAGCTAACAGTAAGTCAGGCGACGGCTTAAGGCGTTTTGAAGCCAATAAGCCAACCTCACCGAATTACCAAACAGCGATCCGAAAGATAATGCGAAAGATTCATCTGCTTGCACTGCCGCTGCTGATCGTGCTCACGGCCTGCTACTCCGTGGAGCGCACGCCGGTGATACGTCTGTCGAAGGACGATATCCGCGAAGTGACGGAGCGCTCCGCAGAGGATGAACTTATGGCTCCCGTGAGCTACGAGAACCTGCAGCAATGGCGGCGCGGGAAACCGTTCCGCCCCGTGCTGGAGCGCGCCTCGATGCTGTTTCCGCTCTCTGGCGAGCCGCTCGGCTTCCGCACACTCTACTTCGAGGGTGTGGACTCCGCCCTGCTCCCTGACGGCCATCAGCGGCTCACACTGCTCTTCCGAGACTCCGTGGGCAACCGCTTCGACTATGAGCATCAGGGCGAGAACACCCGCGGACTCAACTCAGCCTCGGTTCCTATGCTCGTGGATATGGACGTGGTGAACCGGGCCGACTCGCTGCTGCGGGGCCGGAGCCTCTGGCCGCGCAACGCCGTGTGGCTCGACCCGACGGCACTTACGCCGGTGAAGGCACAGCGGTTCGTGGAGGTGAAGGCAGACTCCGTGGTGGCAGGCAACGGGTATTTCCCGTGCCGGCTCCTCTTCACCGACGCCACCGGACGCCGCGGCTGCGTGCTCTTCGACCCCTCGCCCTCATCGTCGCGCAGCTTCTCGTCGCAATTCTTCATCAGCAATCCGCGCGACCGCTACCGGCAGATCACCGACGAGCGGTGGGCCGAGGTCTGCGCCGGACGCATATCCGCCGGAATGACGAAAGAGGAAGCTCGGCTGTCGCTCGGAGCGCCGCGCAATGTGGTGACAGAGCCCGACTATTCCAAGCTGATAGAGCTCTGGAGCTATTCCGACGGAGTGCTGCTCCGTTTCGAGGACGGCATCCTGGTCAGTTTCCGAAAATAAGAGCGTGTTCCGCCCACAGGACCTGCTCTAAAACCACACGATTATGACAGCTCCAACCATACAGGAGAACTTCAACCTCACACCATACACGACCTTCGGCATCGCGGTGAAATGCCGCTACTTTGCCGAATACTCATCAGTGCGCGAGCTCGAGGCGATACTGCGCACACCCGAATATCAGCAGAACGAGACGCTCCACATAGGCGGCGGCTCCAACCTGCTCTTCACAGCCGACTATCCCGGCATGGTGCTTCATTCCCTCATCACCGGGATGCAGCTCTACCGCAAGGACGCCGAGACCGCCTACGTGATAGCCGGCGCCGGTGAGAAATGGGTGGATTTGGTAAACTTCTGTGTGGACCACGAGCTGGCCGGACTGGAGAATCTCGCCTACATACCCGGCGAGGTTGGCGCCTCGGCCATACAGAACGTGGGCGCTTACGGTGTGGAAGCCAAAGACTGTATCTTCAAGGTGGAGGCCTACGACCGTCTCACCCACGAGACACGCGAATTCACGGCCGAGGAGTGCCGCTACGGCTACCGCGACAGTGTATTCAAGCGCGAGGCCCGCGGCCGCTATTTCATACTCCGTGTGGCTTTCCGTCTGCGCCCCGGCACCGAGGCCCGCAACCTCACCTACGGTCCGCTCAAGTCGCTGCGCGAAAGACTCGGCCACGACCCCGACATACGCGAGGTGCGCGACGAGATCACACGAATACGCCGCGAGAAACTGCCCGAGCCCTCTGAAACGGGGAGCGCCGGATCCTTCTTCAAGAATCCGCTCGTGCGCAAGCCCTATTACGACGAATGGCTCTCGAAGCAGTGGCCCGACATGCCGCATTATCCTGTTGCCGGCAACGACTTCTTCGTGAAGATCCCGGCCGGATGGCTCATAGAACACGCCGGACTGAAAGGCGCGCGCGTTGGTGGCGCCGAGGTCTACCCGCGTCAATGCCTCGTGCTCGCCAATGCCGGAGGAGCCACAGGCGAGGATGTGCGCCGCCTGAGCGACGAGGTGATACACACCGTCTACCGCAAATATGGCGTGGCGCTTTCGCCCGAGGTCAACATAATCACCTCGCAGATAGAGGTGAAAGTGCTCGGCACCGGCACGTCGCGGGGTGTTCCGGAGATAGGATGCCGCTGCAATGTATGCTCATCGGAGGATCCGCGCGACAACCGGCAGCGCGCCTCAGTGCTTGTGAAGACATCCGGCCTGACGCTTCTCATAGACGCCTCGCCCGACTTCCGCCGCCAGGCACTCGACAACGAGATAACGCAGATCGACGCCGTGCTGCTCACACACTCGCACTTCGACCATGTGGGAGGTCTGGACGACCTGCGTCCCTTCTGCGAGAAAGAGGATCTGCCCATCTATCTGCGGCCCGACGTGGCTTCCGACCTGCGCAAACGTCTCGACTACTGTTTCCGCGAGTCGCACTATCCCGGCATACCTCAGTTCCGCCTCAACGAGATAGCCAACGAACCTTTCCGCATCCGCGGCGTGAAGATCACCCCTATCTCAGTGTTCCACGCCAAGCTCCCTATCGTGGGCTACCGTATCGGCGACTTCGTGTATATCACCGACGCCAAGACAGTGCCCGAAGAGGAATTCGAGAAACTCGAGGGTGTGGACACACTGATAGTCAACTCCTTGCGCAGAACCGAGCACTTCTCGCATTTCAGTCTGGCGGAGTCGCTCGCCTTCATAGAGCGCGTCAAACCGCGCCAAGCGTACCTGACGCATCTTTGCCACCAGATGGGCACACACGAAGACACGGAGAAGATACTCCCCCCGAATGTGCATATAGCCTACGACGGCATGGGAATAATTACCCGCAAAGTCCGTTGACAATCAATCTTTTGACTAATACGGACGCGGATCGCTGTTGCGGTTCCGCGCCCGTATTAGTGTATTGGATATTAAGCGATTACCGCATAAGGGGATCCGCCGGTTTACTTGCGGGTCTTTTTCTTGGAAGATGTTTTCTTCTTGGAAGTAGTAGTCTTCTTAGACGTGGTGGACTTGGCCGTCGTGTCCTTAGTCGTGGTGGTCTTCGAGGTCTGAGTCTGAGTAGTGGTCTGCACCGGGCGCTGAAAGCCGTCCTTTGCCAGACGCTTCTCAAGATGCTCTATACGTTTCTTGGTGGTGGGATGAGAGGAGAACATCTTCTGGATCGGGCCCGGATCCTGGGCTTCCATCTTGCCGAGCTGCTCGAAAGCCATAGCCATGGCCCACGGATTCTTGCCCGAAGCCTTCAGGAAATCGTAGCCGTAATCATCGGCCTTGCTCTCCTGTTTCTGCGAGTACTTGGCGTTGACAAGTGTCTCGCTGAGCTGACCGAGCTGCGAATCGGTGAGAGCGGCAGCCACAGTGCTTGTGGAGCCCACACCGTCGAGCACAGCGTTGGTGAGGATAGCGTGCTGCATCTCCTTCTTCGTGTCTTTGTGGGCCACATGGCCGATCTCGTGGCCGATAACGCCAAGCACCTCATCGTCCGTCATGCGGTCCATGAGACCCGAATAGACCCTCACGCTGCCGTCGGCGCAAGCAAAGGCGTTGACATCGTCGGTGATATAGACCTTGAAATTGAGAGGCACACCGTCCACATCCTTAAGGCCCTGAGTGAGCTTATTGAGACGGATAGTGTAGGGGCTGTCGGCGTGAGCGACCTTGCTTTCCGCATCCATTTTGGCCACCGACTGGCTGACATACTCGCGGATCTGCGAGTCGCTGAGAGTGACAGCCTGCAAAGCCTTGATGCCCCCCTGAATAGCACGGGTCGGATCCCAGGCCTTAACCTGGAAGCAGCCCGAGGCGGCGATTGCAGCCGCCATTACGAAAGTATATAATTTCTTCATAATCTGATGCTGAAAGTAGTTAGATTAAAGTTTTTATCGAAGCTTGATGTAAATACAAAATTACAACAAATAATTCGCATAACCTGCAAACAAGCGAGATTTTTTGAGACCGGAGAGAGCAAGAAAACCGGAATTGCCGGAGGTATAGGAATTTTCGGAACAGTCAGAAATATCGGGGCCAAAAGAAAGAGGAAGAAAAAAGCAGAAAAATAGCTGCAATTCTTGCGGGGGAACGAAAAAAAGTATACCTTTACACTGTAATTTCACAGGCGCTAAGACAAGCTTTATCAACCCAGTAAAGCGGCGCACGAAACTTGTTAGCAAAAAGTAATAAACGAATACCAAAGAACACAGAAATGGAAGAAAAGCTTCTTAAAACATGTCTCTACGACCGTCACGTCGGCCTTGGCGCGCTTATGAGCCCGTTTGCCGGCTTCGAGATGCCGATCCAGTACACCAA
>SFOK01000074.1 GCA_004552395.1 Bacteroidales bacterium | reverse complement strand
TGCGGCGCGACATGAATATCATGAAGAGCACGAAGATGAGTATCGGGCCGAAATACCAGAAAAGCTTCGTGAGATTGTTGCCGTTCTCATATTCAATGGCTATCGGCTGCTTGCCGGCGTTGGCGAGTTCCTGGTTCCAGGCATCAATCTTCACGTCCATGCGGTCGGCCGAAGGAGCCTGTGTCTCTATGCGAACTTCCTCGGAAGGGTCGGCCTTGATCTTCAGGGCTTTCACACCTTCCTTCGTAAGGATGCCTTCCACCACTGCGTCCTCGCGGTTTATGATCACCTTGCTCACATCTCCTTCCTGCACGGCTTTGCCGAATTCGGTGAACTGTACTTTCTGTGTCACCGTATTGTCGTTGAATTGATACAGGGAGATAAGCAGCAGGGCTATAAGGGCGTACATCCAGTACATGTTGAGCATCGGACGCTTGCCGCGGTTCGGGTTAGGCTGGTTGCCCGAAGGTCTATTCTTGATCATCATTCGTTATCAGGTTAATTGTTCGGCATATTAATCAGCGGTCATTTCTGCGGGCTGCTGATCTGCGCCTGTTTGCGGTTTCCGATGCTGACGTCACCGTTGCCGGGCTGATTGCGACGCGGATGCCGGTTTAAGGGCGGATAGAACAAATGGCTCGGTTGCCGGAGCTGAATCATCAGTCCGGATCGGGCCTCTCGTTTATAACACCGTCGCTCCATAATTGTTCGATATCGTAGAACTCGCGGGCCGCGGGCACAAATACGTGCACCATCAGTGCGCCGTAGTCGATCACAATCCATGTGCTGTTGCGGTAACCGTCGTAGTTTATAGGCTTCACTCCCAGCTCTTTCTGCACATGCTCGCGGATATTGTCGGCTATTGCCGAGACTTGTGTGGGAGTGTTTCCTGTGGCTATCACATAATTCAGCGCGTTGGAGACATCCAGAGCCGAAAGGTCTATCGTCGTCACACGCTTGCCGCGTTTGTCGTAGATAGCATCCACCACACTCTCTATGAGTCGCGTTGATTCGTTATCAATGGTTTGAGTCATAAAATTTTTGTCGGTATTCTTATGTTAAAACAGTTTAATAGCCCCTTATGTTTTTGCCTCGCTGTGATGTCAGAGGCGGGGCACTGGACAATAAAGCAACAAGTTGGATACCTATTCCCTTGAAAATATGTTAATTTGCTCTTCCGAAATGTTAAAAACTTCGCCTCGGCTCATATCCCGCCCCTCTGCTTCGACCCTCTCAGCCACAGGCTCCCGCTCACTCGGAAGTCGGTGCCGGACCTCGTGCTCATTGGCTTCTGAACCGCCCGGATTCTGCCCTGAATCCGTCAATAATTCGGCCTCGGTCCACTAAGCTCGTCTGGCCTGAATCCGCAGGTTAAAATCGCAAGAAACTGCGAAGGGGACGATGCTCCAGCGCAGTTTCATATCTTCAGGAGAAGATCAGCAGAAATCTTTCCTTCCGTCGCAATCCAACGCGACCCACAGAGTGTGTGGTGGATGCTGTCCTCCCGTTAATTCAGTTTGCCCATTCTTTCCGGCGTCCTCCTGCCTGTGCTTCGCGTCGTCCGCGGACTTCATCGCGACATCTTGCCGACTCGTCAGAGATAAACTTTACCGTAGCCGTTCCCGAGTAGTCAGTGAGGGTAGCGGAGTGTCATTTTAGAAAGGAAGATCGTCGTTCGGTTCCGAAGCAGTGAACGGTGATGCCGATGCCTGCCCGAACTGGGTGGCAGCAGGCTGCTGCGGTGCCTGGGCGGTAGCTGTTTGCTGCGGCTGACCAAACTGTTCCGGAGTTGCGGCTACACCCTTTTCTGCCTTCCATGCACGTACGTCTGTGTACCAACGGCCGTTGAATTCGCGACTCTCAAGGTCGAAGCTTACAGTCACTTCCTCGCCGATCTGCAGAGGATACTGGTCTGCGCGGTCACCGAAGAAGTCGAATTTAACCTTACGCGGATACTGGTCGTGTGTCTCAAGCACATACTCCTGTTTTTTCCACGGATTACCTGCTTTGCTTGTGCCCTGCTGGAGGGGAAGGACTGCGATGATTTTGCCTTGTATTTCCATTGTAATTGACGTTATTTTCTGATTGTTAGTCAAGGGAACCGTTCTCATTTCAACTCCCTTTAAGATGCGAAGTTACAAAAAATAATCGAGATCCCCAACTTGCCCGGCTATTATTTGATGATAGAATTTAATCTTTAGGCTCTTTAGGCTCTCTATCTTCTTTGGGATAGCAGGATCATTAGGATATCAGGATCTTCTGTTCTGCAGATCTGATCCGATCCGAGCAAATCGAAACGCCCGTAGCAGCCAGCGCTCGCTGCAAAATCCGGATCAAAGCGCTGAGCCTTGTTACATTGAGACCCCTAATGGTGGTGCAGTCATATGTGTGTATAAAAGAAAACGGCCATGCTGTACTGCCTGACCGTTTCGAAATAGAACTGTCGATATTATCGTCAATTCTATTCAGAAATCAGAAGATTATTGCCTAAGAATAATTCCCCGATAAAAGTTTTTTCAAAAAAACGTAAAATTAGAATAGAGTAGGTGAGTAGATTGCAATTATTTTCTATATCGTGTTGTTGATTTTGTCGTGTGTTGGTTATTATTGTGTTTTTGTTTGTGTGTTTATGCAGAGCCGCGAAATTCGTATTGCGTAGTCGTGGCCCGTTGTGTCGAGAGGAACAGCTGGCCGAGGCGTTGCGGATTTTTACGGTTCCGGGAGCGGCTGAAGTTCGTTTTTCGCGCTTCGGATATTTGCATATTTGCAAAGGTAATGATTTCTGTCCACAATTCCAAATTGTTAGTTGGCCTGGCGGGGATTTTCGCTTGGAACAAAAGGCGTTATTTATGGTCAATTGTTCCTTATCTTCGCCTCTGCGCTCGCCTCTTCTGATACGCATAATGTCGCTCCGGGGTCGGTTTAGGCTCTGCTTCTTAACGATTTAAGGGGCAGAGCCTTATCTGTAGCCGGGATCCTCTTCGGGGAAAGCGCAAAAAAATGTAACGCGGTAGCGACAGATACCCAAATTCCCTGGGTATGTCCCTCCCGCGTATCTATCTCTTCTACTTTTATATACTCTTAGACCTCATCCTCGGTCTAAGGTTCTGATCGGTTTGAGCGACTGTCGTTTTTACGATGCGCTGTGTGCGGCTGAGAGTATCACCTCTGAGATTGTCGGGTGCGAGAAGATGATATCCTCAAGCTCGGCCTGGGTTGTCTTTCGCGACATGAGATCGGCGCACTGCTGGGCGAGATCGGCTGCCTCGGCTCCCATGATGTGGGCGCCGAGCAGAAGACCTGTCTCTTTGTGGAAGAGCAGTTTGCATATTCCCTCCGGCTCGGCCATTGCCAGAGCTTTGCCGTTGGCGCGGAAGAAAGATGTCCCTTTCTTCACGGGGAGTTCGCGGTCCTTGCATTGCTGCTCGGTGAGGCCGACCATGCCACATTCGGGATGTGTGAACACGGCCGAGGGGACTATGCCGAAGTCGATCGTGTCTTCCTTCCCTGTGATGGCGTTCAGCGCCCGCAATCCCTGGAATGTAGCAACGTGGGCGAGCATCATGCGGCCGTTCACATCGCCGATGGCGAAGATGTGGGGCACCTCGGTGCGCATATAGTCGTCAACAGGTATGGGACGTCCCTTCGCGGGAAGTTCGCGGAAACCGGCGGCCTCCAGGTTGAGCCCTTCCCAGTAGGGTGCGCGGCCCACAGCCATGAGCAGATCCGACGAACGGACCTCGCCCTCTTTCCCTTTGCACTCGTAGCGGGTCACGATCTCGTAGTCCTCGGCCTGCGAAATCTCTTTCACGGCGGCTCCGGTTATGATCTCGATACCCTGTTTGGAAAGCGACTGCTTCAGGCGTTTCGCTATGTCGGCGTCAAACGGCGGCAGAATCTGCTTCATATATTCAACCACAGTCACCTTGGAGCCGAGAGCGTGGAACACTGAAGCGAATTCCATGCCGATAACTCCGCCGCCGACAACTGTCAGCGACTCAGGGATATGGTCTATGCTGAGCATAGCAGTGGAGTCCATCACGAAAGGAAGGTCCGCTCCGGGGATAGGAAGTGCTTTCGACACTGAGCCGGTGGCTAGGATTATGTTGTCGGCTTCGTACTCCGTCTCGCCTGCTTTCACGGTGTGAGGGCCGGTGAACGAGGCGCGCTCTTTGACCACATTTACCTTCGCCGATGCGAGCAGCTGCTCCACACCCGCGCGGAGTGTGGCCACAACCTCATCTTTGCGGCTCATCACCTTGTTGAAGTCGAGCTCAAAAGTGAAGTTGTCTATGCCGAACTTCTCTGAGTCCTTGAATTGCTCCACCACTTCGGCGTTGCGCACCAGACACTTGGTCGGTATGCAGCCGGCGTTCAGACATGTGCCACCCACGTTGGCGCCTTCGAATATGGTCACCGACAGGCCGCGGTGTGCGGCAGCCACGGCGGTTTCGTATCCGCCGGGCCCCGCGCCTATGATTATAAGATCTGAATGATTCATCTATATGGGGTATTAAGCCTCCTTGGCTGCCACGTAGGCCTTGTAGGTGAGGATCGGGTGCTTGGCGGCTGTTGTCTCGTCGAGCTTACGCACGATGGTGGTCACAGGCGCATCTTTCACCAGATCAGGATTCTCAGAGGCTTCGCGAGCCACGCGGTGCATCACGTCGATGAACTCATCGAGTGTTTCGAGCGATTCAGTTTCGGTGGGCTCTATCATCATCGACTCGTGGAACAGCAGCGGGAAATAGATCGTGGGGGCGTGGAAGCCGTAGTCGAGAAGTCGCTTGGCCACATTGAGGGTGGTCACACCGGTCGACTTGTCTTTCAGACCGTCAAACACGAACTCGTGCTTGCAGTTGCCGGGTATCGGGAGAAGATAGTCGTCCTTGAGCGATTCCTTTATGTAGTTGGCGTTGAGTGTGGCCATGGGGCCTACGTTCTTCAGGTTCTCCTTGCCGAGCGAGAGTATGTAGGCGTAAGCTTTCAGCAGCACACCGAAGTTGCCGAAGAAGGTCGAGATCGAGCCCAGACTCCTATCCTCGGGCTTCACTGTGAAGCGGCCGTCGGCCTCTTTCACCACACGCGGATTCGGAAGCAGATGCTCCAGACCCTTGCGGACACCTACCGGACCTGCGCCGGGACCGCCGCCGCCGTGAGGCGTCGAGAAAGTCTTGTGCAGATTTATGTGCATTATGTCGAATCCCATGTCGCCGGGACGCACCTTGCCCAACAGCGGGTTCAGGTTGGCGCCGTCGTAATAGAGCAGGCCGCCTGCTTTGTGCACCAGGTCGGCTATCTCCAGAATCTCGGTCTCAAACATACCCAGTGTGTTAGGGTTGGTCATCATGATGCCGGCCACTTCGTCGTTGAGCAGAGGCTTGAGATCCTCCACATCGATCGAGCCGTTCGGTTTCGACTTCACCTGAACCACTTCGAGGCCGCTCACCATTGCCGAAGCGGGGTTAGTGCCGTGGGCAGAATCGGGCACAATCACTTTGCGGCGCTTGGTGTCGCCGCGCTGGTTGTGGTATTCGCGCATCACCATCAGACCGGTGAGCTCGCCGTGAGCTCCGGCATACGGATTGAGGGTGAATTCGCTCAGACCGGCGATCTCGGCAAGCATCTGCTGCAGGTTGTAGTATACCTCCAGAGCACCCTGTGCCGTCTCGGCTGGCTGCAGCGGATGCAGACCGGCAAACTCACCCAGCGAAGCTATCTCCTCGTTGATCTTCGGGTTGTATTTCATGGTGCAGGAACCGAGCGGATAGAAGCCGGTGTCCACACCGAAGTTTTTCGACGAAAGATTTGTGAAGTGGCGCACCACATCCATCTCCGAGACCTCGGGAAGATCCAGAGGCTCGTTGCGCTTCAGGTCGGCGGGGAGACCGGCTAGAGCATCGTTCTTGAACTCGTTAGCGGGGAGTTCATAGCCCACGCGTCCCGGACGCGAGAGCTCGAAAATCATTTTATCGTAAACCTTCATGGGTCGTTATTCTGTCATTAATTCCACCAATCTGTCTATCTCGGCCTTAGTGCGTTTCTCAGTCACCGCTATGGCCACATTACCGTCGGGGAGCTCCACGCCACCCAGTATGCCGGCGTTTTCAAGACATTTCTTCACCTCCTTATAGTCGCACAGAGGCTTCACCACAAACTCCTTCAGGAAAGGTTTGCCGGGGTATGCGGCCTCGTATTTGCCCGATGCCGTCAGCTTGTCGAAGAGATAATGCGCGCCGTCGGCTGAGAGCTCGTTCACCTCGGTGAGTCCCTTCTTGCCCATAAGCGAGAGGTAGATCACGGCGTAAAGACACATCAGCGACTGGTTCGAGCAAATGTTCGATGTGGCTTTCTCGCGGCGTATATGCTGCTCGCGTGCCTGCAGTGTGAGCACGAAAGCACGCTTGCCATCGGCGTCGGTGGTGTAGCCTACCACACGGCCGGGCATCTTGCGCAGCATGCCCTGGTTGCAAGCCAGGAAGCCCAGGTACGGTCCGCCGAACTCCAGCGGCATACCGAGTGTCTGGCCGTCGCCGCAGGCTATGTCGGCTCCCCATGAGGCCGGTGTCCGGAGCACTGCCAGAGCCGAAGGATCAACATTCATGGCCAGGTATCCTTTGGCGGCGTGAAGCGCGTCGGCCACTCCGCTGAGATCCTCTATGATACCGTATTTGTTGGGCTGGGGAAGTATCGCTCCGGCCACATCGCCGGCTGCAAGCTCAGCCTTCAGCGCCTCGAGGTCGGTGACGCCATCTTTCTCGGGGATGATGGTGAGATCCACGCCGTGGAATTTGGCATAAGTCTTCACCACATTCACCACGCGATCGGCTACAGTGGCCGAAACGAGCACGCGGTTTTTCTTCTTGGCGGAAGCCACCATCATGAACATGGCCTCGGCAGTAGCCGTGGCGCCGTCGTACATCGAGGCGTTGGAAGTCTCCATGCCTGTGAGCTCGGCTATCATGCTCTGATACTCGAAGATATATTGAAGAGTACCCTGAGAAATCTCAGGCTGATAGGGGGTGTAGGCGGTATAGAACTCACTGCGGGAGAGCAGGTGAGCCACCACCGAAGGAGCGTAGTGATCATAGGCTCCCTGACCGGCGAACACCGTCATGCACTTGTTCTTGGCACCGAGCTCCTTGAAGAACTTGCGGAGCTCAATCTCCGTCATGGCCGACGGGATATCGTAGTCGCGTTTGAAAACCACCTCCGAAGGAACTTCCGAATAGAGCTCGTCGACACTCGAGATGCCAATGCGGTCGAGCATTTTCTTGATGTCCTCCTCGGTGTGGGGTATATATCTGTTGCTCATTGACTTTGTTGTGTTGAGTCTTAGTTGTTTTGTTATTTCGCTGCTCCTCCCGAATGGCTCCGAATTGCTTTGTCGGCCGCCGCTTCGGCTTTTGCCGCAGCTTTATGCGCCTCAGGCATAGCTTTATGCGTATGCCTTCCGGCCCTCTTCAGCTTCGGCGTTGCCTGCCGCCGGACTTCGCCGGGCTCCCGAAAGGAACAAAAGGGCCGTACCCAAGTGCGCCGCACTCCGATACTTCCCTTTTTTATTTGTTTCTGTTGGACTTATAAGGCTTACTCAGCGCAAACAGCTTCGTATGCCTTGGCATCGAGAAGGCTCTCTATCTCGGAAGGATCGGAAAGTTTCACCTTCATGATCCAGTTGGTGTAAGGATCGGCGTTGAGAAGCTCGGGCTCGTCGTCGAGAGCCTCGTTGATCTCCACTACCTCGCCGCTTACGGGAGAGATAAGGTCGCTGGCAGCCTTCACTGACTCCACGGCGCCGAATTCCTCGCCGGCTGTTACCTCATCGCCAACCTCGGGCATATCCACATACACGATGTTGCCCAGCGCGTGCTGTGCGTAGTCGGTGATGCCTACCAGTGCGATGTCTCCTTCGATTTTTGCCCACTCGTGAGAGTCGGAATAGCGGAGTTCTTCTAAAATCTTGCTCATAATGGATCTGTATGATTTAGTTTTGTTTTTATTTCTTGTAATTCTTCTCGTAGAAACGCTTCTTCACCACTGTGCCGGGGATCGCTTTCTTGTGGATACGGATCTCCACGGGGGTGCCGAGCTTGGTGTAGGGCTTCTCAACCATGGCCATGGCCACACTCTTGCCGGTCGATATCGAGCGGTAACCTGTGGTCACTTCGCCTATCACCTTGCCGTCTGACTCCACGGGATAACCGTGGCGCGGTATCTGTTTGCCCTCGAGCTCTATGCCTATGATGCGGCGCTTCAGGCCCTCCTCTTTCTGCTTCAGGAGCGCTTCCTTGCCTATGAACTCGGGCTTGTCGAATTTCACAAACATGCTCAGCGAAGCCTCAAGCGGAGTGATCTCGTCGGTCAGCTCGTCGCCGTAGAGCGGCAGACCCACCTCGAAACGGAGTGTGTCGCGGCAGCCGAGACCGCAGGGAACCACACCGGCCTCCATCAGCTTGTCCCACAGACGCTCTGTGAACTTGTGGCTTCCGTATACCTCGAAGCCGTCCTCTCCGGTATAGCCTGTGCGCGATATGATCACCTCCTCGCCGTCGATCTGGAACGACTTGAAGTTGTAGAAAGCTATTGTGTCAAGCGGCAGACCGAGAAGCTGCATGAGTATCTCCTCGGCTTTAGGGCCCTGCACGGCAACCTCGCCGTAATAGTCGCTCTCGTTTTTCACTTCCACATTGAAGCCTTTGGCGTTCTTCTCAATCCATGCGTAATCTTTGGCTATATTCGATGCGTTGATCACCAGGAAGAACTCGTCGTCGTGTACTTTGTATACAAGAAGGTCGTCCACAACGCCGCCGTTCTCATGGCACATCATGCCGTAGAAGATCTGCCCGTCGGGTGCGCCGGCCACATCGTTGACGAAAATATGATTCACAAATTTCTCCGCTTCGGGTCCCTTCACACGTACCTCACCCATGTGGCTCACGTCGAAGACGCCCACATTGTGGCGCACTGCATTGTGCTCGTCGGTGATGTTGGTGTACTGGATCGGCATCTCGAAGCCGG
>SFOK01000073.1 GCA_004552395.1 Bacteroidales bacterium | reverse complement strand
TACCGTTCTTCCTTAAACGCTTCGGCATAAAGCGAGTCATAATGATAGCGATGTTTGCGTGGGTGCTTCGATTCGGATTCTTCGGACTGGGCAATCCCGGCAGCGGCGTGTGGATGTTTATAATCTCCATGATTGTCTACGGCGTGGCCTTCGACTTCTTCAATGTCTCCGGCGCGCTCTATGTGGAGCAGAATACATCCGATTCGATGAAAGGCTCCGCTCAGGGACTTTTCATGTTGATGACCAACGGTATAGGCGCGACCTTCGGCACACAGGCAGCCGGCGCTGTCGTGAACCATTTCTGCCACTGGCAGAAACAGGGTCAGGAGCAGTATCTCCTTGGCGACTGGGAAGCAAGCTGGCTGATATTCGCAGCCTACGCGCTGGCGGTGTTCATATTGTTCGCGATCTTCTTCAAGGACGACCGCAAAGAGCGCCTGAGCCGCCAGGATATATATGCGACTGAAGGTTCCGATCCGTCAGGATTCG
This sequence comes from Bacteroidales bacterium, assembly GCA_004552395.1. GTDB lineage: Bacteria > Bacteroidota > Bacteroidia > Bacteroidales > Muribaculaceae > Lepagella. Next base: position 8,622 of record SFOK01000073.1, on the reverse strand, counting down.
TGCAGCAGGAAGAGCAGACCGTGTGAATTGACAGAACGCGGCGTTTGCACTGACAGAGCAGACCGTGTGAATTGACAGAACGCGGCGTTTGAACTGACAGAGCAGACCGTGTGAATTGACTCAGAGTGATTGATGATACAGTTTTATCTACCCGACATAGCGACAGATCCGAGGCTTCCCGAGGAGGAGTCCGGTCATTGTGTGCGAGTGCTCCGCATGAAAGAGGGCGACGAGCTGCAGGCAGTGGACGGGAAAGGGACAAGGTATCACTGCCGTCTGACCAAGGCGCACAACAAACATTCCGAGGTAGAGGTACTCTCCTGCGAGAGTGTGGAAAAGCATTGGGGGGCTCCGATAGAGGTGGCCGTGGCTCCGACCAAGAACACTGACCGCATGGAGTGGATGACAGAGAAATGTGTGGAGCTGGGCATAGACAGGATAGTGCCTGTGAGATGCCGCCATTCCGAGCGCAAAGAGCTCAAGACAGAGCGTCTGCGCAAGATAGCCGTCTCCGCCATGAAACAGAGTCTGAAGAGCTATTTGCCCGACATAGAGCCGCTCACACCGCTTGAGGCATATCTTGCCGAGGAGAGCTGTGCACAGAAGTTTATATGCTACTGCGACAAAGAGACCGAGCGGAAAGATATGGTCTGCGAGGTCGATCCGTCGCGTCCCGTGAGAATACTCATAGGGCCCGAAGGCGACTTCTCGCCCGAGGAGGTGGAGGCAGCGTGCCGTGCCGGTTATCAGCCCGTGACCTTAGGCGAATCGAGGCTGCGGACAGAGACCGCCGCCATGGTAGCTGTTGCCGACATTCATGCCCGGCGTCGTCTCGCCCGATTTAGCGGGGTGCCCGGCAGCGAGGCTTGCGGGCCGCAGCAAGTAAAAGAGAAATAATATTATGATGACAAGCAAAGAGACAGCCAAATATCTAAAGAGTTCGCCGAACGGCAATTTCTTCCTTCTCGCAGGACCGTGTGTGATAGAAGGGGAGCAGATGGCCATGGATATAGCAGGCCGCGTGAAAGAGATCTGCGATCCTCTCGGTATCCCGTATGTATTCAAAGGGAGTTACCGCAAGGCCAACCGCAGCCGCATAGATTCGTTTACCGGCATCGGCGACGAGAAGGCACTCGAGATACTGCGTAAAGTAGGAGAGAGGTACGGCATACCGACAGTGACCGACATACACGAGACACAGGAGGCCGCCATTGCCGCGCGATATGTGGATATGCTTCAGATACCGGCGTTTCTATGCCGCCAGACAGAGCTGCTGCTTGCGGCAGCGCGTACCGACAGGTTCGTGAATGTGAAGAAAGGACAGTTCCTCTCGCCCGAGGCGATGAAATTCGTGACAGACAAAGTGAGAGCCGCCGGCAACGAAGGCGTGGCAGTGACCGAGCGCGGCACTACATTCGGCTATCAGGACCTGCTGGTGGACTTCCGCGGCATCCCTGTGATGAAAGAGGCTTGCGGATGCGATGTGATCATGGATGTGACCCACAGTCTGCAGCAGCCGAATCAGAGCAAAGGCGTGACCGGCGGACTGCCTAACCTGATAGGCACGATAGCCCGGTGTGCCATAGGCGCAGGGGCCGACGGAATCTTCATAGAGACGCACCAGAATCCCGCTGTAGCCAAGAGCGACGGCGCGAACATGCTTCAGCTCGATCTGCTGCCGCGACTCTTGGAACAGCTCACCCTCCTGCGCGAGACAGTGAACAAGCTGTAGACGAACCGGAACGCAGACGGATCAGCTTTCAATGCAGGACCTACTGTCGGGCTGAAGGACCGACAGAGAGACAGTTCGGTGAGAAAAATTTCCGATAGAAATATAAAGAGATTATTTACGCAAATGAAACTGAGATACATAATTGCAGGCGCAGCGATGTTCGGAATGACGATAGCATCGGCACAGCAGATAAATCCCGTGACGCAAGCGATGCTCGACGGATACGAGCGTCTTCTTGAGACGAATCCCGACGACTACTTCACACTCTTTGAGAGATCGTCGCAATATTTCCGTCTTTCCAAATACGACGAGGCACTCAGCGACATTAAGCATGCCATAGAGGTGACGCCCGCCAAAGAGATCGATCAGCTTGCCGCCGAATACGAACTTGCCGCCGAGATACTGATACAGCAGAAAGATTACGAAAAGGCACTTCAGATGTCGGGAAAGGCAACCGAGCTGATGCCCAACTCATATCCTCTTCTTTACCAGAAAGGCAACATCCAACTATATTTGAATCGTCCGGCCGAGGCCAAGAAATGTTTTCAGGCCATGCAGAGGCTGAAATCGCGCAGTCAGGATGCCATCTTCGGACTGGCGAAAGCAAGTGTACTTGAAGGGAACGATGCCGACGCCCGCAACTATATGGACCAGGCCGAGAAGCTCGATCCGAGCAACTACGTGACCTATTGCCGTCTGGGCGACCTGTATGCCGACATGGGCGAGCCGCAGAACGCAGCCGCCAATTACCTGAGCGCGTTCAGCCTCTCGTCGGGCAAAGAGCGTCCGCTGACATCGCTCCTGCGGCTTGCATCAGGCAACTATGCGGCAGTGACAGAGGCGCTCGATTACGCGCTCGACAAGACATCCAACACAGTGCCGCTGCTCTTCCTGCGCGGCAATATAGCCAAAGCCAACGGCCACAACCGCGAGGCATACACCGCATATAAGAAGCTCCTCACCACACCTGAAGGCAACGATCCTATCGTGCTGGCAACGCTCGCCTCCATGTCGCTGACCCAGAACGAGCCCAACGAAGCCCTCGGTTTCATAGAACGCTCCATAAGCGCATCGCCATCGGCCGACAAGACACTGACTAAAGCGCAGATAGAATACGCCCTGAAAGATTACACCCAGTCGCTGAATCTGCTGTCAGGTCTGCTTCAGGGCCAGAACGCCGATTATCAGGTACTGCGCACCGCAGCGCTCGACCAGATTGCCTTAGGACAGTATGCCGACGCCCTGCAAACGCTCAACCTTGCAGTTATGGCCGAGGCCGACAACCTGGAGGCTCTGCTTCTGCGCGGTTATATCAACGCCAACGCCCTCGCCGGAGCCAATCCGTCGACCGCCGATTACGAGCGTGTGAACCGTATGCAGCCCCGCAGCCTGTATGAGAGCACCCTGAAAGCTATCTCTCAGATGCTCAGCGGTAAGAAGCTCGATGCCGACGCCACTATAGCCGAAGTGGAGCAAAACGCTTCCACTGATCCGGATGCAGCCTACCTCATGGCGATGTTCTGCGCTCAGACTGGCAACAAAGAGAAAGGCGCTGAGTATCTGGCCAAGGCCCGTTCGCTTGGCTACGACGATATGTATCAGCTCGAACTCTTCGACGCCCCGCTCATCTCAATAGCCCCGCTGCGCTGAAAGAGGAAAGAGCATGCTGAAAGGCAGATTAATCCTAACAAGAAAAACACTCAACAGACAAGAATTCAAGATGCCAAAGATACCGGACAACCGATATATATTAGTATGCGACGCAGGGTCGACCAAGACCCAGGCGGCGCTGTACGACAGCCAGTCCCGCAGAGTAACAGCCAACGAGACGATGCCCGGTGTGAATCCGGTGCATGAGGACGAAGAGACGATACTGCGTTCCCTCGCCAGACTCCAGAGCATGGCGCCAGAGGATACAGCCGTGCTCTATTTCGGCACCGGCTGTCTGCCCGGCAAGCCCACGCAGCGCATCCGCAACTGTTTCGAGCGCATGGGCCTGGCCGACAATATCCGCATAGAGAGTGACCTTGAAGGCGCCTGCATTGCGCTTCTCGGCGACAAGCCCGGCATAGCCTGCATACTGGGTACCGGGAGCAACAGCGCCCTGTGGGACGGTGAGCGAATCGTGCAGAACGTGGCCCCGCTCGGATATGTGCTTGGCGACGAAGGGAGCGGGACCGCGCTCGGCAAACAACTCGTGAGATCAGTGCTCAGAGGCCAAGTCTCCGATGCGCTCCGCGACCGCTTTTTCGAACAGACGAAATATGACCGGCAGTCGATAATAGAGAGCGTCTACCGCAAAGAGGGCGCCAACAGATTCCTCTCGTCGCTCGCTTATTTTCTCTCCCACGAGCTCGAGCTTGGCGAGGTGCAGCAGTTAGTGGTGCGTACGTTCGACGTATTCTTTACCGACATACTCGGCTGCTACCCCGATAGCCGCCGGCAGACGCTTGCCTTCACCGGTTCCATTTCCAAGATATTCGAGCAGCAGCTTACCGAGTCGGCCCGCAGCCACGGCTACGAGATTGCCAAGATATTCAGTTCGCCGATGCCCGGCATAATCGACCATCTCAAGAACAAGACCAAATAAGCCAATATCCGAAGCGACATGAAACGTTTTACACTGATATTTAGAGTATTGCTCGCAGTGACATTCCTCATCCCCCTGACGGGCGGAGAGGCAAATGCCGACAGCTACTACGACCGCAAAGTCTCACTCTTCGAGCTTCTGCCAATCGACAGCACCGATATAGTCTTCCTGGGCAATTCCATCACCGACGGCGGAGAGTTCCAGGAGCTCCTCAAGATGAAGAACGTGAAGAACCGCGGCATCAGCAGCGATGTGATAAGCGGTGTGCAGAAGCGTCTTGATCAGGTACTCCGCGGCAAGCCCGCTAAAGTCTTTCTCCTCATAGGGATAAACGACGTGAGCCACAACCTGTCCGTGAGCACACTTGCCAAGAAGTATGAGACACTTGTGAAGGCGATCCGCAGCAAATCGCCCGGCACCAAGCTCTACCTGCAGTCAGTGATGCCGATCAACAACGACTTCAAAATCTACAAATCGCTGATTGGAAAAGAGAAAACCATCACCGCTTTCAACGCCCGCATCAAGCAGATAGCCAAGAACAACGGCTGCACCTACATAGACCTTACGTCTGTGCTTGCCGATCCCAAGACCGGCAAGATGCACCGAAGCTATACCAACGACGGGCTGCACCTCACAGGCAAAGGTTACCGCGCCTGGATGAAAGCCGTGAAGCCGTATCTGACCAAGTAGCAAACACCGCGAAGCCGCCGCACCGACTGCTGACGGACAGAGATCATTTACAGCGCGGATCCGGCGGCAGCCGAACCGCCTTACAGGCCTCAAAGCAACATAAACCAAAAGCAAGAGATTACAAACCGATATGTCAAAGATAAAGATAATCCTCCTCTCCCTCACCATGCTGGCCCCGGCAGCAGCCGAGGCGCAGGATAATCAGCCTCAGGAGCAGGAAGAGAAACAGCTCTTAGTGCTCGACCCACTGTTTGAGTACCCCTCGACGCCCGACGAGATAGAATGGAAAGACCGCTCCAACTGGCTTATGGAACATTTCTGGGATAATTTCGACACAAACCAGAACGCCGTAGGACAGATACAGCTCAACCATGCGTTCAAGACATGGTGCGTGCCTCTGCGACTCGCCGACAAAAACGTGGCTCTTGAGTCGGCCCACAAGCTGATCAAGCGAGTGGAGAAGAACCCGACGCTTCTGCTTCAGCTCACCAAAGCCGCCGAGTACAATATCTACGATCCCGCGACTGCCGAGATATGGGCCGACGATTTCTACATCCCTTTCCTCGAGGCACTCGTATCCAACAAAAAGGTGCCCAAGCTGCAGAAGCCACGCTACGCCATGCAGCTCGAACGCCTCAAAAACAGTGCGCTCGGCGCGCAGCTGCCCGCTTTCAGCTATCGCGACCGCACTGGTCTCCCCGCCAAGTTCGACACCGGACAGAAGTATATGATAGTGGAATTCGGCGATCCCGACTGCAACGAGTGCCAGATGACCCGTATAGAGCTTAAACTCAACGATGTGGTCAGCCGTTATATCAATGAAGGGAAGCTGGGCATAGCCTTCATATTACCCGACGCCGACCCCGCAGATACGGACTGGATGGAGTTCGTGAGCGATTATCCCGACAACTGGACAGTGGGCGCTGCCGAAGATCTCGATACCAAGCTCGACCTGAAGCTGACCCCCTCGCTCTACCTGCTCTCACCGCAGGGACTCATTCTGCAGAAGAACAGCGACGTGAAGAGTGTGGTCTTAGCGCTTGAGGAACTCCTCGGAAGCGCCGCCGGTGAGCCGGTGGAAAAATCCGTGGGAGTCCTCGACACAGACGACACAGCTGCGCCGTCAGCCGAGATAGAACCGATACAGCCTACAGAATAAAACCGCAGACCGATGAGCAAGAAAGACAGAATCAGAACACCGCGCAGGAAACATCTCGACATCTTCAAACGCCTCTATCTGCGCACCACAGGATATTCCTATGCCAATCTGGCGCGTCTTTTCCTGCGTCTCTTCGTGGGTGTGATGCTCATGCAGTTCGGCATCCGCCAGTTCGTGCATTTCGATACCATGAGCCAGACCTTCCCGGCGGTATTCGGAATGAGTTCCACCTCTTCGCTGGTGCTCATGTCGCTCATAGAGATAGTTTGTTCACTCTTCATCATGGCCGGCTTCCTGACGCGACTGATGGCCATACCGCCGTTTCTGGCACTCGGTGTCGCCGAGTATTATCTGCTACACAATGTGGCCGGAGTGGCGCCGTATCAGCTCGGGTGGGACCGTCTGGGATACCTGCCCATCATGTTCATGGGCATCTATTTCTTCATACTGCTGGCCGGCCCCGGCAAGATATCCGTGGACTATTTTCTCTCCCTCCACATAATCCATAAGAGCAACCGCGACGAGGAGGAGGAACTCGAGCAGGTCTGAAGCAGATCAAACAGAGAATAACTAACTGAGCAAGATGAAGATAGCCGTATTGGTATCGGGCGGCGTGGACAGCGCCGTGGTCGTGGACAAGCTTTACAAGGAGGGCCACGACCTGCACCTGTTCTACATACGCATAGGCACAGACAACGGCGAAGGCGACTGTTCGGCCGAGGAGGATATAGAGCTCTGCACCCTGATAGCGCATAAATACGGGCTGCCGCTCGATATAGTGCCGCTGCACGAGGAATACTGGGACAATGTGATGAAGTATGCGCTCGACACCGTGAAGGCAGGCCTGACGCCGCATCCCGACATGATGTGCAACAAGATAATCAAATTCGGATATTTCGAGGAGCGCGTGGGCTGCAAGTTCGACAAGACCGCCACCGGGCATTACGCCCGTGTGGAGGAGCGCGACGGCATATATTACTTGGGCACCGCTGCCGACCCCGTCAAGGATCAGACCGATTTTCTGGCACGCATTTCGCAGAAGCAGCTCAGTCATCTTCTGTTCCCCCTGGGCGACCTTCCCAAGAAGGAGGTACGCCGCATAGCCGAAGAGGCCGGACTTCCCAACGCCGGGCGCAAAGACTCGCAAGGGATATGTTTCCTGGGCAAGATCAACTACAACGACTTCCTGCGCCGTCAGCTGGGCACCCGCAAAGGTCCGGTAATCGAGATAGAGACCGGCCGCAAGATAGGGGAGCACGAAGGGTATTGGTTCCATACCATAGGTCAGCGCAAAGGACTGAATATGAGCGGCGGCCCGTGGTATGTAGTACGCAAGAACGTCCGTGACAATGCCGTGTACGTGAGCCACGGGTTCGAGGCAGAGAAGTCCTACGGCAATCTGTTTGAGGTCGGGGAGATGCACTGGCTCTCCGTGGATCCGTTCCAGCATCCCGAAGTGCTCGGAGCCGCGCAGGCCGATTCGGAACTGACAGGCACGCATCCCCACATCCGCATCACCTTCAAGAACCGGCATAACCCGCGTTTCACGGAAGGTATCCTCACCCGTCAGCCCGACGGCGAAACCTACCGCGTAGAATCGGCCGACGAGATACAGGGGATAGCTCCGGGCCAGTTCGCCATCATATATACTCCCGACAAGCGGTATTGTCTGGGCAGCGCCGTGATCAACCGTCAGCTCAACCGCCGGCATAAGAACCGCAAAGACGCTCCGCATCCGGCAGATCCGGCCGACGGAAATTGCACACGCGAGGCATGAAAAGACCGATATATCCTTAGTCAAAGCAAAGCAAAGCCAAAGCATGAAAGATAATGATAACCGCAGAAAACTGAACCTGATTGGCATCACATACAATCAGATCGAATCCGGTGTCTACGCACTTATACTTGAGGAAGAGGGTTCCGACAGAAGGCTTCCGATAATCATAGGCGCATCGGAGGCACAGTCCATAGAGTGCAAACTGCAGGAGATCATACCTCCGCGTCCGCTCACCCACGATCTTTTTGTAAATGTGATGCGCGCGTACGGACTGCGCCTCATCGACATAGACATAAAACGTATAGAAGGCGGAATATTTGCGGCAGATCTCAACCTTACCGACGGCGAACGCGAACTGAGTATCGATTCCCGGTCGAGCGACGCGATAGCCCTGGCCATACGCATGGGTGTGCCGATCTATACCACCGAGAAAGTGCTTTCGGAAGTTGCGGTTGAGCGGACCGAAGCTTATTCGCATAAACCGATGGTGAAAAAACATCCCGGCTCCATATCGGTTATGACCGATGAAAAACTTGAGGCACTCCTTGCAGAAGCTGTCGAAAAAGAGAACTACGAGGAGGCCCAGAAGATAAAAGAGGAACTTGACCGGAGAAGAAGACTTGGAAAATCCAAGTAATGACGCGGTGTCTGACCGTTGTTTGAAGCCTGTTTTA
>SFOK01000072.1 GCA_004552395.1 Bacteroidales bacterium | reverse complement strand
ATGCACTCGTCGCTCGTGCAGACCCACATCTTGCCGTCGATGTCGCAGAGGGCGACGGCCTCCACGTCCTCGTTGTTCATGCCGTACGGAAAGTGGCGGATGGAGCCTGACGGGCCGTAGCACGTCAGCTCGCCGGTGTTGGCGGTCCAGATGTTGCCGTGCCGGTCGGCAGCCATGCGTCCCGGGGGAGTCTTGCTGACGGTGGTCACTTTCAGCGTCGCGATGTCGATGCGTTCGAGGCCGTCGGCGGTCCTTGCCCATACGTGTCCGTTGCCGTCCTTGGCCAGCTGTCGCACCCACACGTTCTTTGAAGCTCCGCGGTCGAAACTTATGATATTGTCGGCGACCACAAACTCGCCGCAGCCCGTCAGCCTCTTTTTTGACACGATGAAAATGCCGCCGCTGTAGGCAGCTACCCACAGCCTGCCCGTTCCGTCGTCGATGATGTCGTAAGCCCAGCGCGCGTTCACCTCGTTGTTCTTGTCGGTGAGTGCTCCGCAGGCCGCATATAGACTGCCGAAGAAGAGGAAGCCTCCCATGAAGTAGAGCAGAGCTATGCCGAGGAGTTTTAGTGCTGTCGGATTGAAGAAGATGCTCAGATCGAAAGCCACGGGCATGAAAAGGTGTATCGTGAAGATAAGTCCGGCAATCAGAAACGCCCACACCACCATCTGGGTGAGGCCGAAGAGTGCCACGCTGATTACTTTGGAGATCATGATGGTGCGTCCGGGTATGGAGGATACGAGTACTTCAACTATACGGTTGGTCTTTTCGGTCTTTACCTTATTGAAGATCATGGCACCGTACATCATGATAAAAATCACGAGAAATATGCCTGACATCATGCCGACGCCCTGTTCGGCGCTCATCTCATAGTCGGAGTTGGGCTGCGAGCTGTGCATGAATTCCGATTGCGAGGAGAGGTAACCGATAAAAGCTCCGAAACCTACTATAAGCAGAGGGGTGAGGAAGGTCGTGATCCAAAATGAGCGGGAGCGTATATCGCCGAGGTATTCTTTGCGTATAAGGAGCCAAAGTTTAGATTGCATTGTTGCTTTCTGTTGTGAGGGTTTGATAATCGGCCGGAGCGGCTTTGCTTTCGGAATCGGCCACGAACTTGATGAATAGGTCGGCGAGCGAGGGGAGGCTCTCGGCGAAGTAGAGGATATCGCTCTGCATGGCTATGGAGTCGAGCACCTCATTGTTGCGTCGTCCTGCGGCGGGGCGAAGCAGATAGTGGAAGCCGCGACGTTTGTCGCGCGGTTGCACGGCCTGCAGATCGGCTATCGCGCCTGAGGCGAGGGCCGTAGGGATGGCGAGCTCTGAGGCAGTGACGAGTTCGAGTGTGCCGGGTTTGTTGCTCTCCTTAATGTCGTCGAGTTGGCCGTTGATGAGCAGTCGTCCGTGGTTCACCAAAGCTACATGGGAGGCCATATCCTCCACAGCCGGCATGTTATGGCTCGAGAGTATGATTGTAGCCTCATGCTCGTGGAGACGTTCTATGAGGTCAGAGAGCAATTGGCCGTTGATCGGGTCGAAACCGCTGAATGGTTCGTCGAGGATGATCAGTTTGGGATCGTGGACTATGGTGGAAATTATCTGCACCTTCTGTTGATTACCCTTAGAGAGCTCTTCCACCTTGCGATGGCGATCCTGCCGGGAGATCTGGAATATGTCGGTATATTCGTTCATGCGCTTGACGAGCGAGGCTTTGTCGCGCCCCTTGAGCTGGCCGAAGAAGAGTATCTGCTCCTCTACACGCATTTTGGGATACAGTCCGCGCTCCTCAGGCATATATCCGAGCAGATGGGACGTCTTGCCGAGAGCGGCTTCAAGACCGTCGATGAGCACCGAGCCGGAGTCGTGGACGAGTATGGAGTTGATGATGCGCAGAAGGGTGGTTTTTCCGGCTCCGTTGGGACCGAGCAGACCGAACACTGATCCTTGCTCCACGTTCAGGGAAACGTGGTCAAGAGCCTTGTGTTCGCCATACGCCTTGCACACATCGCGGATTTCGAGTATGTTATAAGCCATTTGAAGGTAGATGAGTTACAGATTTTTGAGGAAAGCGATGCGGTCCAAAGGGTCAGGGGCGCCGAAGACATAGCTGCCCGCCACGAGTATATCGGCACCCGCCTGGGCCAGTCCCGGAGCCGTCTCGCGGTTGACGCCTCCGTCGATCTCGATTTTGGCGTGGGAGCCCGTCTCATCGATGAGGCAGCGCAGTGCGCGGGTCTTCTTGAGCGTGTGCTCAATGAAAGGCTGACCGCCGAAGCCCGGGTTGACGCTCATGAGAAGCACCATGTCGAGATCCTCGACAATGTCGGTGAGGGTAGCCACCGGAGTGGCAGGGTTGAGCGTCACGGCCGCCTTCATGCCGGCGCGGTGTATCTGCTGCACCACAGAGTGAAGATGCGGGCAGACCTCCTGATGCACATTCATATACTCGGCGCCGAGGTCGCGCACCTGAGAGATCCATTTCTGCGGTTCCACAATCATGAGATGCACGTCGAGCGGCTTACTGCAATGCTTGGCCACGGCTTTCATGACCGGGAAGCCGAAAGATATGTTGGGCACGAACACGCCGTCCATCACATCGAGATGCAGATAATCGGCCTGCGAGCAGTTGATCATTTCCAGATCGGGCAGGATGTTGGCGAAATTGGCTGACAGCAGCGAGGGGGATACTTCCATTGTATGCAGGGTTATGCGGGGTTAGTCTTTTGGGTTTAAGGGAAAAGGTGGGAAATCACTCGGCTTCTTTATGCTTGCGCGAGCAGGCCTTGTAGACAATTAAAGCCACGCAGATGAGCAGAAGCGCCAGACCCGCCCAGGAGAGATATTTATTGTACTTCTCTATGCTTGTGAAGAGCTGGTCCACCGGCACTGTTGTGGATAGCCACCAACCGAGAGCGCCGAGCACGCTGTTCCAGATCAGTGCACCGGCAAAGGTGAAGACTGAGAATTTGAGCAGGTTCATGCGCGAGAGGCCCGCCGGTATGGAGATGAGCTGACGAACAGCCGGAATCAGACGGCCTATGAATGTGGAGGCGGCGCCGTGGTCGGCGAAATATTTCTCTGCTTTCTCCACCTTCTGCCGGTTCAGAAGACAGGCATGGCCTATCCTCGAATCGGCGAAACTGTAGACAACAGGTTTGCCAATCCAGAGAGCCAGGAAATAGTTTATATAGGCGCCCACGAGCGCACCGAGTGTGGCCACAATCACCACCACATAAGGGCTCATGGAGGCTCCGGCGCCGGTGTTGACGCAAGCCAGATAGACGGCAGGCGGCACGATCACTTCCGAAGGGAAGGGGATGAACGAACTCTCGATCACCATGAAGATGAATACAAACAGATAGCTGGCATTCTCCACAAAATAGTTGAAAATGCCTTGAGCATCGGGTATCTGAAGTAAAAGTGTTTCCATTCTTTACTGTTAAGTTACTGATTAGGAGGCGCCGGCCCGCTCAGGGGAGCACACCGCAGGAGCGGAAGAGGAGCGCGTAATATTCGGCTTTCTTTTCGAGAGGGAGCGGATAGGCGCGGCTTGTGGAGGGCATACGCCATATCGTGAGCTGCCTTGGGTCAGAGGTGAGATCTCCTTGAGTCCACGCGCCCATGGCGGGAGGCTCTGTCGCGGTGAGAGAGGCCACCACACCGGCCGCTTTCTCTCCCGTAGTGGCTATCGTGGAGCAGAGAGGCATACGGTCGAGGAGCGAGCGAAGGTCCACCGGCTCCACTATCTCCAGATACTTGTCGGAGGCGTTGCCGCGCAACCGGCGTATCTTGTGGCAAGTGTCGTGAAGGGCAATCTTTTTCTCCGTGAGCAGCCGCCTGATCTTGTCAGGGTCGAAGTCCTTCGACCCCGGAAGAAGCAGCGCAGCCGGGTCGCCCGAGAAAAGCAGCCCGCACATCTTCCAGAAGTCGTTGGTGCGGTTCGGGTAATAGAAATCCATGCTCCAGCGGTGGCGGCCCGGAGGGAAGGTGCCCATAATGAGCACCCTGGCACCATCGGGTATGAACGGCTCCCAGGGGTGTGTCTCCACAGGAGATATAAGATCCGAAACGGGTTTAGACATCACGCTTTAACGGCCGCAGCCATTTCGACGGCAATCTGTTTGAGTGCGGTATCCGAAGAAGCGTCGGGTGCCATCTTCATTGAATATCGGCCGACGAGCGGCATACCGAGAGCTGCCATGCGCTCCTCGATCTTTTTGGCAGCAATGCCCGGAGCCCAGGCGAACGAGCCGAGAGCAGCGCCTACATGATTCTTCATCTCGCGTATCTCGATAGCCTTCATGAACGCCTCGACGGGCGGGAAGAGATCCATGCTGTATGTGGGAGAGGCTACGATAAGGCCCTTGTAGCGCCACACCTCCGAGAGGATAAAGCTCAGGCCCGTCTCGCCTGCGTTGAAGACCCGCACCTTGTCTACGCCCTCCTGATTCATAGCCACGGCGAGAGAGTCGACAAGCTTGCCCGTGTTGCCGTACATGGAGCCGTAGACGATCACCACGCCCTCCTCGGTCTCCTGTCGGCTCATGCGGTCGTAAATGTCGACGATACGCGCTATCTCGCGGTGCCAGACAGGGCCGTGGGTCGAGCAGATGTAGCCGAGCGGGAGTCCGGCGAGCTTCTTGAGGGCCTTCTGTACGAACGGACTGTATTTGCCCACGATAGCGGCGTAGTACCGGCGCATCTCAGCCTCATAGTAATCCACATCGCAGCGGTCGTCCGTCACGGCCCCGTTGAGCGCGCCGAAAGTGCCGAAAGCATCGCCAGAGAAGAGCATCTGTTCCGAGGCGAGATAAGTCATCATAGTCTCCGGCCAGTGCACCATAGGAGTGAGGTGGAAAGAGAGGAGTTTGCCGCCGCCCAGATCGAGCGTGTCGCCGTCTTTTACTTCCAGAAAACGGCTTTCGTCCGTGATGCCGTAAAAGCCCTTGATCATGCCGATGGCGATCTTGTCGGCCACGATACGGAGGCCCGGGAAGCGGGCTGCGATCTCCGGCAGAGCGCCAGAATGGTCAGGCTCCATGTGGTTCACGATCAGATAATCCACCGAGTCGGTGACACTGAGCACGTTGGCGAGATACTCGCCGATGCTGCCGATAGCCACCGTGTCGATGAGGGCCGTTTTCTCTCCGGCCACGATATAAGAGTTGTAGCTGACACCTTTGGGAAGATCCCAAAGTCCTTCGAAATGCACCGTAGTGCGGTCGTTGACGCCCACGTAAAAGACGCCGCCGGTAAGCTGCTTGATGTTCATGACTATATATTTGCCTGCCGAAGAAGCAGACGCTTGGTATCAGTCGCGAAGTTACAAAAAAATCCCCGCACGCGCAACAATCTTTCTCAGCGGACCGGAGCGGCGGCCGGAGCCGGGACGCGGGCCGGAGCGCCAGGAAGCGAATCGGTCGGTAAGGAGTCGGCGACCAAGGAGTCGGCCGGGTGAGCGAACATGCGGCTGCGCAGACGGATGTAGCGCTGAGCCACACGCCAAATGGAATCGTTCTCCGCTTCGGAGAGGTTGGCATCGAGGCCGGCCGGGAATTCGAGGTACAGGCGCCGCAGGCGGTCGTCGAAGATACAGGCTATGGAGTCGATCGAGGCAGAGTCGGTGTAGAGCTCCAGCGTGTCGGAATAGCAGTTGTAGAGATCCACGATGCGGCGGCACAGTTCGGCTGTCTGCCGACTGTCTGGCTTGCTCTGCTTCGACTTCTCGCCGCACGAAGCAACGGCAGCTGCGGCAAAGACTATGATCAGAATGTAGAACGCTTTTTTCATATCAGCGGACGTATTTTGTAGGTTCTGAAAGGGCTGTTTATAAGGCAGATATCGGAGAGAGGAGGCGGTGGTATTTCGGCGCTGTTTACTTCGGCCCCGGCGAGGCGTCGAGTTTGTCGCGGAGGTAGCGGCCCGTGTAGGAACTCTCAGTGGCGGCAATCTGTTCGGGAGTGCCGGCAGCCACGAGCGAGCCGCCGGCCTCGCCTCCCTCAGGGCCTATGTCGATAACCCAGTCGGCCGCCTTGATCACATCGAGATTATGTTCGATGATAAGCACAGTGTGGCCCTTGTCGATGAGGCGCCGTAGCGAGTCGAGCAGAGTGGCAATGTCGTGGAAATGGAGGCCCGTGGTGGGCTCGTCGAAGATGAAGAGGGTAGGCTCGGGCGATTCCTGAGCCAGGAAGCTCGCCAGCTTGACGCGTTGGCTCTCGCCGCCCGAAAGCTTGGAGCTCGACTGGCCGAGCTTCACGTAGCCGAGGCCGACGTCCTGCAACGGCTGCAGACGCCTGAGGATCTTGCGGGTGGAGCTGTTGCTCTCCTTGCCGAAGAATTCGATGGCGCGGTCCACCGTCATGTCGAGAATGTCGGCGATGTTCATGCCTCGGTATTCGATTTCCAGGATGTCGTGCTTGAAACGTTTGCCGCCGCACGCTTCGCAAGGTATGCGTATATCGGCCATGAACTGCATGGGGATAGTGGTGACGCCTTCGCCCTTGCACTCCTCGCAGCGGCCTCCGTCGGCATTGAACGAGAAGAACGCCGGTGTGTAGCCCATCTGCTTGGCGCCCTGCATGGAGGCCATGAGCTGACGTATCTCGTCGAACGCCTTGAGGTAAGTGGCCGGGTTGGAGCGCGATGAAGTGCCTATGGGGTTCTGGTCCACGAACTCCACCCTGGCTATGTCGGAGAGGTTGCCCGAGAGCTTCTTGTGGGCGCCCGGAGCGTCGGTGGGTTCGCCGAAATGCCGCAGGAGAGCCTTGTAGAGGACCTCGCGCACCAGAGTGGATTTTCCCGAGCCGCTCACGCCCGTGACCACCGTCATGACGCCGAGCGGGAACCCCACGTCGATACCCTTGAGATTATTCTCCATGGCGCCGTGGACCGTCACCGACTTCTTCCACGGCTTGCGCAGAGGGTCGTAGGAGACCTTCTCGCGGCCCGTGAGGTACGAGATGGTGTAGGAGTCGGGCGCCTGCTCCGGATGGCTCAGAGCGTCGCCGAGAGTGCCGCTGAAAACGATATTGCCGCCCAGACGTCCGGCATCCCTGCCAATGTCGATTATATAGTCGGCCATGCGCATGATCTCCTCGTCGTGTTCAACCACCACCACCGTGTTGCCAAGGTTCCTGAGCTGCCGGAGCACACGGATAAGCCGGTCGGTGTCGCGCGGATGCAGGCCGATGGAGGGCTCGTCGAGGATATAGAGCGAGCCCACGAGGCTGGAACCGAGCGAGGTAGCCAGGTTGATGCGCTGGCTCTCGCCGCCCGAGAGAGTGTTGGAGAGGCGGTCGAGGGTGAGGTAGCCGAGGCCCACGTCGTCGAGGAAGCCGAGACGGTTGCGTATCTCGGTGAGAAGTCGCTGAGCGATCCTGGTCTCGCTCTCGGAGAGCTGCAGGTCGCGGAAGAAGATTCTAAGCTCAGAGACCGGCATCCTGACGAGCTCGCCGATGCTGTGGCCGCCCACCTTCACATACTGCGCCTCCTTGCGCAGACGCGAGCCGCCACATTCCGGGCAGACCGTCTTGCCGCGGTAGCGGGCCTTGAGCACTCGGTACTGAATCTTATACTGGTTCTGGTCCACCCATTTGAAGAAGCCGTCGATGCCGTTCCATGATCCTTTGCCGTGCCAGAGAAAATCGCGCTGCTCCTTGGTGAGGCGGGCGTAGGGGGTGTGGATAGGGAATCCGTAGCGCGATGCGAGGCGCACGAGCTCATGTTTCCACTCACTCATCTTCTCGCCGCGCCAGCACTGCACAGCATCCTCGTAGACAGAGAGCGTGCGGTCAGGCACCACAAGATTCTCGTCGATACCGAGCACCTTGCCGAAACCTTCGCAAGTGGGGCATGCACCGTAAGGATTGTTGAAATTGAACATGAGGTCCGTGGGCTCCGGGAAATCAATGCCGTCGGCACTGAAGCGCTTTGAATAGCGGCGTTCCTCCACGGTGCGGTCCGGGTTCCATATCTTGACGATGCACTCGTCGTGGCCTTCGAAGTAGGCCGTCTCAAGCGAGTCGGCCAGACGGCTTATCTCGTCGCTGTCGGAGCTGACGGCCAGACGGTCTATGAGCAGATGCAGCTGCTTGGGGCGCGCCTTCTTCAGGGCCGCCTTATCGTCGAGCAGGTCGTTGATCTCCAGGAACTCGCCGTCGCGTTCGAGGCGGCTGTAACCCTCCTGGCGGTATATGTCGAGCTGCTGTTCGAGCTTGCGTCCGGCCGGGAGAGAGATCTCCGTGAGCACGGCTATGCGGGTCCCTTCCGGGAGAGACGAAACAGAGTCGACGATATTGTCGATAGTCTCTTTTTTGACCTCGCGGCCGCTGACCGGCGAGATAGTATGGCCTACGCGGGCGAAGAGCATACGCAGGTAGTCGTAGATCTCCGAGGATGTACCCACTGTACTGCGCGGGTTGCGCGTGCTGACTTTCTGCTCTATGGCAATTGCCGGCGGCAACCCCTTGATATAGTCGCACTCCGGCTTCTGCATACGGCCCAGAAACTGCCGTGCGTAAGCCGAGAGCGACTCAACGTAGCGCCGCTGTCCCTCGGCGTAGAGCGTGTCGAAGGCGAGCGACGATTTGCCCGAACCGCTCACACCGGTGATGACTATGAATTTGTTGCGAGGAATCTCCAGATCGATGTTCTTGAGATTGTTTACCCGGGCTCCTTTTATCTGTATGTTTTTGCTGTTCATGTGTAATCTGTGAGTGAGAAGAGTCTCCGGGGCCGGCATCCGTGTCGGGAAGCGGCAACCCTATCTATATAATAACTGATTTTCTGCCTAAAAATTGCGGTCGTAGAGCTTTCGCAGGTATATTATCAGGCTATGGGCGAAAAGTGATGAAAATTTTCTAGGAGGGAAATAAACAATTGCAGGGGGTAAATACGTTATAAATGCAAACGAAAGGTAAAGAAAGGTGAACCGAGGCATATCGGAAACAGGAGCCTTCGGGACACAAAATCCTTAGTACCGGAAATAAGAAAAACTTTAACTAAATAAAACTCACGATTATGAAACCCATTCACATTATTATGGCAGTAGTAGGCGGAGCTGTAGCCGGCGCCGCAGTAGGTCTTCTTTTAGCCCCCGAGAAAGGTAAAGACACACGCAGCAAAATCTGCAAATGCCTCAAAAACAAAGGTATCTGTCTGAAGAAAGCCAAGATGGACGAACTCG